>JBNGDM010000021.1:0-20465 GCA_049975105.1 Rhodovulum sp. | reverse complement strand
GCCCGATCCCGATATAGACCTGAATCCCGTCCCCGGTCTCACCGCTGGCAGGGGCGGCAACGTCCAGACGGATCGGGCCGATCCCGGTGTCGTAGCGCAGGCCAAGGCCCGCCCCGGAATGCCATTCGCCATCGCCCAACCAGGAATCGGGTCCAATGAAACCGGCATCCGCAAAAGCAACCACGCCGATTGCGTCGGTCACGTCGAAACGCGCCTCGGCCGACAACCCCAGGAACGAGCGGCCGCCGATCCGGTCGCCACCCGGAAGTTCGACCGAAAGCGATTCATATGGTTGGCCGCGCACCGTGCCGCCACCACCGGAATAGAAGAGCATTGCCGGCGGCACGCCATCTGCGCTTGCGCCCAGCACCGAACCGATCTGAAACCGGCCCGCCAGCACCAAACGCTCGCCGAGGGCATGGTAGATGCGGGCGTCCGCCTTGGCCTGCATCCCGGATTCCGCATCGCCCTCGATCGCCACGAGCGGCGTCAGCCCGAGATCGAGATAGGTCCCGCCGCGGGGGTTCAGCGTGTCGTCGCGGTCGTCCCAAGTCAGAGAGATCGGCAGCTTGAGATGGCTCATCTCACGATCGCCTACGTCGTCGGACACGTCGGAATAACTGAACAGCAGCGCGACCTCGCCCGACAGCCGATCGGAAAAGACATGGCTCAGACCGAGCCCGAAACGGCCGGTCTCCTCGCGCGAGTCAGGTTCATCCAGACGCTCGACCGCGGCCAGCGCAAAGGCGCCGGTATCGGGATCGATCACCGCGGGCCGGTCGATACGCGCCGAAAGCGAGTAATCGACGCCGCCGCTGTCGGAGCCACCGATCCCGGCGATCTCGGCGTCGAAACGCAGCCGCTCGGCCCCACCCAAAAGGTTCCGGTGCAGCCAGTAGCCCGAGAGTGTCACACCGGCCAGCGAATAGAGTTCTGCCCCGAGTCCGAAGCGGCGTTTTTTCTCGTCAACGACCGCCAAACCGATATCCAGCGTGTTCCCCGACCCCAAACCCTCCGCCTCGGTCAGACTTACCGAACGGAAAGCGCCAGTGCGGCGCAAACGCTCCGCGCTGCGTTCCAGAGCCTCGATATCGAAGCGCGCGCCAGTTGGCAGCCCCGCGATCGCGCGCAGACGCTCGGGCCGCACAGCGGACGGACGCGAGATCACGAGGTCGCCAAAGGTCACAGGCGGCCCGGGCACCAAATCGAGCCGGGCCGAAAGGGTTGCAGTCTTGTGGTCGGCGGTGATGCCCTGGCCTGCGACTCGCGCCTTCGCGTGTCCCGCGCTGCGCCATCCCGCCACGCCAGCCTGCGCGGCATCGCGGATCAAGGTGCTGCGCGCAGGCGATCCCGGCGCAAATCCGGCCGGAAGGCTGGTATCCGGCGCCAGCGGTGCGACCCGCGCTTGCGAGAAGCCGAAAACCGGACCGGTTCGAATGTCGATCCGCACCCGTCCGATGCGATCCGGCGTCGAGAGCGGCGAGATATCAGCCACCTCGCGGCCGTCGATGCGAATCGCGATCTCTGGCGCATAATAGCCCTGCGCGTAAAGCGCCCCGATCAGCCGCGCATAATCTGCGCGCGCCGCGGCCAGAATGTCCTGTGCGGTCCTGTCCGGATCACGCGCCATCTCTAGGCTGAGCGCCGAGGCGGTCAGCGCCGCGCGCACGTCGTCGGGAGCGCCGGGCGCGAAAAGCCGCGCCTCGGCGCCCAACCCCGGCCCCGCGGAAAGCGCCAAGGCCGTCAGCGCGGCAAAGCACACGGAACGGTGCGATTCGGTCAATGGATTCCCCCAGTTTGGCGCCATACTGGGACATAGGGCGCCAGGATAGAAGGGCGACCGGGGAAGACGTTACGATTTCTGCTGTCAGGTCGGGCGGCGTTCAACGCCGAACACCTTATGGGCGATCAGCGGGTAGACCACGACAAGGGTGATCGCGAGCAGAAGGAACTCTGCCCCGTAAACGAAGAAATAGGGGGTTGCCGCGCCGAACAGCGCGGACAGGGGCGACGCCAGGATCAGGTCGCGCGCGACGCCGCCCAATGCGATCGCCACGCCCGCCGCAGTGGCCTGCACCGCGCCCCAGGCCCCCAACGCAAGGCCGACCTGTTCTTTCGGGGCGGCCCGCATGGTGGCGGTCAGCGTACCGTGGCCGAACAGCCCCGCGCCAAAGCCCGCCAACGCCGTGCCCGCGATGAAGATACCGGGCGATTGAAGGGTGGCCGAGAAGGTGATCAGCGCGAAGGCCGGGAGACCCGCCAACGCGCCTGCGCCGGCCATTACCATCGGGTCTGCACCACGGCTGAGAACGCGAGAGGCAAGGGCAAAGCCGACAAGGCTGCCGGCGGCCAGCGTGGCGGTCAGCCGCGTGGTCGAAGCCACGCTCATGCCCAATACCTGCCCGCCGTAGGGTTCGAGCAGCACCTCGGCCAAGCCGAAGCCCATGGTGCCCAAACCGATGATCCAAAGCAGACGGCGCGGATTGGCGCCGCGCATGAACAGCGCCCACGCTTCGCCGAAGCTGGGATCGGGTTCGGGGTTCACCCTCTGACGATAGGCGCGGTCGCGGTCGCGCGCCTCCATCTTCCAGATTGCCAGCACGTTGAAGACCAGCGTCATAACGGCTGCGCCCTGGATCACCTGGATCAACTTGGCGTGGAAGAAATTCTCGAGAAGTTTTCCGAACAGCAGAGCACTTATGATCATGCCGACCAGCATCATCACGTACATCAGCCCGACGACATTGGGCTGGTCCTCGCGCGGAGCGAGGTCGGTAGCCAGCGCAAGGCCCACGGTCTGGACGGTATGCACGCCCGCCCCCACCAGCAGAAAGGCCAGCGCCGCGCTGACGAGCCCGACCCATTCCGGCGCGCCAGCTGCGTATTCCTGGCCCGACAGCACGATCAGCGCCAGCGGCATGATCGCGAAGCCGCCCCACTGCAGCAGCGTCCCCTTCCAGATATAGGGCACACGGCGCCAGCCGAGGGCGGATTTATGCGTGTCGGACTTGTAGCCGATCAGCGCACGGAAAGGTGCGAAAAGAAGCGGCAGGGAAATCATTACGCCGACCAGAGAGGCGGGCACCTCAAGTTCGACAATCATCACCCGGTTCAGAGTCCCGACCAGGAGCACCATTGCCATACCCACCGACACCTGGAACAACGCCAAGCGTAACAGGCGGCTCAGGGGCAGGTCGTCGCTTGCGGCCTCGGCGAAAGGCATGAAGCGCATTCCCGCGCTTGCGATGCCGTTGATCGCCATCCGGCTCAGTCGATTCATGCGGTCGCACTCCGCACGGCGCGCGCAGGCGCATCCGTAGCATGTTTGCCCGCGGGGGCGCGTTTCCACCTCAGGATCCGGCAACCCGGGCCGGAGATGCGAAGGCCGAGGACAGATCCCCGGCCTTCGCCATGTTCTTCACATGGGCCGATCGGCCTCAGGCGATGTCGGTTTCCGACGCGGTGATCACGGCGGCTTCTTCGAAAGCGCCTTTGTAGTAGTCAGCCATCCAGCCGGTGTTCAGCACGAGCATCAGGTGCACGAGGAACGAGCTGATCGCCACGGCGCTGAGGAACAGCGGGATACCGACGGTCGGCTTAACGACGAGCCAGAGTTTCGCGTTATTCATACCTTGGTACCTCCGATTAGCCGAGCCACGGCGTGCCGACGGCCGCCAGGAAGTGCGCCACGAGCGCGATGGCGCCGAAAACGCGAGTGCCGTCGATGACTTGCTTGTGCACTTCTTCGGCTTCGGCGAGCGTCAGGCCGGTCGGCCAGACTTTGTCAGGATCGTCAGTCATATTGTCGTCTCCCCAATATGGTTTCGACTGCGTTGCGTGCAGAACCTGCACTCTCGTCGACAACGCCTGACCGGTCAGCTGCTTTCTTTTTCAGTCCGCGACGCCACCGGTCTGGCCTCGTCACTTAGAAACGATGTCACAAGCAATTGACGTTGGCAATGTCAACGTAGGCTTACACCCCCCCAATATCGTGCGGCATATTGGACAGCGCTGACAGCCTGTCGCAGCCGTTCGGACAGCCTGTCGCAGTTCGGGCGCGCAAGTCGCCCTGCGACCGCGCGGACCATTGATCTTGCCGTCTGGCAGTGGGGTAATGGCGCGCGCCCAATCGCAATTCGTCGTTCGCGCCGGGCACGGGCAAAGCAAGATGTCACGCCGCGACACGACTCCATGGAACCTGGAGGAATCACGATGAAATATTTCTGGGACGACTTCATGCCGAAGCTCGCCAGCAAGCAGCATATGACGGACGTGAACATTGACCGCGAGAAGAGCACGACGCCCTTTTCCGACATGCTCGGCTTTGCGACGCTCTCCGAGAGCAAGCCGAATGTCGAACTGAAGACCGATAACGCGACGCCGCTGTCGAGTTCGATGGGCTGGCCTCTGCTGGGCGGAACCGGCGAGGGCAATGTCGATCTGACCGGCGTCAATCCCTATCCGCTCTCCTCCCGGATGGGCTGGAAGCTGCTGTCCGACCGCAAGTACTACGGCGTCGCCGCGCACCTGCAATAACGCGGTCAACTGCCCCAAGCGCCCGCGCCGGCCGGCAGGCCCTCGCGGGCGCTTTGCGTTCCGGCCCGAAGCCTTGCGCACTTCACGTGCGACGGGCGCAAGCGCAGACCAATCCAGCGCACGGCGGAGTCGCGGCACGGTAGCGCAAGAACTTCTCAATCCTTACGAAAAGCTTTGTTTCGGGAACGTTTTTGCCCGAGTCCCACCACAATCAGGGCGCCAACTTGGTGGTAGTCCGACCACAGCCTGGTCGCCGCAGCAGGAAACAGCAGAGAAGGAACGCTGCATGAACGCCCCGACCCCAAAGTAGCACGAGCAGCACCGACAAAGCCTTCCGGAGGCGAGGCGGCTCAATCCGCGGAGAAGCCGGCCCAGCCCCTGCTCTTCAGCGACTGGGCCAGCATCTGACTTAGCCGGCGCAACGGGTCGGTTCGGCGAACCGGTCCGAACCCGCACGGGGCAAATTCCTTGGCAAGAGTTTTGCCAAGAGTTTTCCTCAAGACTCGCGGCCCCTCAGCCCACAAGCTCGAGCCCGGAGAAGAAGTACGCGATTTCCTCCTTCGCCGTGTCTTCCCCATCCGAGCCATGGACCGAGTTCTCGCCGATCGACAGGGCGAACTCCTTGCGGATGGTGCCCTCCGCCGCCTCAGCCGGGTTGGTCGCGCCCATCACCTCGCGGTTCTTCGCGATCGCGTCTTCACCTTCCAGCACCTGGACCACGATCGGCGCCGAGGCCATGAACTCGCACAGCTCGTCATAGAACGGGCGTTCCTTGTGGACCGCGTAGAACACGCCGGCCTGGGCCTTCGTGAGGTGAATCCGCTTCTGGGCGATGATCCGCAGGCCAGCGGCTTCGAGCTTGGCGTTGATCGCGCCGGTCAGGTTGCGCTTGGTCGCGTCGGGCTTGATGATCGAAAAGGTGCGCTGGATCGCCATGTCGGGATATCCTCATTTGCTGCGGCGCCATGCCCGTTCGGGAAGGCGCGGGAAAAAACGCGGTTCTGCTAGCATGGGGTCTCCGGCTTGAAAAGCCGCGATTGACGGGAAGAACGGGCTCGGGCACATGCCCCCCATGCTCAGGATCGCCGACATCACCTTTGCCATCGAGGGCCGCCCCCTTTTCGAGCATGCCTCGGCGGTGATTCCCGACGGGCACAAGGTGGGCCTTGTGGGCCGCAACGGCGCCGGAAAAACCACGCTGTTCAGGCTGATCTGGGGCGAGCTGGCCCTGGAATCCGGCGAAATCGCCCTGCCCCCCCGTGCCCGCATAGGGTCCGTCGCGCAGGAGGTGCCGGGCTCCGAAGTGTCGCTATTGGACACAGTGTTGGCTGCGGATACCGAACGCGCCACGCTATTGGCCGAGGCCGAGACCGCGACTGATCCCCACCGCATCGCCGAACTACAGACCCGGTTGGCCGATATCGACGCGTGGTCGGCCGAGGGCCGCGCGGCCGCGATTCTGAAAGGTCTGGGATTCAACGAAGCGGAACAGGCGATGCCCTGTTCCGCGTTTTCGGGCGGATGGCGGATGCGGGTGGCGCTGGCCGGAGTCTTGTTCGCGCGACCCGACCTGCTGCTTCTGGACGAACCTACCAATTATCTCGATCTCGAGGGCGCGCTCTGGCTCGAATCATATCTTGCGCGCTACCCCTACACGGTAATCCTTATTTCCCACGACCGGGGCCTGCTGAACCGCGCCGTAAGCCACATCCTGCACCTGGAGGACCGCCGTCTGACGCTTTACGCGGGCAGCTACGACGCTTTCACCCGAGCTCGCGCCGAAACGCGCGCCGTGCAGGCCGCCGAAGCCAAGAAACAAGCGACCCGGCGCGAGCATCTGCAAAGCTTCGTCGACCGGTTCCGCTACAAAGCGTCGAAGGCCAAGCAAGCGCAGGCGCGGATCAAGATGCTGGAGCGGATGGAACCGATCGCCGCCCCCGAGGACGCGGCGCGCACCGTTTTCACCTTCCCGCAGCCCGAGGAATTGTCGCCGCCCATCGTCGCGATGGAGGGGGCGTCGGTCGGTTATGACGGCACGCCCGTCCTGTCGCGGCTGACGCTGCGAATCGATCAGGACGACCGGATCGCGCTTCTTGGCCGGAACGGTGAAGGCAAATCAACCTTTTCCAAGCTGTTGGCGGGCAAGCTGGAACCGCTGTCGGGCCGGATCACCTGGGCGGCAAGGCTCAAGGTCGGCTATTTCGCCCAGCACCAAGTGGACGAGCTGCATCTGGACGAGACGCCGCTACACCATCTCCGGCGGGAGCGGCCCGACGAAGTACCCGCAAGGCTGCGCGCGCGACTCGCTGGGTTCGGGCTGAGTGCCGACCAAGCGGAAACCGAGGTAGCGCGGCTGTCGGGCGGGCAGAAGGCGCGGCTGTCGCTGCTGTTAGCCACGCTGGACGCGCCGCAGCTTCTGCTGCTCGACGAGCCGACGAACCATCTGGACATCGAAAGCCGTGAAGCTTTGGTCGAGGCGCTGAACGTCTATTCCGGCGCTGTGATTCTCGTTTCTCATGACATGCATCTCTTGTCCTTGGTCGCAGACCGCCTGTGGCTGGTACAGGGCGGCCGCGTGACCCCCTATGCCGAGGATCTCGACGCCTACCGGCGCATGCTTCTGGCCACCGACAAGGTCGAAAAACCCCGCAAAGCGCCTGCTGCCCCCGCGCCGAAGAAACCCTCGCGCGATGCAGTGCTGGCTGCCCGCGCCGAGGTGCGTAAATGCGAAGAGCGGGTCGAGAAACTGATCGAGATGCGCGAAAAACTGTCTGCGAAACTGGCCCAGCCCGACCTTTACGAGGCGAACCGAACCGATGAAATGCAGCTCTGGCAGCGCAAGTTCGCCGAAGTGGAAGAGGCGTTGGAGCGGGCCGAGGCCATGTGGATGGCAGCTGTGGAAAACCTCGAAGAACAGGCTGGATGAGGAATGGAGCTTACATTCTACATTAGCGCCTTCGTCACTCTGTTCGTGGTAATTGACCCGATTGGGCTGGCGCCGATGTTCGTCGCGATCACCCAAGGTGATGGCGCACGGGAGCGGCGCGTGATCGCGTTTCGCGCGGCCGCCATCGCGGTCGGCCTTCTCACGCTTTTCGGCCTGTTCGGGGAAAAGGTCCTTGGGTTCGTTGGTATTTCCATGCCCGCCTTCCGAATCGCGGGCGGTATACTCTTGTTCCTGACTGCGCTCGACATGCTCTTCGAACGTCGCGGCAAGCGCCGCGAGGACCAGGCCAATGACGACAGGCCCGACCCGTCGGTGTTTCCGCTGGCCACACCGCTCATCGCGGGCCCCGGCGCCATGGCGACAATGATCCTGCTGAACGGCGCGGTCGAGCGCGAACCGCTGGCGATGCTGATGATTCACCTGGTCATGATCGCCGTCATCGCAATCGTGCTCTTGATGTTCTTGGCCGCTGGGCTGATCGAGCGCGCCCTGGGACGGACCGGCATCAACGTGGTCACACGCCTTCTGGGAATGTTGCTGGCGGCGCTTTCGGTTCAGTTTGTGCTGGACGGGCTGCGGGATTTCGGCATTGCGCCGGTCTGACGCATCTCGCGTTTCGCCGTGGTGCCCCTATATCCAGACATGGAACCGGTGAAAGGACACCCATGGCGGGCGAAGACATCGCACAGCTTCTCTACCTGGGGCTGCTCGGCGCGGCGATCGCTGGCTATTTCTTCGTGGCCAACCGGCACAGGCTGGGCCAAGCCGCACAGCAGGCTGCGATCTGGGGCCTGATCTTTGTCGGTGTGATCGCCGGCGTGGGCCTTTGGTCAGACATTCGCCAGGACGTGATACCGCGCCAGACAGTGTTTGCTGAAGACGCCCGCATCGAGGTGCCGCGCGCGCCCGATGGACATTACTACCTGACGATCGACGTGAACGACGCCCCCGTCCGCTTTGTCGTGGATACCGGGGCGACCGACGTTGTACTGACCCGGGCCGACGCGGAACGGGCCGGACTGGACCCGGAAAATCTCGATTATTTCGGCGAGGCACGCACGGCAAACGGCGTCGTCCGCACCGCGCCGGTACGCCTGAAGCAGATGGCACTGGGTCCGATCGTGGACCGCGACGTGCGCGGTTTCGTTAACTCGGGCGAGATGCGGGAGTCGCTACTCGGTATGGGCTACCTGAACCGGTTCGAACGAATCGAAGTGGTGCGCGACCGGATGATCCTAACGCGCTAGGCCTTGCCGCACAGTGGCTGGTTTGCTGGCATGAGGTCAGAGCCGGCGAAAGAAACGAACGGTCCTGGCACCCCGAGCCCATGAGCGAGGTGCAAAACAGATGCACCATGCACGGCAAGACCGCGCGCCACGGCCGCATCGTTCGCGGGACGTCTTGAATTCACGGCGAATTGCAGTCGGAATCGCCAGACCAAACGGAATGGCCACCGCCTTTGCCCATGGCCACGCTGCGGGAAACTTGCCAATGGGTCGCCCGATCCCTCTTGTCCGCATCCCAGCATGGACCTTGGCCGCCGGGCTTGCCTGCCACGTCGCCAGAACAATCGCCGCCGACTCTTCAAAGCGGCCAATCAACCCCCGCTTTGCCGCTTCATTTCCCAGCGTCCGGAATCCTCGGACCAGTATTGCGCGGCGATGCCCGCCTTTGTCAGACTGCGCCACTGGTCGCGCGCGATGTCGAGGGCGGCTGCGTCGTTGCCGTCGAACAGGATGCAGACCCTCTCCATGGCGGCGGCCTCTTCGGCGGAGACCGGAGCGCCGTCCAGCGCCATCAGGCACGCTGCGCCATTCGGCATCTCACGCGACGTTGTCAGGAGTACCGGTTGGAAGGCCTCGAAGGGGCCGCCCGCGCGGCCATGCGGGAGGAAGCCATCGTCCATCCAGAGTTTCTCGTCGAGCCAGTCGAGCTTTCCATCATCCGTGCCACGTATGGCCACCCGCCACCCCTTGGCCAGGGCCTTTTCCAAGAGCGGCGGAAGCGTTGCCTCGAGCGGGCGCCGGGTCAGGTGGTAGAAAAGTGCGGCGCCCATAGCGTAGCTCGCTTGCAGATCGGCAGGGGCAGTTGAGCGCGGCGCGAACCCAGATACAAGGGGCCACCCGGCCGTCCACCGGAGGCCGGGTGGCATGCAGCGCGCCGCATCAGCTCTCGAAACGGTCCGCGACCAGCCGGTCGAGCGCCAGCACGCCCCAGCCGGTCGGTCCTTTGGGCGCAAGCACGGTTTCCTCGGGCGTGCGGGCGACACCCGCAATGTCGAGGTGGATCCAGGGGCAATCCTCCTTCACGAAGCGCTGAAGGAATTGCGCTGCCGTGACGGCCCCGGCCTGCCGACCACCGGTGTTTTTGATATCGGCGATCTGCGACTTGATCTGGCGGTCATAGGCTGCACCCAGCGGCATCCGCCACGCGCCCTCGCCCTCAGCCGCGGCAGCCTTGAGGAAATCGGCGCAGAACACGTCGTCATTGGCGAAGACACCGGCGTTGTGATGGCCGAGACCGATTATGATCGCACCGGTCAAGGTCGCGAGGTCGACCATGGCCGCGGGCTTGAAGCGCTCCTGTGCGTACCAAAGGACATCGGCCAGAACGAGACGCCCCTCGGCATCGGTGTTGATCACCTCGACCGTGTCGCCCTTCATCGTGCGCACGATGTCGCCTGGGCGCTGGGCCTTGCCGTCGGGCATGTTTTCGACGAGCCCCACCAGGCCCACGACATTGGCCTTGGCCTTGCGCAGGGCGAGGGTCCGCATCACGCCCGCCACGACGCCCGCGCCGCCCATGTCCATGGTCATCTCTTCCATACCGGCGGCGGGCTTGATGGAAATGCCGCCGGTGTCGAACACAACGCCCTTGCCGACAAGGGCCAGCGGCGCGTCGCCCTTCTTGCCGCCGTTCCATTGCATCACGACGACCTTGGATGGGCTTTCCGACCCCTGCCCCACGGCCAGCAGCGTGCGCATGCCGAGTTTCGCCAGGTCCTCCTCTTCGAGAATCTCGACATCGAGGCCTAATTCCTGCATCGCCGCCAGGCGCGCGGCGAAATCGTCGGTGCTCAGCACGTTGGCGGGTTCGTTCACAAGGTCGCGGGTGAAGAACACGCCTTCCGCCCGGGCGGCCATCGGGCCCGCCTCGGCGGCGACCGCTTCGGGTTTAGAGACCATGACGCTCACCTCGCCTGGCTGAGTCGTCTCGGAGGTCTTGTAATCGGCGAACTCGTAGGCGCGCAGCGCGAAACCGAAGGCAATGTCGGCCGCCCGCGCGTTCGCCCCGGCTAGCAGCACGGCATTCGCCGCCCCCTGCCGCTTGGCCAGCGCCGCGCCAGCGCGGCGCGCATCTTCCACGCTCGGGCGCTTGTCCAGCCGGACCACGTCGACAGCCTCGGCGGCCAAGTGGGCAGGCCAGGCCAGCGTTGCCGTCTCACCCGGTTTCAGCTTGCCGAAGGCATCGCTATCGACGAACCGGGCTAGTGCGCCTTTCATCAGCCGGTTCACTCGGCGAGCCGACTGGTCAAGCTTGCCGTCAGCGCCGACGAACACCGCGATCCGCCCCGATGCTTCGGAAATGGCTTCGAGATCGGTTTCGGCGAAGGTGATCGCGACGGGCGTGGTCATGTCTGGCTCCCAGTTCCTGAACGGTTCCGACCCTACCTAGTCTGCCACCCGGCGCTTGACCAGATAGCAGTTTCCGGTCCCCGCCGATTGGTCTAACGTCCCCCGCGACCCGTGATGTCCTGGGGGGACATGTGCCGAGATTCGACCGATACCTGCTTGCGCAGCTGACGATCCTGTTCGGCTTCTTCGCGCTTGTGCTGGTATCGATCTACTGGGTGAACCGGGGTGTTTCCCTGTTCGAGCAACTGATCGGCGACGGGCAATCGGCGCTGGTATTCTTGGAATTCGCCGCGCTCACCCTGCCCAACGTGATCCGGCTGGTGCTGCCGATCGCAGCCTTCGCGGCGACCGTCTATGTCATTAACCGGATGATCTCGGAGAGCGAACTGGTGGTGATGCAGGCGCTGGGATGCAGCCCCTGGCGGCTGGCCAGACCGGTGCTGGTTTTCGGTCTTCTGGTGGCGCTGCCGATCGCGGTTCTAACCCATGCGCTGGTCCCGGCGAGCCGCGCCCAGCTGGACGAGCGCAAGGACGAGATCTCGCGCGACATCACGGCGCAGTTCCTCAGTGAGGGTCAGTTCCTGCACCCGGCACGCGGCGTGACCTTCTACATCCGCGAGATCACCGAGCGGGGCGAGTTGCGAGACATTTACCTGTCGGATGCGCGCAGCGCCGAGACGCGTGTAACCTATACCGCCAAGCGCGCACTTCTGGTGGATGGCGAGACCGGGCCGAAGCTGGTGATGTTCGACGGCATGGCACAGTCGCTGAAGAAGGTGGATCGGCGGCTTGCGACCACCAGCTTCGCCGATTTCGCCTATGACATCGGCGCGCTGATCGATACCGCACGCATCCGCACCCCGCGACTGGAGGTTATGCCAACAACAGCGCTGCTCAACCCCACCGAGGACTTGATCGCGGCCACCGGCGAGCCGCGCGCGGTATTCCTCTACGAGGGGCATGCGCGAAATGCCCAACCGCTCTTGGCGGTCTCCGGCGCGCTGATCGGCTATGGCGCGCTGCTGGTCGGCGCTTTCAGCCGCTTCGGGGTGGGACGGCAGGTTTTGATGGCGATCATCCTGCTGATCGGGGTGAATCTGCTGAACAACGCCGCGGCCGACATCGCGCAACAAAACGCGGCGCTTTGGCCGGTGACTTATATGCCACCCTTCGTCGGCGCGGGGGTCGGCGCCGCGATGATCTGGGCGTCGGCGCGGCGGCGGCGTGTGCCAAGCGGCGGCGTCACACCCCCGGAGGAGGTGTGGCCATGACGCTTCACCTCTATTTCGCGCGGAAGTTCACACTTTTGGTTCTGGGGATATTTGGGTTCTTCGCGGCGATCATGGTCGTTATCGACATGGTCGATCAACTGCGCCGCTTCGAAATCGGCCGGATCGGCGTGGCCGAAGCTCTGCACCTGTCGGCCCTCAAGGTGCCCGGAGAACTTTACACGATCCTGCCGCTGGTCGTGGTGCTGGCCACAGTCGCCCTGTTCCTGGGGCTTGCGCGCACGTCGGAACTGGTTGTGACGCGGGCCTCGGGCCGCTCGGCCCTGCGCGCGCTGATCGCGCCCGTCGTAACGGCCCTGGTTCTGGGCGGAATTTCGGTCGGTCTGATGAACCCGATCGTGGCGGCAACATCCAAGCAGTACCGGATCGTCACCGACCGCTACAAGACGGGCGAGGTCAGCGTGTTGTCGGTCAGCGCCGAAGGGCTGTGGCTGCGCGAGGGCAGCGCCGAGGGCCAGATCGTGATCCGCGCCGCCCGCGCCAATGCCGAAGCGACGCGGTACTATGACGTTACCTTCCTGGCGTTCGACCGCGATGGAGGCCCGGCCTGGCGGATCGAGGCAGACGAAGCAGCCCTGACCGATGCCGGCTGGGAGGTACTGGGGGCGAAGCGATGGCGCTTTGGACCGGACAGCCCCAACCCAGAGCTTGGCGCCCTGGAGGAGGACCGCCTGCTGCTGGCCTCCGAGATGACGCGCGAACGCATCCGCGACAGCTTTGCCCAGCCCTCGGCCATCGCGATATGGGACCTGCCGGACTTCATTTCCGCACTGGAACGCGCCGGGTTCTCGGCGCGCGCGCACCGGGTGTGGTTCCAGATGGAACTGGCCATGCCTCTGATCCTGGCGGCGATGGTTCTCTTGGCGGCGGGCTTTACCATGCGCCATACCCGGTTCGGGCGGACCGGGCTTATGGTGATGCTGGCACTGGGCCTCGGGCTCGGGCTTTTCTTCCTGCGCAATTTCGCGCAAGTCTTGGGCGAGAATGGGCAGATCCCCGTGGCGCTTGCTGCCTGGAGCCCGCCGGCAGCGGGCATCCTTTTGTCGCTCGGGCTTCTGCTGCACCTGGAGGATGGTTGATGCGGCGGCTGTCGGCCCCAATTGCAGTTTTGGCCGCGGCGCTCGTCGCCGCGGGACCCGATCTGCCAGGGAAGGCATATGCCCAGGGCATGCGCGCCGACTCGCTCTCCAATGAAAGCCCCGCCGCTACACTGATCGCTGACCGCGTCAGCGTGGGCGAACTGAACCAGCTGGTCGCCGAGGGCAACGTCGAAGTGCTGTATGGCGAGGCACGGCTGGCGGCCTCGCGCGTGGTCTATGACCGGCAGGGAGAGAGGCTGAGCATCGAGGGGCCGATCACGCTGACCACTGGGGGCGAGACCGTCCTTGTGGCCGACAGTGCCGAGCTTTCGCCCACCCTCACCGAGGGGATACTGCATTCTGCGCGCATGGTGCTGAACCGGCAGTTGCAGATCGCTGCCGCCGACATTCAGCGCATCGCGGGGCGCTACAACCGGCTGGACAAGACAGTCGCCTCAGCCTGCCGGGTCTGTTCCGACAGCGAGGTGCCGCTTTGGCAGATTCGCGCACGGCGGATCGTGCAGGACCAGGAAGAATTGCAGCTGTATTTCGACCATGCCCGGCTGGAAGTGATGGGGGTTCCGGTCTTCTACGTACCCCGGCTGAGAGTACCTGACCCGGCACTGAAGCGCGCCACCGGGTTTCTGACCCCGAAAATCAGGGTGACCGACCAGTTGGGCACGGGCGTCAAGATTCCCTATTTCATAATGCTCGGCGATCACCAGGACCTTCTGTTGACCCCTTACGTCTCGACCGGGCAAACGCGGACATTGGAACTGCGCTATCGCCGCGCGTTCCGGCACGGCGAGATCGAAGCGAACGGCGCCATCTCGCGCGATGACATCCGCTCCGATGACACACGTTATTACCTGTTCATCGACGGCGGATTCGACCTACCGCAGGATTTCAGGTTGGATTTCGGGGTTCAGGGTGTCTCGGACACGTCCTATCTTCTTGACTATGACTATGACGATACCGACCGGCTGGAAAGCGAGGTGGCGCTGACCCGCACGCGACGCGATCAGCTATTTTCTGGCGAACTCATCTATTACCAGACTCTTCGCGAGTCCGAGAGCAACCAGTCGATCCCGTTCCTGATCGGAGAAATCAGCTACACAAGGCGTATGGAACCGTCTGCGATCGGTGGGATCGCGAACTTGATCTTTTCCGCGGATGGCTTTCAGCGACGCTTGAACGACTCGTCCGGTGACGGCCTGGATATGGGTCGCGTGTCTGCCGCGTTCGACTGGCGCAGGGACTGGGTTCTGAAAAACGGTATGGCGTTGGCGGCGCAGGCGGCGCTGGATATCGACTATTTCCGTGTCACCGACGATACAGTTTACCAAGGAAGCTATACGCGTTCTATGCCCGCAGCGATGCTCGAGTTGCGCTGGCCCCTGGTAAAGACAGGCGCTGGCGGGGTCACGCATGTGCTGGAACCGGTCGTGCAACTGGCCTGGAGCGGCGAGGACGATAACGACATCCCGAACGAGGACAGCACCCTAGTCGAATTCGACGAGGCGAACCTCTTCTCGCTGACCCGTTTTGCCGGCGAAGACGTGCGTGAGACCGGGCTACGTGCCAATCTGGGCGTCGGCTGGACTCGATATGACCCGGCGGGCTGGTCGCTCGCGCTGACAGTGGGGCGGATCTGGCGTGACGGCGACAAGGGCCAGTTCGCCAGCGGCTCGGGGCTGGACGGAGCCAGCTCGGATTGGCTTGCGGCGGTCGAACTGGACCTTCCCGGCGATCTAAGCCTGTCGAACCGGGCGCTGTTCGACGAAAGGTTCGATTTCACCCGCAACGACCTGCGGATCGACTGGAATTCCGACCGGGTCCAACTCGGCTCGAGTTTGCTCTGGGCCGAAGCCAACCCATCCGAGAACCGCACCGAGGATCGCTCGGAATGGGTGATGGATGCCGCCTATGAGTTCCGACGAAACTGGATCGGCAAGGCCGACTGGCGCTATGATTTCGTCGCCGACGAGGCGGCGCGGGCTGGCATCGGGCTAGAGTACCGGAACGAATGCGTGACGGTCGATCTTTCCCTCTCGCGTCGGTTCACCTCCTCGACTAGTGTGGAGCCGACCACGGATTTCGGGCTCACGGTGTCGCTTGCGGGCTTTGGCGCGAAGGGCGAAGGGGCGGGCCGGGCACGGCGCTGCGCCCGGTTCTGAGAGCAGAAAGAAACGGAGGAACGGAATGATCCGACGGATGGGCCTGGCGGTCGCTGCCGCACTCGCTCTTTTCGGCGCCGGGATGGCCACCGCGCAGCAGGGCGGCCCCTTCGCGCCCCGAATGATCGTCAATGACAAGGCGATCACGAATTACGAGGTCGAGCAGCGCGTCCGTTTTCTGCGGCTTCTGGGCAACCCGCCCGAGATCGAAAAGGTCGCGTTGGAGGGCCTGATCGACGACCGCCTGCGTATGGCCGAGGCAGATCGGCTGGGCATTACGCTTACGCCTGAGCAGATCCGCGAGGGCATGGAGGAATTCGCAGCGCGCGGCAATATGACCGCCGAGCAGTTCCTTGGCGCGATCGGCCAGGCCGGCGTGGCAGCCGAGACCTTTCGCGATTTCGTCGAGGCCGGGCTGATCTGGCGCGAGGTGGTGCGTGCGCGCTTCGGACCGCGCGCGCAGATAACCGAGGCCGAGATCGACCGCGCCCTTGCGATCACCTCGCCCAAGACCGCAGGCGCAGTAGCCCAGGTGCTGCTGTCCGAGATCGTGCTGCGCGCCGATAGCCCCGAACTTCGTGCCGAGGCGCTGCGGCGCGCACGGGAGTTGCGCCGCTCGATCCGCAGCGAGGAGGATTTCGCGGCCGCCGCACGGGAGTACTCATCGTCACGCAGCCGCGGAGAGGGTGGACGAATGGGCTGGGTGCCGCTGTCGAACCTCCCCCCCGACGTGGCCAGCCAAGTTCTTGGGCTGCGCCCGGGACAGGTGTCGGAACCTGTCGAACTCGAGAACGCCGTAGCACTGTTCCAATTGCGCGCGCTCAGGGAAAGTGGACCGGTCTCGCCCGAGGCGGTGTCGGTCGAATACGCCCGCTTCCTAATCCCCGGTGGGTCGCTCGCCGAAGCAATGAAGGTGCGCGCCCAGGTGGACAGCTGCGACGACCTTTACGGTGTAGCCCAGGGCCTGCCCGAAGACCGGCTGACCCGTGAGGTCAAGCCCGTAGGCGAAGTGCTGCGCGACGTGGCGCTCGAGCTAGCCAAACTGGACGAGGGCGAGATCTCCTACGGCCTGTCGACGCCGCAGGTGGCGGTGGTGCTGATGCTGTGCGGTCGCACGCCCGACCTTGGCGGCGGCATGGTCGACCGCGAGGCGGTGCGCCGGCAGTTGGTCAACCAACGCCTCGGTGGCTACGCCGCCAGCTTCCTTGCCGAACTGAAGGCCGACGCCATAATCCGCGAGCCATGAGCGATCGACCGATCGCGCTGAGCTGCGGCGAGCCCGCGGGGGTCGGCCCCGAGATCGCCGCCAAGGCCTGGAAACGGCTGGGGGCGCGGCTTCCGTTCTTCTGGATCGGCGACCCGGCGCATCTGCCCGAGGGCACGCCGCATGCCGAAATCAGCGCTCCCGAGGACGCCCTGCACATCTCGGCCACGGCACTTCCGGTGGTGCGCCTGCCCTTTCCCGCCCCCGCCGTCCCCGGCCATCCCTCCCCAGAGAACGCCGCCGCCGTGATCGGGGCAATCGCGCGTGGCGTCGAACTGGTGCAGGAGGGCCATGCCTCTGCGTTGTGCACGGCGCCGATCAGCAAAAAAGCCCTGAAGGACGGTGCGGGCTTCGCCTATCCGGGGCATACTGAATACTTGGCCCATCTGGCCGGTGTCGATCGTGTGGTTATGATGCTGGCCTGCCCCAGCCTGCGCGTGGTCCCGGTGACGATCCACATCCCTCTAGCCGAGGTACCGGCCGCCCTAAACGCGCGACTACTGGAAGATACGATCCGGATCACACATATGGCACTCTTCCGCGATTTCGGGATCGAGACGCCACGTCTCTCCGTGGCCGGGTTGAATCCGCACGCGGGCGAGGGTGGAACCATGGGACGCGACGAGATCGAAACGATCGAACCGGTTCTCGACCGGCTGCGTGACGAAGGCTTTGCCCTGTTGGGCCCCCTGCCAGCCGATACGATGTTTCACGACCACGCACGCAAGGGTTACGATGCGGCCATTTGCATGTATCATGACCAAGCTTTGATCCCGATAAAGACTCTGGACTTCGCGGGTGGGGTGAACGTAACGCTAGGAATGCCTTTTATCAGGACATCTCCAGACCATGGAACGGCGTTCGACATCGCCGGCAAAGGCCGGGCGGATCCCTCCAGCCTGATCGCCGCCCTGGAACTGGCGTGGCAGATGGCCCGGACGCGAAGCGCAGGCGCAGGGTGAGGGACGTCATGATTATGGGGAGGTACCGCCCCGATGAAACGTATTTTGCGGAACGAATTCATCTTGAAACGCGTGGGCCTTTCGGCCCGGGCAACACTGATGTTTGTGGCCTTTGCACTTCAGAATACCGAAGAGACACTATTCCTGCCGGCCTGGCTGGAGGCGCAACGGCCGGAATTCGACTGGCCGGGGCCGGCGCAATACGGCGTAGCGGCGATGCTGCTGACGCTGACTGCGGCGGTCATCGTCATCGTGGCGGGGCAACGGCGGTTCGCTGGTCTTTGGGGTTGGGTTCTGGCCTGCCTGTCGGGAGCGCTGCTGATGAACGCCGTGACCCATGTGCTCATGTCGTTGGCCAATCTCAGCTTGATGCCCGGCGTCGTCTCGGGCGTGGTGGTCATGGGACCTGCGGCGATATGGATGCTGACGGGCCTTGTGCAAGAAGGCCGGCTGTCCCTACGCGGTGCGGCGGTGGCCACCTTGATCGGCACGGCGCTGACGCCGCTGGCCTCGGGGGCGGCGCTACGTGGGTCGGCATGGCTGCTGGCCTGACGCTTGCCGCAGGGCGCAGACCATGAGCGCCATCGACGGGCTGCCGCCGCTGCGCGAGGTGATCTCGGCGCATGGGTTGAGCGCGAAGAAAACGCTCGGACAGAACTTCTTGCTGGACCTGAATCTGACTGCCAAGATCGCGCGTACGGCGGGCGATCTTACCGGCGCGGATGTCCTTGAGATCGGACCGGGGCCCGGCGGCCTGACCCGCGGGCTGCTCGCCGAGGGAGCGCGACATGTGCTTGCGGTCGAGAAGGACGCACGCTGCATGGCCCCGCTGGCGGATATCGCCGCTGCCTATCCGGCAAGGCTGGAGGTAGTGAATGCCGATGCTCTGGAGATCGATGCCGCGGAGCGCCTGACCCCGCCCATCAAAATTGTCGCGAACCTTCCCTACAACGTCGGCACGGAACTCCTGGTGCGCTGGCTTACGCCGAATGTCTGGCCCCCTTTCTGGGAGAGCCTGACCTTGATGTTTCAGCGCGAGGTGGCTGAACGGATCGTTGCGACGCCGGGAACCAGGTCCTATGGACGGCTCGCGATCCTCGCCCAATGGCGGTGCACGGCGCGGATAGCGATGCGGCTGCCGCCCGAAGCGTTTACGCCACCGCCCAAGGTGGCCTCGGCCGTGGTACACCTGACAGCCCTGCCCGCGCCCCGGTTCGAGGCGGATCCGCGACTCCTGGAACAGGTCGTCGCGGCGGCGTTCAACCAGCGGCGCAAGATGCTGCGGGCGAGCCTGAAGGCGCTTACCCCGGATATCGAAGATCGACTGATTGAAGCCGGGCTTTCCCCGACTGACCGGGCTGAACAGATCCCTATCGAAGGATTCTGCGCCTTGGCCCGCGCCTTGGCAGGCTAGGCCGCACCGAGAGCCTAGGGGCGGCATCGCGCGAACGACCCGCCCTTATAGTCAATCCATCACTCGGCGGCCGGCGCTTGCGCTTGACCCGGCTCCTCGCCGGCCTCGCCAGATGCAGACTTCGCAGCACGCGGTTTGCGCGCGCGGCGCGGCTTTTCCGGTTTGGCGGCAGGCTTTTCCTCGGGGGTCTCGACAAGCGTACTGCCGCTGTCGTCCTCGGCGAGGTCGATCACGTCAGCACCACCTTCTACGCCCTTTTCAGCGGACTGCGTTGCGGTCTCATCTGACTGCACGTCGCGCCGGCCCTGTTGCTCACCCGCGTTTTGGCGGTCGTCCTGCCGGTCACGGCCGGCGCGATCCCGATCGCGGTTCTGTTGAGCCTCCTGCTGCTCACGGCGGGCCTCCTGCTCACGCTGGGCCTCGCTTAGAAGGCGGGCGTAATGCTCTGCATGCTGCTGGAAATTCTCGGCCGCGACACGGTCGTTTCCAAGCTGCGCATCGCGAGCGAGCTGATTGTATTTCTCGATAATTTGCTGCGGCGTGCCGCGCACCTTGCCCTCCGGCCCGGAACTGTCGAAAACACGGTTGACGATATTGCCCACCGAGCGCGAACGGTTCGACTTTGACCGCGAACGTGACTTGGATGGTCTCATGCTCTACTGGTATCCAGCTTTGTATTAGCGCCTTCGGTCATGCCCCGCACCTCAATGGCGCTCCGGCCTTGACCGAGTCCTTTCTGCCGACGTTTGTCTGGCTTGTCCTGCGCGGGAACTCCGATCGAGTGTGCCCGCTACCCGTTCCCGGGGCTACGCGCTATGGAGTAAACACGGTGCACGCGCCCTGACAAGAGGAAAATACACCAATTGCGGCGTTTTGGCGAGGGCGCGTGCGGCGCGTCACGCACTTTGCGTCACGCCCCCGGTGCCGCAGCGCGAGCCTCGACCGCCCGATGACGCCCCTCAAGATCGGTGTGCAAGACGACGATTTCAAGACCTGCGGCACGCAGGATTTCGCTGACTGCGGCAGCTTGCGTAGGTCCGATCTCGACGATCAGCCGCCCGGTGCGCGCAAGGTGCGCGCGTGCGCCCTTGGCAATCGCGCGATACGCCGAGAGCCCGTCTCCGTCGTCAGTCAGTGCCTCGCGCGGCTCATGGGCCAGTTC
>JBNGDM010000020.1:0-20780 GCA_049975105.1 Rhodovulum sp. | reverse complement strand
GAGCCAGAGCCTCCAAACGGAAAACCGCTCAGATGTCCCAAATTATCTGACGACGCACAGGCCCTCAAAATAAGAGCCAACTATGGAGAGCAGGACATCGATAACGCCCTTGCCGATCTCCGGAGCCTCAAGCTCTCGAGTGGGCTGATTTCAACTCTGTCTGACCAGAACCCCGTATTCTGCATTTCTGACAAGAATCTTGCGCTTTTTTGGGTTGGACTACAGGGGCGACACTTCACACTCACAAAGAACGAAATGTCATTCACTGTCAGCATGTCCGAGGAGCTCTTCCCCGGCGTCGACGTAGCGATCTACTCGTAGGTAAACCGCCCTTTGGTCGGGGCGGCTTGCTATAACACACCCTATAAGGGGCTTGCGCACCCGGTTCGGCCATGTCGTCAGGTGCCCTGGATGCCGGCCAGGAACGAGGTCAGGTTCGGGCCCAGTCCGTCGCATATATAGCCGCCCTCCTGCACCAGAAGCAGGGGCAGCCCCAGCCCGGCGATCGCCGCGCCGATGCGGGCAAACCCGGGTGTCGTGACGGCTAGCCCATGGAACGGGTCACCCACATAGGCGTCCAGCCCCAGCGCCACGACCACCGTGTCGGCGCCGAAATCCGAAATCCGCGCAAGCGCCTTGTCGAGCGTTTTCAGGTAGGCGTCGTCGCCTGTGCCGCGGGTCAGCGGCAGGTTCAGGTTGAATCCCAATCCGCGTCCCTCGCCGCGTTCCTGTACGTGGCCCCAAAAGAACGGGTAGAACCGCGCGGGATCGGCGTGGATCGAGACGGTCAGCACGTCATCGCGGGAGTAGAAGATGCCCTGCGTGCCGTTGCCGTGATGAACGTCCACGTCGAGGATCGCCGGGCGCAGACCGCCCGCGCGCAGCCGTTCCGCGGCGATGCCCGAATTGTTCAGAAAGCAGAACCCGCCGGCGAGGTCTGGGAAGGCATGGTGGCCGGGCGGGCGGCTGAGGGCATAGGCCGTCCGTTCCCCGCCGAGCAGCAGGTCGGCGCCCGCGATTGCCGTTTGCGCCGACCAGTAGGCGGCCTCCCAGGTGCCTTCCGCGATGGGGCAGGCGGTGTCGGCCTGGTGAAAGCCCGCCTGTCCGACGGCCGATTTCGGATAGCCGTCTGTGCGGTTCGCCGGGTGGATGTTCGGGATCACCTCGTCGCCCGCGCCCTCGATCCGGCGCCAGCGGGTGTAGATGGTGCGCAGGAAGGTCAGGTATTCGGGGCTGTGCAGCGCTGCGATGGGACCGAGCCCGGCATCGCCCGGCGCCGCGAAGGTGCAGCCAGCAGCCTCGGCCGCGGATTTCAAGACCTCGATCCGCTTCGGCTGTTCTGGGTTTACGAGCCGTATTCCGTTCGCCATGAAATGCTTGGGATCGTGATGCCATTGCCGGTCGTCGAACACCGCTTTCATGCCTGTCCTTTCAGGGCGTCGAGCCCGCTTGCGTCGAGTGTCATCAGGATTTCATTGCCGTCCGCGGCCAGACCCAGCCGACGGTAGAAACGTTGAGCCGCGGGATTGTCATAGTAGACTACCAGCCGCAGGAAGCGGGCGTCCCAAAGCTGGCCGGCCTCTTCGGCCGCGGCTGCCAGCACGCGCTGGCCCAGCCCCTGACCGCGCGCCGCCCCCGACACCCAGAGGTCCGATACGTAAAGGCCCGCCGACCCACGCATCGTCGAAAAGATCGGCGAGAACATCGCGAGTCCGGCCAGATCATTATCCGTCTCGGCAATCACCGCGTGGGCCAGCGGCGCTGGACCAGTCAGCACCTTTTCCAGGTCGCTTATCCTTGCCCTGTGCGGGTCGGCCAGGTCGGCCGACAGTTGTCTCAACCCCGCATCGAGCTGCCCCAGATCGGCCTTGGATGCGCGCCTTATCGTCACTCCATCCATCGCTCAGAACGCCGTCCTGTCCGCGCCCTTGAGTCCCAGCATGGCGCGGGTCTCGTCGGCGGTGGCAAGCGTGCGGCCAAGCGCCTCGACGATGGCGCGGGCCTTTTCCACCTGCTGCGCGTTGCTGTCGGCAAGACGTCCGCGCGCGATCATCAGGCTGTCCTCCAGCCCGACCCGAACATGGCCGCCCATCCCGGCGGCTTGTGCCGCCATCGGCATCTGCGCGCGGCCCGCGGCCAGCACCGAGAACAGGTAATCGTCCCCGAAAAGCTTGTCGGCCAAGCGCACCATGTGGGTCAGGTTCTCGGGATCGGGCCCCATGCCGCCCAGTACGCCGAAGACGAACTGGATGAAAAACGGCGGCTCGACCAAGCCGCGCTCGGCGAAATGGGCCAGCATGTAGAGGTGGCCCATGTCATAGCATTCGAACTCGAACCGGGTGTTGCGCTCCCGGCCCATCTTTTGAAGAACGCCAGCTATGTCTCTGGGCGTGTTCTTGAAAACGAGATCATCGGTGCCCTCTAGAAAGGGCTTTTCCCAGTCGTGCAGCCACTCGGACACCCGCGCTGCCAACGGGTAGAGCGCGAAGTTCATCGTGCCCATGTTCAGCGAGCACATTTCGGGTTCAGCGCGCATCGGCGCGGCAAGGCGCTGATCCAGCGACATGACCGCGCTGCCCCCCGTCGACAGGTTCAGAACCGCGTCGCAACCCGCCTTCAACCGCGGCAGGAAAGCCATGAAGTGATCAGGCTCCGCCGACGGCTGCCCGGTTTCGGGGTGGCGGGCATGCAGGTGCAGGATG
This sequence comes from Rhodovulum sp., assembly GCA_049975105.1. Taxonomy (GTDB): domain Bacteria; phylum Pseudomonadota; class Alphaproteobacteria; order Rhodobacterales; family Rhodobacteraceae; genus Rhodovulum. Next base: position 18,078 of record JBNGDM010000020.1, on the reverse strand, counting down.
GCGGCCCCGGCCTCGGCGGCGGCGAGGCCTTGTTCCGCGATCTGGTCGGGCGTGATCGGCAGGTGGGGCGACATGGATGGCGTGTGGATCGAGCCGGTTAGCGCACAGGTGAGGATAATCTTCGACATGCGCGTCAGGCGCTCACCGTCAGGGCGGATGCGATCTCGGACATGAACTGTGCGAGTGAGGTATCCAGTTTCGCCACGATTTCCTCGATATGCGCCTCGGTCACGATCAGCGGTGGGCAGACCAGGATATGGTCGCCCTCGATCCCGCCCCGAGTGCGGCGGGAATAGACGATTAGCCCGTTTTCATAGGCGATGGCGACGAACCGGTCATGGGCAGCCAATTCCCGTGGCAATGGGCGCAGCGTGACAGGGTCCGACACGAACTCGAAGGCCAGAAGCAGGCCCTTGCCGCGTACGTCGCCGACGATCGGATAGCGCGCCATAAGCCCTTCGAGCCGGGCCTTGAGCACCGTTCCCATCGCCTCGGCATTGGCGCAGAGGCCCTGCCGGTCGACCTCTTCCAGCACCGCAACGCCCGCCGCGCAGGCCAAGGGGTTGCCGGCATAGGTGAAGCCATGCTGGAAACCGCCCTCGTCCAGAACCGGTTCCACCAGCCGCTCATGCGCCACCATCGCGCCGAGCGGCACGTAGCCCGCAGCATAGCCCTTGGACATCACGATCATGTCGGGCGTGATGCCCCAGTGTTCGGTCGCGAGGAACCGCCCGGTGCGGCCGACGCCGGTCATCACCTCGTCGGCGATCATCAGGATGCCGTAGGTGTCGCAAATCTCTCGCACCCGCTCCATATAGCCTGTTGGCGGGACCAGCGCGCCGGTGGACGCGCCGCCTACCGGTTCCACCATGAAAGCCAGCACGGTTTCCGGGCCTTCCTGCAGCAGGCATTCCTCCAGCATGTCGGCATAATGCAGGCCCGTCAGCGGGTCGTTCGGGTCCAGACCGTCGAGATAGGCGCGGGGGGCCGGGATCTTGGGCATCGGCCGCATCATTGGATCGAAGGGCGCGGTCAGTGGCGCGTAACCGGTGATCGCCAGCGCCCCCAGCGTGCAACCATGATAAGAGGGCTTGCGCGAGATCACCTTCCAGCGCTGGCCTTGGCCGGTCGACACCGCCCACTGGCGGGCCAGCTTCATCGCGCTTTCCACCGCCTCGGACCCGCCCGAGACGAAGAACACCTTGTTCAGCCCGTCAGGTGTCCGCGAAGCCGTAATCGCGGCCAATTTCTCGCTGGCCTCGGTCTCGAAATGAAGGCGATAGCCGAAGGTCGCGCGCTCCATCTGCTCGCGCATCGCGTTCAGGACGTGCGGATTCGAATGGCCGATATTGCAGACCATCGCACCAGACGAGCCGTCGAGATAGCGCTTGCCGTCGACGTCCCACATGTAGACGCCGCGGGCCTGGTCCAGCACGGGCTTGCGGGCGCGGCCCTGGTAGAAGAGGTGGGAGGGTGGTCGGTCGGTCATCGGGTCCTCAGGCGGGCAGGGCGGTGCAGTCCTGCGGTCTCAGCAGCAGCGAGACGGTCGCGCCTTCGGGGAAGGGGCGCTCGTCGATCATGTTGATGGCCTGAAGTTGGGTGTCCCCCGCGCGCACGAAATAGCGGACGGCCTGGCCCTGGTAGTCGACGGTTTCCACGGTGGCATCGACCGCGATGGCGCCGTTCTGCGGCGTGTCGGGCGCGGCCAGCAGCAGTTTCTCGGCGCGAAGGACCAGCTTGGCGGGGCCCTCCCCCGCCACCAGTGGTGCTTTCTGGGCGGGCACGTCGACCTGGCCAAAGATGTCGGCCTGCAACGCGACATGGCCGTTCGCCCGACCGGTGCAGCGGGCGGGCAGGATATTGGACGCGCCGAGGAAGTTGGCAACGAACTCGCTGGCAGGCGTATTGTAGACCTCTTCGGGCGGGCCGACCTGTTCGACGCGTCCCTCGCTCATCACCACGATCTGATCGGACATTGCCAGCGCCTCGGACTGGTCGTGGGTGACAAAGACGGTGGTCACGCCAATGCGGTCCTGGATGCGTTTCAGTTCCACCCGCATATCCTCGCGCAGGTTTGCGTCGAGCGCTGAAAGCGGTTCGTCCAGAAGCAGCACGTCGGGTTCGATCACGATGGCGCGGGCCAGCGCGATGCGCTGCTGCTGGCCGCCGGAAAGCTGTTTCGGATAGCGCTCGCCCACATCGGGCAGCTGCACCAGGGCCAGCGACTCGGCCACGCGGCGGGCGGCCTCGTCCTTGTCGACGCCGCGGTATTTCAGGCCGAACGCCACATTGTCGGCCACGGTCTTGTGCGGGAACAGCGCGTAGTTCTGGAAGACGATGCCGAGATTGCGCTTGTGGATCGGCACGTCGTTGATCCGCTTGCCCGCGATCTCGATATCCCCCTCGGTCGGGTCCAGGAGCCCTGCGATCATCCTCAGCGTCGTGGTCTTGCCGCAGCCCGACGGCCCCAGAAGAGTCACGAACTGGCCCTCGGGGATTTCCAGCGAGGTCTTGTGGACGGCGGTGAAACTGCCGAAGCGTTTCACGATATCGCGCAGGATGACGGAACTCATGGGTCGGACCTTTCTTGGGGTCGCCCCCGCCGCGACCGGCGGGGGCGGGAGCGTCAGTAACCCTTCTGCACGCGGCCAAAGGTCTTGGACCATTCAGCCTCGTTGCCGTTCCAGTAGGGCGGGTCGAAGAAGTTCAGCCCGTCCAGCGTGCCCGTCGGATCGAAAGCCGGCAGCGCCTTGACCTTCTCGGTCAGTTCCACCTTGTTCGGATCGAGCGCGGGCGGGTAGTTCTGCCCCTCGGCCACCGCGATGGACGTTTCCGGCGAGAGCATGAAGTTCAAGAGCTCCTCGCATTCCGGCATCGGCGAGCCGCGCAGCACGAACAGGCATTCCTGCCAGCCAAGCCCGCCCGGCGGGTCGTAGTAGCCTATGTCGTGGCCTTGGTCCTGCAACGCCTTGACCCGGCCCGACCAGGCCTCGGTGACGTAGATCTCCTCTTCGGCCAGAAGGCTCATCAGTTCCGCCCCCGAGCCCCAGTATTTCAGTGCGAGGTCGCGATGGGTGCGGATTGCATCCCAGACCGCGTCCATGTCCTCGATCCCGTTCGGGTCCTGGCCGGTCTGCAGCGCGGCGTACCAGATCCGCGTCTTCCACTCGCCCCAGCCGCCGATCTTGCCCTTGTAGGCCTCGTCGATCAGCAGCATCGGGCCCTTTGCCTTCATCTCGTCGTCCGAGATGTACTTGCGATTATAGGCCAGACCTGTTGTGCCGTAGTCGTAGGGCACGGCCGACAGGGTGCCTCCGGTGGGTTTGCGCAGCACCTCGACCAGCGCGGGTATTACGTTGGCGAGGTTGGGGATGTTGTCCTCGTTCAGTTCGGAACTGAGCTCGAGGTTGTGATAGCGGACATAGTCGAATACGCCCGACAGGTGCGCGATGTTGTATTCGCCGGGCTGGCTGGCCTTGACCCGGCTGATGTATTCGTCGGCCCCGCCGAAGGTGCCGTCGACCACGTTCACGCCGGTCGCCGCGGTGTAGGGATCGAAGGCGTATTCGCGGAACGCCTCGGACACCACGCCGCCCCAGCCGTCGAAGCGTACCTGCTCGGCCGCGGCCCGGGCGTATTTGGCGAACGGCGTCTGTACGCCGTAGGCCAGACCCGCCGCGCCCAAGAGGCCGAGGAAGTTGCGCCGGTCGATGTCGCCGTTGAGGTAGCGTTCGCGCAAGCGTTCATAGCGGGTGGTGTCGTCCATCTTTCTCGTCATCTCTCTCTCCTTGTTGGAATTTTTCTTTTGGTTCCAGCGCGGTTCTATCCGCCGCGCCTCTGTGCAAGCGATCGGGCCAAGGCCGCGCCCAAGAGTGGAAGGCCCACAGTCATCACGATCATCACCGTCCCCAGCGCGTTGATCTCGGGGCTGATGGAGTTTCTGAGCATCGCGAAGATTTGGGTGGGCACGGTCTCTACCCCGCCCGGTTTCCAGAACAGTGTGCCCGTGATGTCGTCGAAGCTGATGGTGAAGGCGAAAAGGGCACCCGCCAGCACCGCGGGCAGCATGAGCGGCAGCGTGACCTCGAAGAACGTCTGGCGCGGGCTGGCGCCGAGGCTCAACGCGGCCTCCTCGATGTCGCGGCGAATACTGACGAGGCGGGCCTGCACGACGAGAATCACGAAGGGAAGCGTGAAAATCACGTGTCCGGCAAGCAGCAGCGCAAAGCTCTTGTTCACGTTGAGGAAGTTGAGGAACAGGAGCAGCGCGACGGCCAGCACGACCTCGGGCACCAGGATCGGTGCGATCAGGAGCGTGGAGATGAAATTGGCGCCGGGAACGCGGTAGCGGACGAGGGCGAGGCTCGCCAGCACGCCCAGTGTGGTCGAGATGATCGCGGTCAATAGCCCGAGAATGAGCGATGTGCGAAAAGCGCGCAGGATCGCTTCGTTCTGTGCGAGTTCCGCGAACCAGCGGAAGGAAAAGCCGGTCATAGGGAAGCTGCCGAACTGGCTGGCGTTGAACGAAAGCAGTACCACCACCGCCACGGGCAGGAACATGAAGGCATAGACCAGAAGGGTCCAGAGGCGCACCATCTGCCAGCCCATCAGCCCAGCCCCTTCATTAGCTGCGCCATGCCCAGATAGCGGTTGTAGAGCAGCACCAGCGCGCCGAGGACGATCAGCAGCATGAGCGACAGCGCCGAGCCCAGCGGCCAGTTCAACTGGGTGATGATCGCCTCGAACACGAGATTGGCGAACATCGCGTCGGTGGGTCCGCCCAGGACCAGTGGCGTGATGTAGGTGCCCGCGCCGAGGACGAAACACAGCAGGCCCCCGGCGGCGAGGCCGGGCAGCGACAAGGGTAGCGTAACTTGCAGAAAGGCCTGCCAGCGCGTCGCCCCCAAGGAATTGGCGGCATCTTCCAGCGTCGTGTCGATGCCGTCCAGGCTGACGAACACGTTCAGCACCATGAAGGGCAGCAGAAAATGCACCAACCCCAGGATCACGGTGGTCTCGTTGTAGAGCATCTGAATCGGTTCATCGACAATACCCAGGCTGGTCAGTATCCAGTTCACCGCGCCCGAGACGCCGAGGATGTTGATCCAGCTCATCGTGCGGATGATGTAGCTAATCCAGAACGGTAGCATCAGCAGAAGCAGCAGGATCGCCTTGTTGCTCCTGGACCGGGCAATGAAATAGGCCGCCGGATAGCCCATGACCGCGCAGACCAGCGTGGTGATCGCCGCGATTTTCAGCGTGTTCAACAGGATGTCGCGGTAAAACGGGTCACTGAGCGCCTCGACCCAGTTGTCGAGGAAGAACCCCACCTGATCGGCCCCCGTCGCGGTGCGCAGCCAGAAAGAGTAGACCGCGATGAAGGCGAGCGGCACGAAAAGCAGCAGCGCCACTGCGGTGAGCGCTGGTGAAAGAAGGATCCAAGGCTGACGCGCTTCGCGGGATTCGACGGACATGCCGGCCTTTCGCTGCAGGATGTTGCGTGAAGCGTGGCGGCATGCCAGACATAGAGCAAATAGATAATTGGAATTCTTACTATCGGTTTTATCTATGGATCGGCCTGTCAACTCCCCCGAGCGGCTCGTACGCGAGCTTGACTGGAACCTGCTCCGGACCTTCGTGGTGCTGGCGCAGGCCGGATCCGTCACGCGCGCGGCCGAGCGGCTGCGCCTGAAACAGCCGACGGTTTCGGCCGCACTCAAGCGACTCGAGACACGTCTCGGCCGCAAGCTGATCGACCGCCGGCCGGGGTATTTCGCGCTGACCGAGGCGGGTGAGCTTCTCTATCGCGAGGCGCTGGACATCCAGGGGTCCATCCTCAGGCTTTCGACGCTGATCCGCGAGATTAGCGACGAGGTGCAGGGCCATGTCCGTATCGCGGTCGCCAGCCACGTCGTCTGCCCGCTTTTCGACCGGTCGCTGGCCAATTTCCATGCGCGCTACCCGCGTGCGACGCTCTCGCTTGACGTGATGCCGAGCAGGGAGGCGCTGGCTGCGGTGATGGAAAAGGCCGCGACGCTGGCCATCTGCCTGGTTCGGCAACGGAACTCGGCCCTTGAATACCTGCGCCTCTACCGCGAGTTCTTCGGTCTGTTCTGCGGTCCGTGTCACCCGCTGTTCGGACGCGATGGCCTGACGCTTGACGATCTCAAGGGACTGCCCTCGGTCAGTTTCGAGACCGACCGGCTTCAGGATGTCCTGCGGCCTGTGACGTTGATGCGCGCCGAGGCTGAATTGGAGGAGCATGTCGTCGGGCAATCGAGCCATCTGGAGGAGGTGCGCAGGATGATTGTCGCCGGGCTGGGCGTGGGACCGCTGCCGGTCCATGTCGTGCGGCGCGATGTCGAAGACGGCTTGCTCTGGCCGCTTCCGCCCTTGGACCGTCAGCCGGCCATCGATGTCCATGTCGTCTGGAACCCGCGGGCACGGATGAATCGCGCCGAGGAGGCGATGCTGGACACGCTGACCGGGATGATTGCGTCCACGCCGATCGAGCAACGCACCTACCGGTAACGCTGTGGCCGCGCCGTCGGCGTGCAGTAAGGACACCTTAATATGTTTTCCCGAGTCTGCTTTCCCGAGTCGGCCCGGCGACCGGGCGCGGCAGCCCTGACGGGGAACACGCCATGACCTTTCGGACCAAGATCATCCTGTCCATCGCTGCCGCCGTTCTGATGACGGCGGTGCTCGTACTTGTTCCGATGCTTTTCGGGACGCAGGGTTTGATCGAAAAGGGCACTGCGCGCGAACTCGAGCAAGTCGAGCTGCGGTTCCGGGCTGCATTGGGAGACCGAATCGAAAGCGCGGTGACCAGCGCTGCCTTGATCGCGGCGATTCCGGATGTGCAGGCCGCGGCTGCCGCAGCTGATCGCGAAAGACTTGCTGCATTTTTCGTTCCCGGCTTCGACCGGATGAAGCGCGAGCGCGGTATTGCACAATTCCAATTTCATCAGCCCGATGCCCATTCGCTGTTGAGGGTGCACAATCCGGGCAAGTTCGGTGATGACCTGTCCGGGTTTCGGCAAACCGTGGTTGTGGCGAATGCCCGGCGTGCGCCCGTTGCTGGGCTGGAACGGGGGCGGGCTGGCCTCGGCATCCGCGGTATCGCGCCCATCGCCCATGACGGCACGGTCGAGATCGGGCTGGAACTTGACGAGGCTTTCTTCGACGCACTGGTACAGGATACCGATACGCGGATGGAATTCTATGTGCTTCCGGATCGGGCCATCGCCGGCTTCTCCGAGGCCGATAGCGAATTGCGCCGCACCAGCGCGAATTTTCCAGGCCCGGCACTGTTGGGCCGCGATGCGGCGCTGGCTGCCAGCCAGGGGCCGACGTCTCCCGCTATCCTTGAACTGGACGGTCGGAGCTATGCCGCAACCGCGTTCCCGGTCGCCGATTTCTCGGGTGAGCCGGCGGGTGTCGTGCATGTTTTGGTGCCCCGCGATGCCTATCTGGCAATCGCCGGGCAGATGCGCAGCCTAGCGGTCGGCGCCGGGCTTGCCGCTCTTATGGCAGGGCTCGCCCTGGCGGTCATTCTGGCCGGTCGCATTTCAAACGCCCTGCGCGAGTTGATCGCGAGGATGAAACGAATGGCCGAGGGCGATCTCGGCGTTGTTTTCGCCTCCGGCTGCGCACAGGGCGGCGAATTGGGAGAGATGTGCGAGGCGCTGGTCCATTTCCGTGACGGCCTGATCGACGAACAGCGCCTTCAGCAAGAGCGCGAGTCGGCGCAGGCGCATCAAAAGGCAGTGGTCGACAGGCTGGCCGACGGTCTGCGACGTCTGGCTGCGGGCGACATGGGGGCGACGATCGATGTCGAACTGGGCGAAGGGTATGAAGTGCTTCGCCAGGACTACAATGCAACGGTCTCCAGCCTGTCGATGCTGATCTCAGACATTTCGGATTCGGCCATGACCATCACCGGCAGCGTCGAATCGATCAACTCGGCCGCACACGACCTGTCGCGCCGCACCGAGAACGCGGCCGCAACGCTGGAAGAAACGGCCGCCGCACTGCAGGACCTGACCAATTCGATCGGTTCTACGGCCGAAGGCGCACGCAATGCCGACGAGATCGGGCGCGATGCCATCGCCAAGGCGAAATCGGGCGCCGACATTGTCGGCGAGACGGTGCGGGCCATGAGCGAGATCGACGCCTCGGCCGAGGAAATCGCCCGGATCATCCATGTGATCGACGACATCGCCTTCCAGACCAATCTGCTGGCGTTGAATGCGGGGGTCGAGGCCGCGAGGGCAGGGGGCGCGGGCAGCGGCTTCGCCGTAGTTGCCTCCGAAGTGCGTGCGCTGGCTCTGCGAACAGCCGAAGCCGCCCACGAGATCGGCGGGCTGATCTCGTCCTCGGGCGAGAAGGTGAAGCACGGCGTCGGCCTTGTCGGCCGAACGGGTGAGGCCTTGGACGCCATCGTCGAGGCCGTGGGGGGCGTGACCGCCCGTGTCAGCGAGATTGCGCAGCGTGCGGGCGAGCAGGCGGTCGGCCTCGGCGAGGTCAATATCGCAGTGGGTCAACTCGATCAGGTGACGCAGCACAACGCGGCTATGTTCGAGGAAACGACTGCGGCCAGCGACACATTGCAAAGCGAGGGCGCGCGGTTGCGTGCGCTTGTCGCGCGGTTCCACGACTCCGGGGCGGCGCAGTCCGCCGCGCTGCGCGCCCCGGCGGCTTGAGAAAGGAAGACCGTCTCTTCTCGGGCAGCGGTGCGGCGGGAAGGGGCTATGACCCGGCGCGTGCCCGAACACCGCATGCAGCGCCGTCCCCCTCCCACCTGTCCGGGGCGTTTCGGTTTGGCTGCAGCCCCTCGCTCTCTCCTTCGCCTGACCGGTCGCCATCGCCTGCCGTCGATCAAGGCAATGCCAGTTCTCACCAAAGCGGCCATTGCGCCGTCCTTCGATCAGTGTGCGGAGCGGCTCAGTTGTAAACCGGTAGATCGAGGCGGTGGCCCGCGTGCCCTGCCGCGTGGCACGATTCGCCCTCCATTCGAATGGTCGATCTGGGGATCGCTTCGGCACTATGGAACACATTTGGATTGGCGCTTTTAACGGGGTTTACCGCTGGCGTTTTGACGCTGATGGGGCCGGCGTCGTTGCGGCCCCGGCACTGAGATTTTTTCATCTAAAAACAATCTCGATTCCCGGGCAAAATCATTTTGCGCCTCTTCAGTTGCTTGCCATCCGAGAGGCGGCCGATGTCACGCAAGCGCCACCGGCGTGCCGTTGCTCGGCCCAACATTCGGCCAATCCTCCGGCCATAAGCCCAGTTCCCCGCCTGGCGCCTCTTCGGTTCACCTCAGCCCGACGAGAAACGTTCACCAGTTCTTAGGCTTCGTGGGGGTAATCAGACTGAGGCATTGCGAGACATGCAGCGTAACGGGGAATCGTCATGGACTCTGATCGTCAGATCGACCTGGACATAAACGATCCTGCCTGGGCCGATGCGCCCGGCAATATCGTCAAGGCCGTGCTCGGCGGCGGGCCGCACAGCGTTACCGTTCGCGCGTCAGCGGCGCCCACGGCGCTTTCGGCTCAAGTTCTTACGGTGCTCAGGCGCCATGTAGAGGCTGGCGGCGGATCGTTCTCTGTTGCCGAGCCGTCCACCGATTTTGTCGAGGGGCTGAGGCTTCTCGGACTTCACGACGCGATCCTCGGCCCCGAAGGAGTGCAGTAATGATCAACGTTCTTGCCATCGACGATTCCTTGACCATCCGCGAGATGGTGCGCGAGGTTCTCAGTTCGGCGGGTTTCAATGTGACCACCGCCAATGACGGCGCCGATGGTGTCAGCGAGTTCGAACAGGAACAGTTCGACGCGGTGATCACCGACATAAACATGCCCCGCATGGATGGGTTCGGCGTGATCGAACATATCCGCGGTGGGGCTGTAAACACCCGCGTGCCGATCCTGGTGCTTACCACCGAAAGCGGCCCCGCGCTTAAGGAGCGCGCGCGAAAGGCCGGCGCTACGGGCTGGATCGTTAAGCCGTTCGAAGACGAGGGCCTGATCAATGTGATCCGCCGCGTGACGGGGGTTCGCTGACCATGTCGCGCGATGATCTAAAGGCCACATTCTTCGCCGAATGCGAGGATTTGCTGGAACAGCTGTCCGAAGGCTCTCAGGACCTGATTGCCGGGACTGCCGGCGAGGAAACGGTGCACGCGATCTTTCGGGCTGTGCACTCGATCAAGGGGGCGGCCGGGGCCTTCGGATTGGAAAACCTCGTCACCTTTGCCCATTGCTTTGAGACTGTGCTCGACCGGGTCCGGTCGGGCGAACTGGTTCCCGACACCGATGCGTTGCACACGATCCTGCGTTCGGGCGACATGCTGGCCGACCTCGTTGAACTCGCGCAGACCGAAAGCGACGAAGTCCCCGAGGCCATGCCCGCGATCCTGGAGAAACTGAATGATCTCGCCGGAACCGCACCCGCGGCGGATACTGGCGAAGAGGTGTCCGAGGAGGTTGGGGGCGAAGAGGACTTCTTCGGTTTTCAGCCGCTTCTGCTCGACCCTATCGAAGACGAGGGTGCGCCCGCCGATCAAGCCGAGACGCGCTATCGAATTCGGCTCGCCGCGTCATCCGATCTCTTTCGGAACGGACATGATCCGGTGCTGCTGTTCTCGGAACTCGCCGCGCTCGGCCATGTCGAAACGCATTGCGACCTCTCCGCATTGCCCGCCGCCGATGCGTTCGATCCGGAACATTGCTATCTCAATTGGGACCTGACCGTGACCGGCCAGATCGCTGAGCCGGCCATCCGCGATGTCTTCATGTTCCTGGAGGATCTCTGCGAGATTGAGGAAATTGGCGTGGCCGGCCAAGAGGCGGGCGGTGCCGATGCGGATGACATGGTCTCCGAACCGGCCACAGACGCCGCGCCGATAGAGTTGGATGTCGCAAGTGAACTGACGACGGTGTCCCCGGTTGATCCCGATGTTCCGGTCGCGCAAGACGCGCCGGTTCCGATAGAGCAGGCTTTGGCTGCAACCCATGTGGCGTCACCGGCTCCTACCCAGCCATCCCCGTCCGATCGAACCAAAGGCACGGCCAAACCTTCCTCTTCGGTGCCTCAGACGACGCTTCGAGTCGATCCTGAGCGGGTCGATCGTCTCATCAATACGGTTGGTGAACTGATTATCAATCAGGCGGTCATCGCGCAAAAGCTCATCGAAACGGGACTCGCCTCGAATTCCGACATCATGGGTGACCTTGACGACTATCAGTATCTCGCACGCGAGCTTCAGGAAGGCGTCATGGCAATCCGAGCTCAGCCGGTGAAACCATTGTTCCAGCGGATGCAGCGGATCGTCCGCGAGGCCGGCGACGCGCTTGGCAAAGACGTCGTGCTCGTAACCGAGGGCGAGGCGACCGAAATCGACAAGACCCTTGTCGAGCGTTTGGCCGAGCCGCTGACGCATATGATTCGAAATGCCGTCGACCACGGAATCGAAAGTCCCGAGAAGCGGGCCGCCGCAGGGAAACCCGTGCTTGGCACGATCCGACTCGCGGCCGCACATCGTTCGGGCGACGTGCTTATCGAGATTGCCGATGATGGCGCGGGGCTGAACCGCAAACGCATTCTGGACATCGCGGTGTCAAAAGGCCTGGTCTCCCCCGACGCCAAGCTGTCGGAAGGCGAGATCGACAACCTGCTGTTCATGGCAGGTTTCTCGACCGCTGAAAAGGTCACCAACCTGTCGGGCCGGGGCGTGGGTATGGATGTGGTCAAGACCGCGATCACGTCTCTCGGCGGCAAGGTCTCGATTTCCAGCCGTCCGGGAGAGGGCACGCAGTTCTCCATCTCCTTGCCACTGACGCTCGCGGTGATGGATGGCATGGTGATACATGCCGCAGGCCAGACCCTTGTCGCGCCGCTGTCCAGCGTGCTGGAGACGATCCGTCCACGGGCGCAGGATGTAGTACCCTTCGGTCGAGAGGGCCGGCTTCTGTCGATCCGCGGGACATATGTGCCGATCGTGCATCTTGGCCACCTTCTCGGTTTCACAACGGATCCTGCGATAAGCGCAGACAACATCCTGATCCTGATCCGCTCGGAACATTCAGGTCAGGTCGCCTTGGCCGTCGACGACATCTCGGACCAGCGCCAGGTCGTCGTGAAGAGCCTGGAGGGAAACTACGGCGCGATCGAGGGAATCTCGGCCGCCACCATTCTGGGCGATGGCCGCATCGCTCTGATCATCGATACCGATGCTATTCTGACACTGGCCGGCGATCTTGGCCGGGACGTAGCGTTCAAAGAGGAGACGCAGCATGCCGAAACCGCAGCAATGGGCTGAGGATGAGGTGTTGGAGTTCGTGACGCTCAAGGCGGGCGGTCAGAGCTTCTGCATCGAGATCACGCAGATCCGCGAAATCCGTCGCTGGTCGCCGGTCACGGCGTTGCCGCAGGCCGAGGAAGCGGTTCTGGGCGTAATGAATCTTCGCGGCGCGGTGATCCCGATCGTGGACCTCGCCGCGCGCCTTGGTCTTGGGGAATGCGATGCTTCTCCGCGCCATGTCATCATGGTGGTGGCGGTGGGGGACAAGACCGTTGGTCTTCTGGTCGACTCCGTGTCCGAGATCCTGACTGTAAGCGGCGAGCAAATCTGCGAGGCGCCTGCAATGGGTCGCGGTGACATTCCCAACAGTATCCTCGGCCTGATCTCGGTTGAGGACGGGATGTCGCGGATCCTTTCCCCTGCCGTGCTGCTGCCAAATGGGTTCAAGGACGTCGCATGACTGCCCTGCCTGCCTCTTCGGCCTTCCGAAGGTCCGCGGATATCCCGTTCGACGAGAGCGATTTCGTACGTATTGCGGGGTTTGCGAAGTCGGAATACGGGCTGCACCTAGAGCCATCGAAGAAGGCGATGATTCACTCGCGTCTCGGAAAGCGGATCGTCGCACTGGGCTTGGACGATTTCACTGCTTACCACGGGTATCTTCGTGCGAACCTCGAGGAAGAGGCAGACCATTTCATCTCGGTTCTGACGACGAACGTCACCCATTTCTTTCGCGAGCAACATCACTTCACCCAACTCGAGCGTGAGGTTCTGCCGCCGCTTATCGAAAGGGCTCGAAACCGTGGTCGCGTCCGGCTTTGGTCCGCGGGTTGCTCGAGCGGGCAGGAACCCTATTCGCTTGCCGGCAGCGTGCTTGCACTTTGCCCCGAGGCCGCGCGCCTCGATCTTAAGATCTTGGCGACCGACCTCGATCCCTTCGTACTGGATCGTGCGGAAGCCGCAGTATATCCGGCAGAGGAATGCAAGACACCCCCGGGCGACTGGGAGGGGCGGATTTTCGAGGCTGCAGACCGTAAACGCCCGACACGCCAAATCCGAGCGGATGTCCGCGCGCTGGTGGCGTTTCGACGGCTCAACATCAACGGTTCTTGGCCCATGTCTGGGCGTTTCGACGTCATCATGTGTCGAAACGTTGCGATCTATTTTGACAAACCGACCCAGCAATCCCTTTGGCACCGGTTTGCTGAGAAACTGCCGCCAGGCGGCATGCTCTTCGTCGGCCACTCGGAGCGTGTCACCGGCCCTGCCGTCGACCTCCTCGAGACTGCCGGCGTTACCGCCTACCGCAAGCGTTCAGGGCAGGTGCCGCGCACCACGCCCCAAGAAGGAAAGGATTGAAGATGTCGCTCAAGGAATCCATTCGCGTGATGGTCGTGGATGATATGGCCGTGAGCCGCGGCCTGGTCACACAGTCGCTCGAAGAGATCGGCATTTATCAGATCAGTGCCGAGAACAATGGAAAGTCAGCGTTGAACCGTTTGGTGGCGGATCCCGTGCACCTGGTTCTGGCTGACCACAACATGCCCGGGATGGACGGCTTGCAGTTGCTCGAAGGGCTCAGGCGCAATCGTTCGACCCAGCGGATCGGATATATCCTTGTCACAGGCACGCCGACGCCGGAACTTATCCAAAAAGGTCAGAGGCTTGGTCTGAACAACCTCGTCAAGAAACCCTTCACGACCGCCACCATGAAAAAGGCGATCGAGGCCGTTGTGGGGCGGCTGTGAGCGGCGCGGATCGAACGCTCGACGCCGAAACCTCGGGTTTCATGCCACTTGACACGCTGCTTTGCGGTCTTGGACACGAACTCGACCACGCCGCCGAGCTCCTTCGCCGTTACGAGCGCGCCGTTCTTGCACATAAGAGCCTGCCCGGAACGGGAGCGGGGGGGGCACGCGAACTTCAATTGGTCGATCTCGTGATCCAGATCCTAGAGGACCTCGGCCCACTCTCGCGCCATGTGTCAGCCGAGGTGCCGACCGGAACAGAAGTGCCGCGCGCAGTGGTTGGCCGGCTCAGGCTGGATCAGCTTCGAGCGGTTCTCGGCGGTCCCGAGCACCGCGACAGGCCCCATGTTGGCGGGCATATCGACGTTTTTTAGGGAAGCGAACCCGGGCGGCGTCACGAACCGAGGGAAAGGTAACCGAATTTAAATCGCGGTAAGGCCGAATGGGGCCACGATGACCGCCGTGCAAACCCGGGGCGACGCCATGCTCAAAAGACTTTTCGATACTCCGATCAGCCGGAATATGCCGATCTCAAGCGCAGTTATCGGTCTCGCGATCCCCGGCTTCATTCGGCTCGTTCTTTCTCGGATTTACGACATCGCGTTCCAAACCAACCTTCTGGCGCTGAACGCGGGTGTCGAGACTCGCGCGCGGGCGAGGCGGGGGCACGGCTTTACCGTCAACCGAAAGGCCGCGACCAACGACACCAACGCTTGGTAGGATTTCTGAAAACAATACCGAGAGCCCACTAAAGAGGACGGACCGCCGATGCGGGTCATGATCGCAGATGGAAACGAAGAAGGGCGGCGCAGGCTTGCGGCGACGGTCGGTGCGATGCGTGGCGTATCGCTCGGGATCTGTGCTTCGGATCTCAGTGAGACTTATCATGCGGCCGAAAACCGACCGCCCCAGGCTGTCATGGTCGCCGAGAACCTGGCGCGACTTCCGGAGTTCGAGGTCATGCAGACCTTGTTTCGTGCACTTGGAATCCGCTGCGTGCTGGTCGCCGAAACCCCAGTTAGCGCCGAGAGACTGGCAGTTCGCGCCGGCAATCGCGGTTTGCACGTCGTCCAAATGGAGGCGTCCGCGGAGGAAATGCGACAGTGCCTTTTCGACGTGCTGCTCGATCGGTCCCAATCGGTTGCGCCGCGCGAACGGCCCGATGAAAACCTTCAGTTCCAAGGTGGTCGGCTGATCCTGATCGGCGCCTCGACAGGAGGGGTAGACGCCCTCATCCGTGTTCTTTCGGGCTTTCCGGCGTCGTGCCCGCCGACTTTGATCGTGCAGCACACGAGCGGCACGTTCAGCGCGGGGCTCGCTCGGCTGCTCGACCGGTCGACCCCGGCTAAGGTGGTCGAGGCCCGCGACCGTCAGGCGCTCGAACCGGGGACCATTCTGATCGCGCCCGGTAAGGATCACCATCTTGAGGTTGCACGCGGTGGTGCCAGCCACTGCCGCTTGCGCGAGGGGCCGCCGGTTTCGGGCCATCGGCCGTCAGTTGATGCTCTTTTCCGATCCGCTGTTCCAATCGGCGCACGGGTGAGCGCGGCAATCCTCACGGGTATGGGCCGGGACGGTGCCGAGGGGATGTTGGAACTTTTCCATGCCGGAGCGCATACGATCGGCCAAGACCAGGCAACCGCGCTGGTCTATGGTATGCCACGGGCCGCCCAGGAGCTTGGAGCGGTGCGAGAGCAGTTGCCAATCGACAGGATCGGCCCTGCCTTGCTTCAGAGCTGTGTGCGGAGGAGTGCCGCATGAACGCGTTTTCGCCATCCTCGCCTCCAATCCAGTCAGACTGGCCCAGTAGCCGGATCGAACCGGTAATCCAGGGAGAGTATCGCGTTTCGCGCGATCCGGAGATCGTACTTTCGACGGTGCTCGGTTCCTGTGTTTCGGCCTGCATTTTCGACCCGGTCGCGCGAGTCGGTGGGATGAACCACTTTTTGTTGCCCGGACAGGAGGGGTCGAACACGAGCGAGCTGAAATACGGCGCTATGGCGATGGAACTGCTGATCAACGACCTGCTTAAGCACGGCGCGTTGCGCAGCCAGATGCGCGCCAAGCTGTTCGGCGGCGCACGTGTCAGTGCCTCTTTCAGTGATATCGGCGAAAAGAATGTCATTTTTGCGCGAAGTTACCTCCAGCGCGAAGGGTTTCAGGTCGTTGCAGAAAGTCTTGGCGGGCAGCAGGCACGGCGGCTCCACTTTCGGCCCTCTACTGGAGCGGCGCGCCTGGTGATGTTGCCCCCGACAGAGGCGCCGCCCGAACGACGGGCACCCCGCCCCGCGACCGCAAAAGACACGGGCATCACGCTTTTCTGACATTCTTGCGGCGCTCGCCGCTGCGAAAAAAAAATTTGCACCGGGGCGCTCTCCCTATTTCTGTCCCAAGGGGCACGGTGGGAAAACGTGATCGCCGTGAGAAAGGGCGCTTATTCCGGTTCTGCCGGGGACCGATCGCCCTCTGTTGCGCCTGGCGATCGGTTGCCCGGCAGGCGCTTGACGAAGGCAAGTGCTGCGGGCTCTCATCGAAAGGCAAAGCGAGAGATGGGGCGCGGCCATGAAAAACCGGAAAAACCTGTTCAAGGCACGCCTTTCCGCCGGTCGCCGGCAGATCGGTGTGTGGAACGCAATCCCGGCGCCCATGGTGACCGAATGTCTGGCCGCTAGCGGCTATGACTGGGTCTTGATCGACACCGAGCACGGGCCGATGGAGGTCACCGGCGCTTTGGGTCCGCTTCAGGCCGTCGCAGGGTATAGTGATTGTGCACCGGTTGTCCGGGTGGCGATCAATGACTGGGTGTTGATCAAGCGCCACCTCGATCAGGGTGCGCAAACCTTGATGATCCCCTATGTGCAGTCGCGCGCCGAGGCCGAAGCGGCCGTTCGAGCAATGCGCTATCCGCCGCGCGGCGTGCGTGGGGTTGCAGGTGTCACCCGGGCTAGCAGCTTTGGCCTAGTCGACGATTACATAGGCCGCGCAGAGGAAGAACTTTGCCTGCTCGTCCAGGTCGAGACCCGCGATGCGCTTGATCGGCTGGAGGAAATTGCCAGCGTCGACGGGGTCGATGGCGTCTTTATCGGTCCGGCCGATCTGGCTGCAAGCCTCGGCCATCCGGGAGATGCGGCTCATCCCGAGGTCGTAGCGGCCATCGAGGGCGCGATCGGGCGGCTGAAGGCGCTGGGCGTACCGTCGGGCATCCTGACGCTGGACCCTGAATTCGCACAGCGCTGCATGGACCTGGGCACGGGCTTCACGGCCTTGACGATTGATGTCGCACTTCTGGCTCGGGGGGCTTGCGCGGTGCGAACCAGATTCGCCGCGGACTGAGGCGCCGCCCGGGCCCGGCCGTCAGGCAGGTTCCGCGATGGCCAGGCCCAACCCGGCGGCGAAGGCGTCGCGGTTGAGATGTTCGAACTTCACGGGTGTCATCGAAAGAATGGCAGCTCGCAGGGTTTCATCGGGGCAGATGTCCGCAAGTGTGCACAGCGCGCCAAGCGCCACGATGTTGGTGACGCGCGGGTTGCCGAGAGTGCGCGCGGTTTCGGTAAAGGGCAGGGCGCGGGTGCGGAATGCGCCTTGGGGTGGGGCGGGGACTCGTTCCGCATCGACCAGCACGACGGAATGTGCGTCAAGCAGGTGGGTCGAGGCATCGGCGGCGGCTGCATCAAGTATCAGCAGGTAGTCCAGCCGGCGCGCCAGCGGGTAATCCGCTTCGCCGTCGCTGATCACGAGGTCCGATCGGCTCAGCCCGCCGCGGGAAACCGGTTCGTAGGCGTTCGATTGTGCCACCGTTCGCCCGATCTGCGCCACAGCTGCGGCGAGGATGCGCGCCGACAGAAGCAGGCCCTGGCCGCCGCTGCCCGAGAACCGAATTTCCGTCCTGGTCATCAGTCGGTACCCTCGTCGTTGCACAGGCCCGCCGTCATCGCCCGGTAGGCCGCGCCGTATTCGGGCCGGGCATTTCGCGCGATCACCCCGGTCTTCATGTCGTTCGGCCGGAACGGCACGTCCACG
>JBNGDM010000019.1:0-21391 GCA_049975105.1 Rhodovulum sp. | reverse complement strand
GAATTCGTCCATGAACAGCACGCCGTTATGCGCCAGGCTGATCTCGCCCGGTTTCGCGCCGCGCCCGCCGCCGACGATGGCGGCCATCGACGCGGTGTGGTGCGGTTCGCGAAACGGGCGGTGGCGCGAGATGCCGCCCTCGTCCAGAAGCCCCGCCAGCGAATGGATCATCGAGGTTTCCAGCGCCTCGACCGGCGAAAGCGGCGGCAGGATGCCGGGCATGCGCGCAGCCAGCATCGACTTGCCCGACCCGGGCGCGCCCACCATCAGCATGTGATGCCGCCCGGCGGCGGCGATTTCCAGCGCCCGCTTGGCCCGTTCCTGGCCCTTGACGTCCGACAGATCGCGTACGGCCGCCCCGCCCGCCACCTCGCCCGGTTCGGCCGGGGCGAGCGGTGCCTGGCCCGTGAAATGGCGCACCACCGATGTCAGGTCGGGGGCGGCCAGCACCTGCGTTCCGCCGACCCAGGCGGCCTCGGCGCCGCAGGCGCGCGGGCACAAAAGCGCGCGGTCCTCCTCGGCCGCCGCCATGGCCGCGGGAAGGGCCCCGACCACTGGCACCAGCCGCCCGTCGAGCGAAAGTTCCCCCAGCGCGATGCAGCCCTCGGCCGCGTCGCGCGGGATCACGTCGAGCGCGGCGAGCAGCGCCACAGCGATCGGCAGGTCGAAATGGGAGCCTTCCTTGGGCAGGTCGGCGGGCGACAGATTCACGGTGATCCGCTTGGACGGCAGCGCCACGCCCATCGACACCAATGCCGCGCGCAGCCGGTCGCGTGCCTCGCTGACCGCCTTGTCGGGCAGGCCCACCACGGAAAAGGCCGGCAACCCGGCCGAGACCGAGCATTGCACCTCGACCAGCTTCGCCTCGACCGCCTCGAAGGCCACCGTGTAGGCCCGCGCCACCATTTTTCACCCTCGCGTCAGGAATGGTTAACGGCTACGCCGGCTTGGTTACCGAATGGTAAATTTCCATGAAGGCCGGGACGTCTTCGGGGTCTTTCGCCGTTTTGTCGCGGCAGCGGGCATCGCAGAAGCCGAAGACATGGCTCCCGACGTCCCCTGCATGCCCGATGCGTCGGGCGAGCCGGGCAAGGCGGTGCCGAGCGCGCGTTGTTGCGAGCGGATCGGGCACGCGTGCCGAACGTGATGCGTGCATTTATGCACAGCTTCCGTGCGAAGCGTTTGGTGCGAATAATCCCGCGACGAGTGATCCGTTTCGATCAATCACGCGTAGAAACGAGCAAACACTGGGAACCGGAAGAACCGCAAAACAAAACCGGGGGGTTAGGATGGCTCTCGACTACGACGCGAACACCTTGTCGCGCACGGCCATGAAGGCCGAATTGCTGGATGCAGAAACGGAACTGCGGCTTGCCTATGCCTGGCGGGACGAGCGTGACGAGGCGGCGCTGCACCGGCTGATCACCGCCTACATGCGCCTGGCCATCTCGATGGCGGCCAAGTTCAAGCGTTATGGCGCGCCGATGAACGACCTGATTCAGGAGGCTTCACTTGGCCTGATGAAGGCCGCGGACAAGTTCGACCCCGACCGGGGCGTTCGCTTTTCGACCTACGCGGTCTGGTGGATCAAGGCCAGTATTCAGGACTACGTGATGCGCAACTGGTCGATGGTGCGCACCGGGTCCACCTCCAGCCAGAAATCGCTGTTCTTCAACATGCGCCGCGTGCAGGCCCGGCTGGAGCGCGAGGCGACGGCGCGGGGCGAGATGCTCGACCGGCACCAGCTGCGCCAGATGATTGCGACCGAGGTCGGCGTACCGTTGGCCGATGTCGAGATGATGGAAGGGCGTCTGGCCGGGTCCGACTTCTCGCTGAACGCCACCCAGTCGACCGATGACGAAGGGCGCGAGTGGATCGAGACGATCGAGGACGACGCCGAACAGGCCGCCGATATCGTCGAAACCGGACGCGACCGGGCGCAGCTGCGCGAGTGGCTGGTGGGCGCGCTGTCGGAGTTGAACGAGCGCGAACGTTTCATCGTGCGCGAACGCAAGCTGCGTGACGATCCGCGGACGCTGGAAAGTCTGGGCAACGAGCTGGGCCTGTCCAAGGAGCGCGTGCGCCAGCTGGAGGCCGCGGCCTTCGGAAAGATGCGCAAGAGCCTTGAAGCGACGTCGACCGAGGTGCATCACTTCCTCTCGTGAGACACCTGATTGTTCTGGGCGCGTTTGCCGCGCTGAGTGTTGCGACCGCCGCCGGGGCCGAGCAGATCGCCCCGGCGGCGTTGTCCGAGCTGCCCGCCGCCGACGTGGTGATTCTGGGCGAAATCCACGACAACCCGATCCATCACGACCACCAGGCCGCCGCGGTGGCCGCGCTGGCCCCCCGCGCGTTGGTGTTCGAGATGCTGACACCCGAGCAGGCCGCACGGGTCACACCCGATCTGCGCGGCGATGCCGGGGCGCTGGGCGCGGCGCTGGGCTGGGCCGAGTCGGGCTGGCCCGATTTCGCGATGTATCACCCGATCTTCACCGCCGCCCCCGAGGCGGCCATCTACGGCGCGGCCCTGCCCCGCGGCGACGTGCGCCGGTCGGTGGGCGAGGGGGCGGCGGCGGTTTTCGGTGACGAGGCCGCGGCCTATGGGCTGACCGAAGGTCTGCCCGCGGATGAACAGGCCACCCGTGAGGCCGGCCAGATGGAGGCCCATTGCAACGCCATGCCCGCCGAGATGATGGGCGGCATGGTCGAGGCGCAGCGGCTGCGCGATGCGGCGCTTGCCCGTGCGGTGCGCGTGGCGCTGGACGACACCGGCGGCCCCGTGGCGGTGATCACGGGCAACGGGCATGCGCGCACCGATTGGGGGCTGGTCCGGCCGCTGGACCGCGTGGCGCCCGAGGCCCGCGTGATCGCCATCGGCCAGCTGGAGGCTGCGCCCGACGCGGCGCCGCCCTTCGACCTTTGGCTGGTGACCGACCCGGCCGAACGCCCCGACCCTTGTGCGGCGTTCCGGGCCAACTGAACTTGTCTCGGCTCCGGGCGCGGCCTAGACAGGGCCATTGCGGTTTCCAGGGGGGCGGACCCATGCTGGCGGGCAAACGCATTCTGCTGATCGTCTCGGGCGGGATCGCCGCCTACAAGGTGCTGGAGCTGATCCGCCGGTTGCGCGACCGCGGCGCGGGGGTGATCCCGGTGATGACGCGGGCGGCCGAGCAGTTCGTCACGCCACTGTCGCTGTCGGCCTTGGCGGGCGAAAAGGTCTATCGCGACCTGTTCGACCTGACCGACGAGGCCGAGATGGGCCATATACAGCTGTCGCGCGCGGCCGACCTGGTGGTGGTTGCGCCCGCCACGGCAAACCTGCTGGCGAAGTTGGCCGGGGGGCAGGCAGACGATCTTGCGTCCACGCTGCTTCTGGCGACCGATACGCCGGTGCTGGTTGCGCCCGCGATGAACGTGCGCATGTGGCAGCACCCGGCGACGCGGCGCAACGTGGCGACCTTGCGCGGCGACGGCGTCGCCTTCGTCGGCCCGAATGACGGGGACATGGCCTGCGGCGAATACGGGCCGGGGCGCATGGCCGAGGTGCCCGAGATCCTGGCCGCGATCGAGGCGGCGCTGGCGGGCGGACCCTTGCGGGGGCGGCGGGTCGTGGTGACGTCGGGGCCCACGCATGAGCCCATCGACCCGGTGCGATATATCGCCAACCGCTCGTCGGGGGCGCAGGGCACGGCGATCGCGCGCGCGCTGGCGGGGCTGGGGGCCGAGGTCGTTTTCGTGACCGGCCCCGCGACCGTGCCGCCGCCCGCAGGTGTCGAGGTGGTGCGCGTGGAAACCGCGCGCGAGATGCTGGAGGCGATTCAGGCAGCACTGCCCGCCGAGGCGGCGGTGTTCGCCGCCGCCGTGGCGGACTGGCGCGTGGCGAAGCCGGCCGGGCAGAAGATGAAGAAGGACGGAACCGGCCGCGCGCCGGCGCTGGAATTCGCGGAAAACCCGGACATCCTGGCGACCGTGGCCGGCATGGCCGAGGGGCGGCCCCGCCTTGTGGTGGGCTTTGCCGCCGAAACCCATGACGTCGAGGCCCATGCCCGCGCCAAGCGTGCCCGAAAGGGCTGTGACTGGATCGTGGCGAATGACGTCTCGCCCGCGACCGGTATCATGGGCGGCGCTGAGAACGAGGTGACGCTGATCACCGCCGAGGGCGCCGAGACCTGGCCGCGCCTGAGCAAGGACGAGGTGGCCGGGCGCCTGGCCCAGCGGATCGCCGAGGCGCTGGCATGAGGCCCACGCTGAGGATCGTGTGGGAGGACTGGGCCGACCGCGACCTGCCGCTGCCCTCCTATCAGACCGCAGGCGCAGCGGGCGCGGATATCCGCGCGAACCTGCCCCCCGAAATCCGCGCGGCGGGATTCACCCTGGCCCCGATGGAGCGCCGGATCGTGCCGACCGGGTTCCGCATGGCCTTTCCGCCGGGGTTCGAGGTGCAGATCCGGCCGCGGTCGGGATTGGCGCTGAAACACGGGATCACGTTGCCCAACACGCCCGGCACCATCGACAGCGATTATCGCGGACCCTTGGGCGTGCTGCTGGTCAACCTTGGGGGGGCGCCCTACACCATTCACCATGGCGACAGGATTGCGCAGATGATCGTGGCCCCCGTGGTGCAGGCCGAGTTCGCGGTGGTCGACGCGCTGGAGGCGACGGCACGCGGCGAGGGCGGCTTCGGGTCGACGGGGCGCGGCTGATGGGGCTGGTGCTGGGGTTGGCGCTCGCGCTGTGGGGGCTGGGCGCGCTGATGAAGGTTTCCCGGCGCGCGCGCTGGGCTATGATCGGTGCGCTGTACCTGGGCGTGTTGGGGGTGCAGGTGCTGATGCCCGCGACCCACCCGCTGAAACGCGCCCTTGGCGGCACGCCCGAGGGGTGGTTCGCGCTGGGGTTGGCGGTGGCGGCTGTGCTGGCCTATCGCGCGGGGTTGCGCGCCCTGAAGCGCCGGGCGCAGAAACCCGAGACTGCCTCGGCCCCCCAGCCCGGCACCTTCCGCCCGGCCGAACTGGACCGCTACGCCCGCCATATCGTCCTGCGCGAGATCGGCGGGCCGGGGCAGAAGGCCCTGAAACAGGCGAAGGTCCTGGTGATCGGGGCGGGGGGGCTTGGCTCGCCCGCGCTGTTATACCTGGGCGCGGCCGGGGTCGGCACGCTGGGGGTGATCGACGACGACACTGTGGCGAATTCCAACCTGCAGCGGCAGGTGATCCATATCGACGGGCGGATCGGCATGCCCAAGGTGTTCTCGGCCAAGGCGGCGGTCGAGGCGCAGAACCCCTTCGTCGAGGTCCGGCCCTATAACCGGCGGCTGGACGAGGAAACCGCGCGGGCGCTGTTTGCCGAGTACGACCTTATCCTGGACGGGTCGGACAATTTCGAGACGCGCGAGTTGGTGAACCGGGTGGCGGTCGCCTTGGGCAAGCCGCTGATCGCCGCCGCGATCAGCCAGTGGGAAGGCCAGATCAGCCTGTATGACCCCGCCCGCGGCACGCCGTGTTACGCCTGCGTCTTTCCGCAGGCCCCGGCGCCGGGTCTGGCGCCGTCCTGTGCCGAGGCGGGGGTCGTGGGTCCGCTGCCCGGCGTGATGGGGGCGATGATGGCGGTCGAGGCGGTCAAGGCGCTGACCGGGGCGGGCGCGGGGCTGGGTGGCCGGATGCTGATCTATGACGCGCTATACGGTGAGACGCGGGGGATCGCGCTGAAACGGCGGGCGGACTGCCCGGTCTGTGGTTGCGTCAGATCCGCCTGACGGCGGATGCGCGCCGCGCAGGTAGTATTTCCACCAAGAAAAAGACGCCGTCAGCCACCGTCCCGGACCGGGTCGAAATGGATGATCACGTCGGCGCCGGGGAATTCGGCCAGGATCGCGTGTTTCAGGGCGGCGCCGATGGCATGGGCAGCGTTCAGGCTTTGCTTCCCGTCCAGTTCCACGTGTAGATTGACGAACAGTCGGCTGCCCGCGCGCCGTGTCTTGAGGTCGTGAAAGCCGTGGACGCCCGGCTGGCTGTGGGCGAGCGCCTCGATCCGGGCGATCACGTCGGGGTCGGCGGCGCGATCCATCAGCGCGTCCCAGGCGCCCTTGCCGATGCCCAGCGCGCCCACCGCCAGCATGGCGGCGGCGGCCAGCGCGATGGCGGCATCAAGACGCACCAGGTCGAACTGCGCCGAGGCCCAGAGCGCGACGATCGCGCCGAGGTTGGGCAGGAGGTCGCCGAGATAATGCAGCGAATCCGCCTTGACCACGCGGTTGCCGGTGCGCGACGCGACCCGGCGTTGCCACAGCACCAGCGCCAGCGTCAGCAGGATCGAGAGCGCCATCGCCACGATGCCGCGCCCTTCGGCTGCGAGCGGCACGGGGGCGTCGGCGGTCAGTCGTCCGACCGCGGCAAAGGCGATCACGCCCGCCGAGGCAAGTATGAACACCGCCTGGCCAAGGGCCGCGAGATCCTCGGCCGAGGAATGTCCAAAGGCGTGGTCGTCATCGGGTGGCCGGGCTGCGTAGAAGATCGCCGCCAGCGCGCCCAGCGACATCATCAGGTCCAGTGCGCTGTCGGCCAGCGAGGCCGCGACCGACAGCGACTGCGTTTCGCCCAACGCCCACAGTTTGAGCCCCACCAACGCGAGCGCGGTGACGACCGAGGCGATCCCGGCGGACAGGTTCAGGCGGGTGGCATGGGGCATGGGTGTAGCCTTTGCGCGCGGGGGGTTCCCCGGATTAGCAAGCCCGGCGCCAAGGCCGCAAGCCTACTCGCGGATCTCGTCGGGCCCGACGCCCCAAAGCGCGGATTTCGGCACCCAGCCCGACCGCCCATCCGCGGTGATCCGGCACCAGGCGGGCCGGCATTCGCCCAGCCGCGCGATCACCCCCAACTCGGCACGGGCCAGCACCTGCGCGTCGGGTTGCGGCACGCGCCGCAAGGGTAGCATGTCCTGTTCGACGATCACGGTGCGCACGCCCGACAACAGCGAATAGTGCATCCAGCCGCCCGCGCCGTCCTTGTCCCGGACGCGGCGCCAGTGGCCATATTCGGCGGTGATCTGTAGCGGCACGCCGCGGCGCTTGTAGACCCAGTCGATGCGGTGGGTCAGGCTGGGACCGCGGCGCACATTGCCCTCGGATGCCTTCAGCGAGACATAGCGCGGCAAGGGCAGGTTCGTGACCTGCCCGCGTTCGGCGGCCAGCGCCGGGAAGGCGAGCGCCGAAAGGATGAAAAGCCATGCAAGGACCACGCCTGCGGCCAGTCCGGCGACCCGATTTGCCATTCGTGTTCTGCCCGTTCCTGCCCGGGGTCTTGTGCCTCGCCCCGATCTCGGACAGTTTGCCACTGACGCTTGCGATTGGAAAGCTGGAGGAGGCCCCGGGATGCCCGCTCAACGCCTGAGTGTTGTCGTGACGCGACGCCTGCCGGAGCCGGTCGAGACCCGGATGAAAGAGTTGTTCGACGTTGAGTTGAACGCCCCCGACCGCAAGATGAGCCGCGAGGACCTGGTCGAGGCGATGCGCCGCGCCGACGTGTTGGTGCCCTGCGTGACCGACCAGATCGACCAGGCGATGCTGGCCGCCGCTGGCGACCGGTTGAAGCTGATCGCCAATTACGGTGCGGGAATCGATCACCTGGACGTGCAGACCGCGCGCCAGCGGGGAATTCTCGTGTCGAACACGCCCGGCGTGGTGACCGAGGACACCGCTGACATGACCATCGCGCTGATGCTGGCGGTCACGCGGCGCATCCCCGAGGGGCTGCACGTGATGCAGTCGGGCAAATGGGCGGGCTGGGCGCCCACCGCCTTCTTGGGCGGGCGGATCGGCGGGCGTCGCCTCGGGATCCTGGGCATGGGCCGGATCGGGCAGGCGGTGGCGCGGCGTGCGCGCGTCTTCGGGATGCAGATCCACTATCACAACCGCAAGCGGCTGCGCCCCGAGATCGAGGAAGACCTGGAAGCGACCTATTGGGACAGCCTCGACCAGATGGTGAGCCGGGTCGACGTCCTCTCGATCAATTGCCCGCACACGCCGTCGACCTTCCACCTGATGAACGCGCGGCGGCTGAAGCTTATGAAAGAAGATGCGGTGATCGTGAACACCTCGCGCGGCGAGGTGATCGACGAGAACGCCCTGACCCGGATGCTGCGCGCGGGCGAGCTGGGCGGCGCCGGACTGGATGTGTTCGAGCACGGCCACGAGATCAACCCGCGCCTGCGCGAGTTGGAGAACGTGGTGCTTTTGCCGCATATGGGCTCGGCTACCGTCGAGGGGCGGGGCGAGATGGGCGAAAAGGTCATCATCAACATCAAGACCTTTGCCGACGGCCACCGTCCGCCGGATCTCGTCGTGCCGAGCATGCTGTAGCGCGATGACCGAGGAAAGCCTGCCCGCACGCAGCGGCCGGCGCGCGACGCTGGTCTTCCTGACCGCCATCACCGCCTATTTCGCGGCGCAGACCGCGCTAAGGCTGGGTCTGGGCGGTGCGCTCGAGACCGACGAGGCCGAGATGATGGTGATGACGCCCGGCCTGCGGTTGGGTTATGGGCCGCAGCTGCCGCTATACAACTGGCTGCAGATCGGCGCTTTCGAGCTGTTCGGCCGGTCGCTCCTGGCGTTGTCGCTTTTGAAGAACGGGCTGTTGTGGCTCAGCTATCTCTGCGTCTTCCTCGGGCTTCGGCTCTGGCTGCCTGCGGGGACCGCGGCGCTGGGCGCTGTGTCGCTCTTCCTTGTGCCCGACATCGCCTGGGAGGCGCAGCGGGCGACCACCCATTCCAACATGCTGTTCGCGACCTCGGCGGTCACGCTGGCGGCCTTTCTCTGGGCCGTGCGCGGTGGGGCCTGGGCGGCGTGGATCGCACTTGGCCTGGCTGTCGGCCTGGGCGGGTTGGCGAAGTACAATTTCTGGATGGTGCCGGTGGCCCTGTTGCTGGCCGGATTGACGGTCGCGCCGATGCGCCGCCGTCTGCTGTCGACGCGGGCGCTGGTCGCACCGGTCTTGGCGCTGGCAATCGTGGCGGCGCCCTATGTCTGGATGATCGAGAATCGCGACCTGGCCTTTGCCTCGATCGGCAAGCTCGATCTGGGCGCGCATGCGGGACCGGTGGCCGATGCGTCGGTCGAAGGGCTGTTGCGCAGCGCCGAGGCCGGCCTGACGCTGGTCGCGCTGCCGCTTCTGGTCTGGGCGCTGCTATGGCTGGTCGGGCGGGCGCGCGGGCCGCGGGACCTGCCCGCGCCAGGCGCGGCGGCGCTGCTGCTGCGCGCCGCACTTTTTCTGGTGCTGGCGGTGGCGGGCGGTGTGTGGCTGTCGGGCATGGGCCAGATGACGCAACGCTGGCTTTTACCCATCGCATTCTTGCTGGTGCCAGGGCTGTTCTCCTGGCTGGCACCGCGGCTCGGGGTCCGGGCCAGACGGGGCATGGTCATCGGGATCGCGCTTTTGGCGATGCTGGTCATGGGCGGGCTGAGCTATGACCGCTACAAGCCCGGCGCCCGGCGCGACGTCGATTTCGCCACGTTGCCCGAGGCGCTGGAGGCCGTGGCGCCGATGCCGGGCACGCCGGTCGTGGCCGAGTTCTATACCGCCGGAAACATCGCCCGGTTGCGGCCGGACTGGCGGGTCGCCCCCTACCTTCCATTCGCCGCGCGCGCCTTCGGGGGCGGGCCCGTGCTGTTCGTGCTGCGCGAAGAGGTGCCGCAGACTGTCGCGGTCGGGATCGCCCAGGCGGGTTGGGGAGATGCGGTACCCGACGCGGTGCTGGCCGAGGGTGCGCTGGACCTGCCGCACCGCCACTCGGACGCGCGGCTGGCGCTGCGCTATGTACTGGCCGAGATGCCGGCGGTGGAATGACCGGCGCGCCGTCGTCCGCCACGGCCACAGGGCGCCCGGTCGCGCCGCTGTTCCTGCTGGCCCTCGCGATCTATTTCGCGGCGCAGGTGGCGTTGCGGCTTGCCCTTGGCGGCAGCTTCGAGGCCGACGAGGCCGAGATGGTGGTGCTGTCGCGCGACTGGCATCTCGCCTTCGGGTCGCAGCCGCCGCTTTACAACTGGTACCAAAGCGCGTTCTTCGACCTGTTCGGGGTCAACACGCTGGGGCTGATCCTGGCGAAGAACCTGATGCTGTTCGGTGCCTATGCGCTGATGTTCACGGCGCTTCGGGCGGTGTCGGGGGCGCGGCTGGCGGTGGTGGGCACGCTGGCGCTGGCGTTGATCCCGAACCTGGCATGGTGGGCGCAGCGGACCGGGTCGCACAGCATCGCGCTGGCGCTGATGACCTCGGCGACGGTGGCGGCCTTTCTTTACCTGCTGCGGCGTCCGGGGACGGGGGCGTTCCTGCTGTTCGGGCTGGTCGTGGGGCTGGGTGGGCTGGCCAAGCCGAACTACTGGCTGGTGCCGCCTGCGCTGTTGCTGGCGGCGGCGAGCATGGCGGCCTATCGGCCCGTATTGCGTGACCGAAGGCTGTGGCTGTCCGCGCTTGTCGCGTTGCTGGTGGTGGCGGTGCCCTATGGGTTGATGCTGGGCGATCCGCGCGCGACCTTCTCTGACGTCTGGGAATTCCAGCGCGGTGCCGACGCAGAGGCCGAGGCGCGTTGGATCGCGGGTCTGGGTCACCTGGGGCAGGGCGCGCTGGTCGAGATGCTGCCCGCCGGCATCGCGATCCTGCTGGCCCTCGGCCTCGGCGGGCGCGCGGCCTGGCGCCTGTCGCGCCCGGCCCCGGCCGAAACGCTGCTGATGCGCGCGGCGCTGATCGGGCTGGTCCTGGTCGCGCTGGGCGTGGTGGCGGGCAACATCGCCTTCGTGCGGGCGCGCTGGCTGCTGCCGCTGTTCATGCTGGGCCTGCCGCCGCTGATGATCTTGGTCTTCCGGGCCGCCAGCGCCCGCACCTATCGCAATTTCCTTCGGGGTATGACGGCGCTGGCCCTGCTGCTGCTGACCGCCATAGCCGACACGAGGCTGCGCGGGGCGGGCAGCGATTCGCTGCTGGTGGAGTTGCTGGCGGAGGCGATCGAGACCGCCGTGCCCGACACGCCGCCCCTCATCGGCCCGCATTACTTTACCGGCAACCTGCTGCTGCACCGGCCCGGCTGGGAGGCGTTCCCGCCCTTCCCGACCCGGCGGCTGGATCCTCCTTCGGGCCGCGTTCTGCTGATCGACGATGGCCGCGGACCGGGGGTGTTGCTGCGCCAGTTGCAGGAACACGGCTTTCCGGGCGATGCGCTGCCCGTGCCGATGCTGACCGGCGAGGCGGTTCTGCCCTACCGCTTCACCGAGGACGAAACGCGCACGGTCGGCTTCTGGCTGTTCGATTTCGACGCGGCCCCGCGCTGAGGCACCCGGCGTCGGTTTCGCGCGATGGGGAGTCGGATGGCCTCCGCCGCGCCCCGGTTTTCCTGCATAAGTGGAGGCAAGGAACGGAATCCGGGAGTGAAGGCCCATGAAGACCCATGTCAAAGCCCTGGTGGTCGGTGGCGGCGCCGTCGGCACCTCGATCGCCTATCACCTGGCCAAGCGCGGCTGGGACACGATGCTGCTGGAACGCGACGAGTTGACCAGCGGCAGCACGTGGCATGCGGCGGGCCTGCTCCCCTATTTCAACATGTCCTACGCCACGACCCACATCCACGACTACTCGATCAAGTTCTACAAGACGCTGGAAGAGGAAACCGGGCTGAACCCCGGTTTCTACGTGGTCGGCAACCTGCGCATGGCGCAGACCGACGCGCGGATGGACGAGTACCGGCTTTACGCCACCACCGCGGAAACCGTGGGCGTGCCCTACGAATGGCTTTCCCCGGACCAGATCAAGGAGCGCTGGCCGCTGGTGCGCACCGAGGATCTGAAGGGCGCGATCTATCACCCGACC
The DNA here is from genome assembly GCA_049975105.1 of Rhodovulum sp. Lineage (GTDB taxonomy): Bacteria > Pseudomonadota > Alphaproteobacteria > Rhodobacterales > Rhodobacteraceae > Rhodovulum. Next base: position 9,542 of record JBNGDM010000019.1, on the reverse strand, counting down.
GACGGCTACATCAACCCGGCCGACGTCACGCAAGCCATGGCCAAGGGCGCGCGCCAGTTCGGGGCGGCGATCGAACGCAAGTGGCAGGTAGATGGCTATGAGTGGACCGGATCCGAGTGGAAGGTCACGGTCACCAAGATGGCCGAGAAGGGCGGCAACCTTGTGCCGACCGAGGAAACTGCCGTCATCACCGCCGAACATGTCGTGACCGCCACCGGCAACCACGCCCAGCGCACCGCGCGGATGCTGGGGATCAAAATCCCCGCGATCCCGGTGGAGCATCAGTATATCGTCACCGAACCCGATCCCGCGCTTGTGGAGTGGCGCAAGGCGGGCAACGCGGAACATCCGGTGCTGCGCGATGCCGACGCCAAGTGGTATGTGCGCGAGGAACGCGGCGGCTGGATTCTCGGGCCTTATGAACGCAATGCGCCCGCGCGGTTCGAATACGGCTGCCCTGACAGCTTCCGCGCCGACCTCTTCCCGCTGGACCTGGAGCGGATCGAAGAAGAATACATGTCGATGATCCACCGGATCCCGTCCTCGGAAGAGGTGGGGCTGAAGGACGACTACAACGGCCCGATCTGCTACACGCCCGACGGCAACCCGCTCTTAGGTCCGGCACCCGGATTGCGCAACATGTGGCTGGCCGAGGGGTTCAGCTTCGGCATCACCGCTGCCGGCGGCGCGGGCCATTACCTGGCGCAGCTGATGGACGAGGGCGAGGCCGAGATCGACATGGGGAGCCTCGATCCCAAGCGCTACGGCGACTGGATGACCACCGAATACGCCGCCCGCAAGAACGAAGAGGCCTACGAACACGTCTACATATTGCATCACCCCGACGAGGAACGCCCGGCCTGCCGGCCCCTGCGCACCTCGCCCGCCTATGACCGGCAAAAGGCGAAGGGCGCGCAGTTCGGCCATGTGAACGGCTGGGAACGACCGAACTATTACGGCCCCGTCGACGCGCCCGAGAATTTCGACCACGACGCGCGCAGCTTCCGCCGGGGGGGCTGGTGGCAATACGCCGAGGCCGAGGCGCGCGCGATCCGCGAGCGCGCCGGGCTGATCGACGCGACCGCCTTTACGAAACACCTAGTGCGAGGGCCGGGGGCGACCGCCTTCCTTGACTGGTTCACCTGCAACGCGCTGCCCAAGGTGGGCCGGGTCAACCTGACCTATGCACTTAGTTCGGCGGGCACGGTGCGTACCGAATACACCATCGTGCGGCTGGCCGAGCACGAGTATTACGTGGTCTCGGCTGGCGCCTGGACCGCCTATGACCACGATTTCCTTGTGAAAGCCGCCGAGGACAAGCACGGGGAATTCGGCTGGATCGACATCCATGACGTTTCGACCCAATGGGGTGTCTTCGCGCTTGCCGGGCCGAACGCGCGGGCGATCCTGAACGAGGTGGTCAAGGATGCGGACCCCGCCACGGTGCTGTCGAACAAGCGGTTCCCGTGGCTGTCGGCGCGGGATATCGAACTGGGCATGTGCCCGGTCCGCGCGCTGCGGGTGGCCTATACCGGCGAGCTGGGATGGGAACTGCACCACCCCATAGAGATGCAGAATTACCTGTGGGACCTGTTGATGGAGGTCGGCGCGAAGCACGACATGGCGCTGGTGGGCGCGCGGGCGCAGAACTGGCTGCGCCAGGAGAAAAGTTATCGCGCCTTCGGCACGGAACTGGGCCGCGACGCGACGCCGCTGGAGGCGGGGCTGGACCGGTTCGTGGACCTGTCCAAGGCCTTTCACGGCAAGGCGGCGATGGAACGGACCGGGATCCGGTCGAAATGCGTGACCTTCCTGGTCGACGGACCCGAAGATGCCGACCCCTGGGGCCGCGAGGCGCTGTATGACGGCGAAACGCGGGTCGGGCGACTGACCTCGGGCGGGTATTCCGTGGCTTTCGGCAAATCCATCGGCATGGGCTATGTCCGGCCCGATCTCGCGGTGCCGGGCACGAAGCTGATGGTCCGCATGCTGGACAAGCTTTGGCCCTGCGAGGTGGTCGAGGACAGTCCCCACGACCCCACCAACGCCCGGATCCGGGCGGACGGCTGACCCATCAGCGGGCGGCGAAATCCACTGCGGTGATCTTGCCGTTCCCGTCGCGGTCCAACAGCGCCAGCCAGTCGGCGCCGCCGAGGCGGAATTCCGACGGGCTGATCCGGCCGTTGCCGTCGATATCGTTGCGCTTCAGCGTGACTCCGCCGCCCATGCGCGCGACCTCGGCCCGGTAGCGGCCGCCGACTGCGCGCAGGTCGGCCTGCCGGTGGGCGTCGAAGCGGGCAGTCTCGCGCGGGTCCAGCAGGCCGTCGCCGTCACGGTCGAACTGGGCGAAGACCGCGGGCGGAAAGCGCTGTACCTCGGCCATGGTGACGACCCCGTCGCCGTTCCGGTCCCATTGCGCGACAAAGCGATCCTCGAAGGGGCCGCTGACTGCGCCGGAATAGCCGCCGGCCTGCGCAGCGGTTGCAAGTATTGCAATGGTGAGCGCGGTGGGGACGAGGCGGGGCATGGCAACGGCTCCTGGCTGGTCGTCTGTCCCCCAAGAAATACGCCGCGCCGGGCGTTCAGGCAACTGTTCGGTTGGGCGCCTAGTCGGCGGCGAAGTCGGCGGGGCCGATATCGCCGCTGCCATCGGCATCCAGCGCGGCCAGCCAGTCGGCCGCGCCTGCGCGGAATTCCTCGGCCGTGACGCGGCCGTCGGCATCGGCATCGTTGCGCGCCAGTGACAGGCCGTCGGCGATCCGGGTCATCCGCTCGACCTCGGCGCCTGAGAAGCCCTCGGCCTCGTCGCGGCGGGCTGCGTCGAAGGGCGCGTATTCCTCGGCATCCAGCGCACCGTCCTCGTTCACGTCGAACCGCCCGAACACGTTGCCGCGCATCCGCTCCAATTCGGCCAGGGTCACCGCGCCGTCATGGTTCAGGTCCCAGACCTGCATGAAGAACGCGCCGGCCGTGTCCTGGGCAGAGGCCGGGCCGGCAAGAACGGCAAGTGCGAGAGCAAGGGCAGGTAGGCGGGGCATGATGGCTCCTGTCGCGGGCATCGATTGAAGGTGAACTAGGCCGCACCGGGTCCGCCCGCAACCGGGCGCGGCGGTGCGCCGCAGCGATGCGGTGTGGCCGCCGCGGCAACAGTCGCAGGCGAGCGAGCGGATTGTCCCGGAGTTTCATGCGGCGTCCCATTACCCGCCAACGTTTTGGCGTGACGGCAGAAGGAACCGCGAAATGAGTTTCGTCGAGCAGATCGAACCGTTGATCCGGGGGCCTCGGCCTGTCCCGCCGGGCTGGCGGAGGGGGCGAACCTGCGCACCCCGTGCGGCCCCCGCCGGGTCGCGAGCATGCGCCCGGGCGACATGATGGTGACCCGCGGCAACGGCTGGCAGGCCGTTCGCCTTACGTGGCGCCGCCGCCTGTCGGCCGAGGCTTTGCGGGCGAACCCGGCGTTGGCGCCGATCCGGCTGAAGCCGCGCGCCCTGGGCGCAATGATGCCCCGGCACGACTTGGTGGTGGCGCCCGGTCACAGGGTGCTGATCCCCGGCTGGCGCCTGGCGAATTGGTCTGACGAGGCGCAGCTTCTGCTGCCCGCGGCCGATATCGCCGGCAGGTCGGACGCGGCCCATGTCGACCGCTCTTGCGAGGATGTCGCCCTTTACCAGTTCGTGTTCGACGGTCCGCAGGTGCTGAACGTGAACGGCCTTCCGGTCGAAAGTCTGGCCGCCGATGCCGAGGTGATCGCCACATTGGTTCTGGCTGAACGAGAGGCGCTGCTGCGCCGCTTTCCGGGATTGGGGCGGGACCCGACCGCCTATCCGCCGGCCGAGTACCCTTCCGTGACGGGCGTGGCGCTGCGCGCAACCCCGGCCTGAGCTATTGTGCTCCCTGCGCTTTTTCCTCGGTCAGCTGGTCATAGCATTCCATCGCCGCGGCGGCGTACATCATGGCGGGGCCGCCGCCCATCTGGATCGCCATCGACAGCACGTCGCCGACTTCTTCGCGGGTCGCGCCCACGCGCACCAGCGCCTCCATGTGCAGCACGATGCAGGCCTCGCAGCGCAGCGTGATGGCCATGCCCATCGCGATCAGTTCCTTGGTCTTGAAGTCGAGCTCGCCGCCCTCCTTGACCGCCTTTCCCAGTCCGCTGAAGGCGCGGGTCGCATCGGGGATCGCCTTGTTCAGACGGCGCAGCTGATCCTTGGTGGCATCGCGTTTCGTGGTCCAGTCCATCGTGGTCTCCTAGAGGTCTAAATCCGAGTCGCACACATCAGTTTCAACTGGACTCTGCCTTGACCCGGGTCAAGTCAGCGGGGCTTTCTGGCGATCTGTGTCAGATTGTTCGCGGGCATGTCCTCGGGCGTCTCGACCCTCAGACCGGCGGCGTGCATCCAGGCCGCCACCTCTTCCGTCGACTTGTAACCGATTTCCGTGTCCTGGGCACGCAGGCTGGCATCGAAGGCGGCGTCGCCTTCACTGGCAAAGCCGTTGGCACGGCGAAAGGGGCCGTAGATCATCAGGATGCCGCCCGGCGTCAGCGCGGCGGCGGATTCGCGGATCAGCGTTTGCGCCTCGTCCTTGCCGACCAGGTGCAGGATGTTGCTGGCGAAGATCAGGTCGTAGGCCGGCCCCGCCGCTCCCCAGCCGGGCGCACAGGCATCGAGCGCGATCGCAGGGCGGATGTTCGACACCCCGGCGTGTTCGGCCCAGGCGTCGATACTGGCGCGGCGGTCGGAGTCGATATCCGAGGGCTGCCAGTCGAGACCCGGCTGGCAGGCGGCGATCCGCACCGCGTGTTCGCCCGTGCCGCTGGCGATTTCCAGCGCCTGGCCCGATGCGGGACCCCGGACGGCGATGACCGCGCAGATCGCCTCGGCGTTGCGGGCCGCCGAGGGCGCGTGCATCCGCCCATCGGCGCCGGGTGTCGCCACCGATGCGCTGTCGGGCAAGGTCAGGCGGCGGGACATGTCGAGAACCGTGCGGGGCTGAAGGCGGCGGCAAGGCCCGCGCCGATTTCGGGTGGGCGACCGGCGACGATATCGGCGGCCAGTTGGCTGGCCGCGGGGGCGGTCTGGAACCCGACGCCGCCCTGGCCTGCATGCCAGAAGAAGGCCCGATCGCCCGGGTCGAAGCCGATGACCAGAAGGCGGTCGGGTGAGAAGGTGCGCAGCCCTGCCCAGTTCGTTTCGACGCGGGTGACGGGTTCGGTCACCATCTCCTCGTAGCGTGCCAGTCCCTCGGCCAGCACCATGTCGTCGGCAAAGGCGTCGTGGGGCGCCATCGGGTGTTCCTCGGCGGGTGAGACCAGAAGCTTGCCCGCATCGGGCTTGCAATACCACCGCTCGCCCGCGCCCACGACCATTGGCCAGCCCTTGATGTCATGGCCAACCGGCGCGGGTAACCGCGCCATCGAGCGGCGCAGCGGCGTGAAGCCGAGGGGGGCGACGCCGGCCATTTGCGCCACCGCGTCGACCCAAGCGCCGGCCGCGTTGACGAGGATCCTGGCTTCGTGCACCGCCTTGGCCGTTTCGACCCGCCATCCCGTCGCGGTGCGCGCGATGGCGGTGGCCTGGGCGCCGGTGCTGACCGTGCCGCCATTGGCCCGGATCTCGCGGGCGAAATTCTGGATCAGGCGGTCGGTATCCAGATCCCAGGCATCCTCGTGCAGTCCGGCAAATGCGACTCTGTCAGGGTTCAGGATCGGCATCCGCCCCCGCGCCTCGTCCAGGCTGAGTCGGCGCAGCTTCATATGGGCGAGGTCCTGCTCGAACGCCTCGGCATCCTCGGCGCGGCCCACCACCATCAACCCCCGGTCGGACAGCACGCCGCCATTCGCCGTGGCGTGGTAGGCATGGCTCGCCCGGTTGAGTTCCACGACAGGCGCAGCGCCGAGGCATTCGTCGAACAGCGCCGCCGAGCGACCCGAGGCGTGAAAGCCCAGGCCCGCCTCGGCCTCGAGCAGGCTCACCCTCCCCAGATGCGACAGCCGCGCACCGACCGAAACCCCGGCGATTCCGCCGCCGATGACAAGAAAATCCGTCTTCATGCGCGTGACATAACCACAAGGGCGGGCGCAAGGAAATGGCCCCTGCGCAACGCCTGCACCCGGGCCCGGCATTCATGGCTTCCCCGAACGGCTCAAGATGTTACTCTGGAGCTTGGGGGAGTATTGGTTGGGAGGATTTTCTCCATGGGTTTCAAATCGATTCGTGATGTCATTCAGGGGCGCACGCTGTGTCATGCGGCGCCGGGCATGACCCTGAGAGAGGCGTGTCGGCAACTTGAGGGCTGCGACGTGGGCGCGCTGGCGGTGATCGAGAAGGGCGCGCTGGTCGGTATTTTGACCGAGCGCGACGTTATCCGCCGGGCGGTTTGCCGAGAGTTGGCAATGGACGACACGACAGTCGGCCGGGTGATGACACCCGATCCCGCCACGGTCGAGATCGACGAAAGCCTCAGCGACGCGCAGACCGCGATGATGGCGGGCGGCTTCCGTCACCTGCCGGTGATGGAGGCCGGACGAGCGGTGGGCATGCTGTCCTTCCGCGATGTGCCGGCCGAGTATCGCGTGATGGTCGAACGCTACGGGCTCTACCGCGACGGCGCCGCGCTTTAGGCAGCGCAGGGCCGAATACGAAAGGGGCCCGCGCGCGGCGGGCCCCGGGATCGCAAGATGGCGCGGGTTACTGCGGGATGTCGCCCGTCAGCCCCTCGACGTAGAAGTTCATGCCAAGGAGCGTGCCGTCATCCGCGGTCTCGCCCTCGGCCAGCCAGGGCGTTCCGTCCTGCTTGTTCAGCGGGCCGGTGAAGGGGTGGTACTCGCCGCTGGCGATGGCGGCGATCATCGCCTCGGCCTCGGCCTTGACGTCCGCAGGCACCGCGTCGGAAATCTCGCCGATCTTGACCATGCCCGGGCCGATCCCGTCCCAGGTGTCATCGCTTTCCCAGGTGCCGTCGATCACCGCCTGCACGCGGTCGATGTAATAGGGCGACCAGTTGTCGATGATGGACGAAATCCGCGGTTTCGGCGCGTATTCCGCCATGTCGGAGGCCTGCCCGAAGGTGTAGACATTGCCCGCCTTCTCGGCTGCGGCCTGCGGCGCGGTGGAATCGGTGTGCTGCAGGATGATGTCGGCGCCTTGTTCGATAAGTGCTGTTGCCGCGTCCGCCTCTTTCGCCGGGTCGAACCAGGTATAGGCCCAGATCACCTTGAACTGGACGTCAGGGTTCACCTTTTTCGCATGGATATAGGCCGAGTTGATGCCGCGGATGACCTCGGGGATCGGGAACGAGGCGATATAGCCGATGATGTTCGATTCCGTCATCTTGCCGGCGATGTGGCCCTGCACCGCGCGGCCCTCGTAGAAGCGGGCGGAATAGGTGCCCACGTTGTCCGCGCGCTTGTAGCCGGTGGCGTGCTCGAACTTCACGTTCGGGAACTTGGCCGCGACGTTGATCGTCGGATCCATGTAGCCGAAGGAGGTGGTGAAGATCAGGTCGGCGCCGGAAAGCGCCATCTGGGTCAGCACGCGTTCGGCATCGGCGCCCTCGGGCACGCTTTCCTGGTAGACGGTTTCGACCGCGTCGCCGAAATGTTCCTCGACGGCGAGGCGGCCCTGGTTGTGTTCATAGGTCCAGCCGCCATCGCCGATCGGCCCGACGAAGACGAAGCCCACCTTGGTCTTGTCCTGGGCCATCGCGGCCCCGGCAAGGCCCAGCGCCAGCGCGGCGGAGGCAAGAAGCGTTCTGCGGTTCATGGTTCTATCCCCTGTTGGTGGCAGGCCCGAAGGCCCCCGGTTGGCAGAGCCTCAGGTCGAGGCATGGAAGACGCGGCCGAGTGACGCGGGCGCGGCCATGGCCACGCGGCCCCGGTTGGCCGACATGATGACGAGCACCAGGATCGTTACCAGATAGGGCGAGGCCGACAAGAGCTCGACCGGCACGGCCAGCCCCGCGGCCTGAAGGTTCAGCTGCAACACCGCTACCCCGCCGAACAGATAGGCGCCCAGCAGCACCCGGCCCGCGCGCCAGCTGGCGAAGACCACGATGGCCAGCGCGATCCAGCCCGCCCCCGCGGTCATTCCTTCGGTCCATTGCGGCACGCGTACGAGGCTGAGATAGGCGCCCCCCAGCCCGGCGCAGGTCCCGCCAAAGGCGATTGCCGCCAGCCGGATGCGTACGACGTGATAGCCCAGCGCATGCGCCGCGTCGTGGTTTTCTCCAACCGCCCGCAGGATCAGCCCCGCGCGGGTGTAGCGCAGAAAGGCCCAGACCCCGGCCACCAGCGCGAGGCTGAGATAGACGATCAGGTCATGGGAAAACAGGATGCGTCCCAGCACCGGGATCTCGGCGAGTGGCCCGAGGTCGAGCCGGTCGGTCGCGGGTGGCTTGATCCCCACATAGCCCTGGCCCAGCAGCGCCGACAGGCCCAGCCCGAACAGCGTCAGTGCCAGACCCGTCGCCACCTGGTTCGACATCAGCACCTGGGTCAGCACCCCGAACACCAGCGACAGCACCGCGCCGCCCAGCATGGCGGCTAGGAAGCCCAGCGCCGGGCTGCCGGTTTCCACCGCGATGGCAAAGCCGCAGATCGCGCCGGTGATCATCATCCCCTCGACGCCAAGGTTCAGAACGCCCGATTTCTCGACCACCAGCTCGCCGATGGCGGCCAGCAGGATCGGGGTCGAGGCCACCATCAGCGAGGCGACGAGCACCACCGGGTTGATCGCGCCGAAATCCATCAGGCGATCCCCCGCCGGCCCAGCCGAATGTTGTAATTGGACAAGACGTCGACCCCCAGCAGGAAGAAAAGCAGCATGCCCTGAAAGGCCTGGATCGCGGCGGCGGGGATGCCAAGCATGAATTGTGCAAGTTCGCCGCCGATATAGGTCAGCGCCATCAATAGCCCCGCCAGCAGGATTCCGACCGGGTGCAGCCGCCCAAGGAAGGCCACGATGATCGCGGTGAAGCCATAGCCCTGGTTGAAGTCGATGCTGATCTGGCCCGCCGGCCCCGCCACCTCGAACAGCCCCGCCAACCCTGCCAGCGCCCCGGAAGTGCCAAGGCAGAACAGCACGAGCGCATTCGGGTTCACGCCGGCGAAACGCGCGGCGCGGGGCGACTGCCCGGTCAGCCGGATCTGGAAGCCCAGCATATGGCGATTGAGCAGGATATAGGCCGCGATCACCGCGATGAAGCCCGCAACCACGCCCCAATGCATGCCGGTCCCCGCGATCAGTTCGGGGTTCGCCGCGGCGGGGTATTGCTGAAGGTTCCGGCTGCCCGGGAAGCCGCCGCCCTCGGGGTTGCGCATCAACCCCAGCGACATAGAGGCGAGGATCTGCTCGGCCACATAAACCAGCAGCAGGGATACGAGGATCTCGTTCGTTCGGAAGCGTGTCTTGAGCAGCGCCGGGATCATCGCCCAGGCCCAGCCGCCCAGGGCGCCTGCGATCACCATCAGCGGGAACAGGAACCACGCGTCCAGCGGGTAGAGCGCCAGTGCCACGCCCGCGCCCGCCAGCGCACCCATGATG
>JBNGDM010000018.1:0-21421 GCA_049975105.1 Rhodovulum sp. | reverse complement strand
CCGGCCTGCACCTGGGCGGCATGGCGTTGATCGCGCTGGGGGCGCTGGCGGCGATGGCCCTGATGATCGCGGCCTACAAGGCAGGCGAGGCGGCCGTTGTCGCGCCGATGCAGTATTCGCAGATGATCTGGGCGGGTCTGCTGGGCAGCCTGGTCTTTGCCGAAACCGCCGACTGGGCCACGCTGCTGGGCTCGGTCGTGATCGCCATCGGTGGCGCGGTCGTCTTCCTGCGCGAGGGCCGGGGAGCCGTGTCCGAGAACCAGCCTGCCAGCTATGCCACCGACCGCCCCGGCATGGCACCCGACGCGGTTCTGGTCGGCGGCGAGGAGTTGCTGGAAAGCCCCTTGCAAAACCAGCCCCCGCAGGGTAATCGCCCTGCCACGGTCGGAGTGTAGCTCAGCCTGGTAGAGCACTGTCTTCGGGAGGCAGGGGCCGGAGGTTCGAATCCTCTCACTCCGACCAATAAATCAAAGACTTAGCCCCCTTCCTCTCTAGCCGTTGTCTCGTTTTTGTCTCGCGGATCGTTGAGACACGAACCAGCTTCGGCAGATTGTCCTGCCTCGCGAGGATTGAGGTGGGGGCCTACGAACCCCGCGCACTCAGTCTCGCGTACGCGTCGCTCGGGGTGTCTGCGTGACTACAAATGAGGGAGTCGGGGGGTCGAATCCTCCCCAGCGCGCCAATAAAATCAGATAGATAGACGGATATCAGGCGGCTGCACCGCGGCTCTAGTCGCTATTTAGTCGCACGCGAAAGCTATCCAAGAGACTCGCGGCTAACCGACCTTCTACAGTCGGCGGCGCGTGGGAAAACACGGCGTTCAAGTTCCAAACCCCTCTTTTCCAGAGCAGTCAAGAGGGTTTGAGCAAGTCAGGTAAGAAAAAACGGGCGCGCCATGCGCGCCCGGTCATAGTCTCAGATGATCGGCCATCCCTCGACGCACTTCGGATGGCTCGACACGATCTTGAGCGTACCAGTATAGTTCATTCAGTCCCTCCTTTCGTTGAAGCCCTTCTGCCTCCATCATAGCATATGCCTTGTCTTTATGTAGTGCAACCTTCTCCCCGTCCCCCAAAATTTGGTAGAGCTTCATCATTGTATCGTGGTAGGCGGCGTCGTCCATAGCTGCCTCAGCATCCATGATTGGTCGAGCGATTTCTTGGAGACTGGAGGGTTGGTAGCCGCCTAGTTCGTTCCGAAGAGAGTCAACAAGTTCACCCAAGTCTTCCAGTGCTGTGGCCACGTTGGAAGACAAGTCGAACACTTCCCACGCATAGCTAACAATATTGTTGGCAACAACATATTCAATTCTCTGGAAATCACCCTCGCCTATATTCTGCATATTGAACAACTTGAACCGAGCGAAAAGCGAAAAGTAGAGCGCATCAAGGACTATTTCCTTTTGATCGTTTCGATTAATTCTTGGATTCTTCGATTTGATACCAAGGTCCAGCAGTGACGCTCTCTTTCTCCATGCGACAAGCCCAAAATAGTGCGGAATAATAACTTGAAAAATTGAGTCCGTTAGCGAGGAATCTTCATCTAGTGCGTCGATCGCTCGCTGGAGAAAGAACTCACCGAACTCTGGCTTGCCGAGTTCTTCCATAGTACATCCAAGTCGGAAGTTCAGCATCGAGTCACTAGTGAACCTGCGATCCCGTTCCAACTTAAAGTAAATATCTCTGGCTTCTTCCAAAAGGCCGATCGTGTCGTGCACAGATAGCGGAAAAAACGCCTTTAATATTTGAGCTTTCCAAATATGACAGATTGCTACCTCCATATTCAAGAAGTAGAAGATATCTCCAATAAGCCGCTCCTCCTGATGGCCCTCTGTTAGCTGGCCGGGCTCAGGCAGCAACTTAAGAAGTCCCCGCAGCTTTTCCGTTTGAATATCGAGCTCTTTGATTGCTTCGTCTGCCTGGACTCTCCCAGAGACGCCCGACTCGACCATCGCCCTAAGTTTTTTTGCGCGAGATTTAACGTCATCGAGTCCACACTTTCCGAATGTCTGATCAAGAACCTCTTGGGGAACCGCTTTTTCAAAGCTATCCCCGAAAAAAATTCTCTTGAATCTAAGCTTTGTTTGCGGGCTCTTCTTTTGGCCCAATGCATCGTAAAGATATTTGTAGCCGTTTCTAACGCTTTCAGCGAGAGCGCCAGCATCTTCAAGATGTCCCTTGAGATTATTGAGTAGAGATCGATAGTTGCTGTGTACCGGAATTAAATCTTTGCGCAGCGGTCGAGATAATTTTTGTCGCATCTTGTATTCTAAATTGTGGTCTATCTCTCCCCAAGTGTCTTCAAAAACGGTCCTGATCTGAATCTCAACGGGAACCTCCTTTGGGCTTCCAGATGCGTAAGAAATCCCCCTACACACAAAATGAATTGAGGAGTACGATTTTTCATCACCCTCGTGCTCCACCAGCGCTAAGTGGGTGCCGCTGTCTTCATGAGCGATGCCGGGCAGTTCCTTACAATAACGGAATACAGAATCGTAGACCCTGGCATTTCTAGTTGATTTATAAACGATAATTTCGCGAATTGCTTCTGACAAATCTTCACCGGCAAACAATTTCACCTCCGGCGACTGACAAAACCTAAGGAACCGAACAAGTGATCTAGTTGCTTCTGGCAAATCTTCGGCATACACGCAAAGCAATCTCATTCCGACAAGATCGGTCGCATCATGCGCAGAATACTTCTTAGTCTTCCTTTTTTCTTTAACCTTATCTACAAGGGAATCTAGTGATTTAACCCGCACTTTGATTGCGTAAACTTGCTCATATAGACTATTCGGCCCAAGGCCTGCGAGAGCTACGAGCTTTTCTCTTACATACTCGGCACCAGTCAGCGCTAGCGACGCGTCGCGACGAATCTTTTCTGACACTTCAATACACCCTCGCCGGTTCGTATAGATACATCCTTCCTTCAAGCTTAAGGGCGCATGATGTCGATGCAACTGATTTCCGAGCGAATCGTCAGACCTGTTCGAAGGCCCGTGGCAGGTCACAAGGACCCTCGCCTGTCTAGCCTCTTAATGGAGAGGTCGATACAGCGTAAGGCTCGGGACGGGGGATGCCCATCAGGGGCGTCTGTGGAAATCAGTCGAAGTGCTCAGGCGGGCTCATCAAACTCCTCGTCGCTGCACTTCTCGAACAGCCGCATCACCTTCTTCAACTCCGGCGATAGCTCAAAAGTTCGATCTGTGTGTCGATGTGGGTCACCAAAGGAGACAGGCGAGGCATTCTGGCCCGCCGAAGCCCAAGAATACGTTGAAAAATGGGCCTCTTTGCCCTTCACCGTTCGGTTCGAGAACGTGTTTTCGAGCAGGACGCGTTTTTCGGCCGGTTTTAGCGTTTCGTAAAGCGCCGCAAGGTCTTTTAGGAGTTCGATGAACTTCGCATGGTGTGCAGCAATCACCCTGCAGTCCGGCAGGTTTGCCAGCTCCTCTTCAAGGTCACAGAGTGCCAACTGGGTCGAGCGCTTTTTCTCGCGGTAGGTGGCTTCGTCCAGCGTTCCGTCGATCAGGAGATCGGCAGCACGATCCAGTCCGCGTTTGAGCTGTGCGATGCGCAACTCGATTGAAGTGCGGCGGTCGTCCTTGCGGTACTCTGCAAGGTCTTTGGCGAACTCGCGCTCCAAGTGTGCGGCGTCGGTCTCGGAGAGTGAGAGCGCCCGAAGTTGATCCTTGATGGCACGCTCTAGAACATCTTCTCGGATGGTCTTCGTCGGGCAGACCGGATCCTGGCACCGGTAATACACACGGCCCTTCTGCCGCTCGGGCGACATTGGTCGTTGGCATAACCCACACCGAAATAGACCTTGAAAGAGGTGGTTATGTCGCGTCACCTTCGGACCGCAACGGCCCGCCTTGATGTCTTGCACCCGGCGAAAAATGCTCGGCGAAACGATTGGGTCGTGAAGGCCCTGGTACGTGTCGCCGGTTCGCTTGATTTCGATGATCCCGCAATAGAACGGGTTCGCGAGGATTGTCTCGATGCCGTGTAGGCTGATTGGGTTCCCGGCATGATTGCGCAGTCCGCGTTCGCTCATTTCGCTGTGTAGCGTTCGAAGCGAATACTGCCCGGTCCCATAGAGTTCGAAGAGTTCCTTGATGAGGGGTGCCGTCGTGGGGCACGGCGTCTTTGGCTGGCCTTTGCCGTTGTCGAGATATCCGAGGGGAGCCCGAAAGGGATAGAGCCCCTGCTTGAGGCGTCCGCGTAATCCTTTCTTGGTTTCGTCCCGGAGGTTCCGGATAAAGTCGGCCGCGATCACGGCCAACATGTCGGCGGTGAGCCGTCCTCCACGGGAGGTGAAGTCCAGGCTCTCGGTCGCGACATAGATATCGATGCCCTCGTCTGGAAGCTCCGAGACGATGGCCCAATCCTTCAGGTTGCGAGCGGAGCGATCGATTTTGTGCATGATGAGCCCGGACGCTTTGCCCTGGCGAAGCCTTCTCAGCGCCTGGTTGAAAATCGGCCGTCCGCTCTTCGCAGCCGTTTCCTTTTCCTCAAACCAGTCGACGATGGTGAGTTCGTTTCGACTCGCAAAGGCCTGGATCGCATCTTTCTGTTCTTGGAGTGAGACCCCTTCGCCTTGCTTCTGGGTGCTCACGCGGATGTATCCGTAGCAGGCCTTCATATGCCGTCATGACGATGCTCGGACTCTATCACACTTTCGATTTTTGGCGAATCTGGTGTCCCATCCCATGGCCACGACCCCTCTGCGAGCATACGACGAAAGACCATCCGACAGAGTTCTAGGTGGCGCTCTAAGTGTTCGTCTTGGTCCATAAGCCGATGGTACCAAGGTCCAGCAGGCGGCCTAGCAGCCAAGCTATTCTGCCTGCCGATACGGTGGATACATCGTGGCCGAGAACGGTTTCAGCCGCTCGCCCCGGTGCATGATCCAGACTGCCGCCCGATGGTTCGGCTGGTTCTGGAGATCGTGTGCAGTGAAAGGCGGCAAAATGCGTTCGAAGAGCGGCGCGTCGTTCGCACCGACGCGATACACGATCATCGTGCCGACGTTGCCGAGGATGGCATCGCGGACCTCCGCGTCGGTTTGCGATAGGTGTTGGTGGGCTAGGACGAGCCCGACGCCGTACTTGCGGGCTTCGGAGAGGAGCCCGGCGAAGGACTTGGTGGTCAGGTTGTGGAACTCATCGACATAGAGGAAGAAGGGGCGGCGCGCGGCTTCGGGCAGACCGTGTCGGGTGAAGGCGGCCTGCATGATGCTGGAGGTGATGAGCCCGCCCATGATGTTCGAAATGTCTGCCCCCAGCCGACCCTTGGCAAGGTTCACGATCAGGATTTCACCACTGTCCATGAGGGCTCGGAAGCGCAGCGGTGCGCTGGGTTCGCACAGTGCCGTCCGCACCGCCGGATGCGCCAGAAAGGCGCCGAGCTTGTTTGCCACCGGCGAGACCCCGTCGGCGCTCGATTGATAGTTCATGGCCGGGAACTCGTGCTTCCAGAAGAAGCGGACCTGCGGGTCGGTGAGCTGCTCGGTCACCTGCCGCCGGAAACCTTTGTATACGAAGAGTTTCATGAGGTCGCGCAGATCGGCTTGCGGTTGCTCCAGGAGTGCCAGGACGGCATGCCGGAGCAGGTGTTCCATGCGGGCGCCCCAGGCGTCCGGCCACTGCTTCTTCAAGGTCTCGATGAGGCCCGAGGCGACCAGCGGGCGATATTGCTCCGAAACGCGCGAAAGCGGGTTGTATCCGAGCGGGCAGGCCGGATCGGCCACGTCCCAATACCGGTGCGGGATTTCCAAATGTCGATGTAGGCCCTCGGCCAGATCGCCATGGGGATCGACAAGGCAGAAGCCCGTGCCGTGCCGGGCGTCCTGCCAGGCGAGATTCTGGACGAGCGTCGATTTCCCAGTGCCGGTCTGCCCGATCATATAGAGATGCAGCAGTCGATCATCTTTATTGATTCCGAACGGAACTGGGTCTTCGTACCGGCGGTATGCGAGGCCGAGGATGCTTTGATTGGCTGGCATCTCGCCATTTTTCGGAACAGAAAACCGGTCGGCTAGCATCCTGCGTATTGAGAGACCGGATAACTTTCTATCCGATCCGCCGACCCCTTGCAGTTCGCTCCCCGCGCAGCTTAGTTCGTGTTGAGGTCCATATACCGGACCTTCGCGCTTACCGCAGCGAACATCTGTAAGTAATCCATTCAGCTGAAATGGAGTAAACTGCGGGAGCTTTTGAATATCAGGCGCAGGGGTATACCGACGCGTTGAACTTAGATTTTAACACCCATTATGTCTACTACACCCCATGTCATGCACGCCTTTGGCGCCGGATCGTCACGCTCACAGAACTCGATTTTTTCGAGTTGCTCGTGTTTAAGTTCAGGCAGTTCTACTTCGAACTCTTCTTCGCTCAAGGGGTCTATCCAAATCGATGTTTCGGCAACTAACTCTTGCTCGGTTCCGTCCGCGTCAAAAATACTGACCGAAATCTGTACCCAGGTAGTAACATGGTCCGGCGTCTTGTTCTCAAGGATGCCTTGCCAGACAACGGTCCGTCGGTCCGTCCGTGGGCCAGCGCGTCCAGTCGCATGGTCGTTGTGGTATAGACGTTTCTGAAATGTTTTTACACAAGCCGCCCTTACGGCTTCCTTGGAAAGAAGATCACTTCTTGAATAGTCCATGCAAGTTTCAACACCCTTCAAGGTGCCACTTCGCGTTGCTTCGTTGACCGCTTGCTGCACTGGCTCAATCCCGATGATCAAAGCCGCCACGAGGCATACCAATCCTACGATTAAGTAATTTTTCACTTAACTTGTCTCCGTCAAACTCTTGCCCCGAGTTACTCCGGCCTATCATGAGCCAAAATGCGGCGATTTAGCGCTCGGCCCACCGGAAACAAAGCCGGTGTAAGGGAGGCGTACACCTATGATCGTCGATGCTGGCCGCACGTCTCCGAGACAAAGAAATCCCGCCGCAATACCGTCTGCCCAGTGGCCGGTTTGGCATGTTGTGCAGACGTTTACGCTGAATGCAGCGAGGGTCAATTCCTGCCTTCTCACGACAGTTACCGCTGAGGCTTCGGGTTCGACGCCGCCCCTTTGCTATCACCCTCCCCGATACCCTGCCTGCTATCGCCTTCTCCCCGCCCCCGCCATCATACCCCCAGATCGTTCCTTCCACGGCATCGCCTGCCGTGGAGCGTTCGGGAAATCCCTCCCGCTCGCTCCATCGGAAGGAGATGCACCATGGGAAAACTGCAAGACGATGTCGAAGGCGAGATCGGTGCCGTGCCGCGCTGCCGGGACTGCGGATCGGAGCGGGTCGCCAGGGATGCCTGGACCTGCTGGAACCCCGCGTCGGGGTTGTGGGAGCTTGAGACCGTGTTCGATCAAGCGCACTGCCACGTGTGCGAGGGCGATACTACCCTTGTGTGGTCGCGGCAGGAGACGCCGCAGGCCCGCATCCGTGAGCTCAACGACCGGTTCCGCCAAGAAGGGCGCGGTAACGGCTCGCTGATGATCACGAGCGGCATCCAGGAGCGTGGCGGCGAATTCGTGGTCGCGGCCGTGCAGGCGGTCCGGGCCTTCGATGATTTCGGCGCGGACAACGATCCCTGGGGCGAGCACGACTTCGGTGCGGTCGCGGTCATGGGCGAGAAGGTCTTCTTCAAGATCGACTACTACACCCCCGACCTCACCGCCGGGAGCGAGAACCCGGCCAACGAGGGCCTGACCCACCGGGTTCTCACCATCATGCTGCCCGCGGAATACTGATCGAGCCCAACATCCCATACCTCGATACGCTGCCTGCTAGTCAGGCGGCGTTTTTCGTTGGCGGTTGCGTGGAGGTGAAAGATTCGGGGGTGAAAATACGTCATCGCCTAGGTAGCTCCGGCTGGTGCAGCCGTCCTCCGGGGCTCATGCACATCGGTCGCAGATGTATCTGAGCCGCCGACCCTCCGCTTTGGCAGAGACGAACACGGGCGCACGGGATGTGCGTTTCGTGCCGGACCCTTTGGGGGTCCGGTCAGCGCGCACCCGCCCACCACGGTGCGTGCCGTATTCTCTGCCGTATCCACTCACCGTATCGACGTCCCCCATGGCCTGCCTGCTACGCAGCCGCGTCGCGGGAATCTAGACTGATGGTCTATCAGTTTAAGACCACAAACGTATGAGTACATTATTCGCCCACGACCTGCGCCTCGCCCGGCGCAAGGCCGGGTTCACCCAAGGCGACCTCGCCCATCTCCTCGATAGCCACCAGTCGATGGTGTCCGACCTGGAGACCGGCAAGCAGTGCCCGAACCTGGAGCAGATCGTCGAGCTGTCGCTCATCTACGGCCGCTCGTTCGAAGCCTTCTTCGCCGAACTCATGGCCGAGCGGAAGCTGGCCTTGCGCGACCGGCTCGCCAGTCTGCCCGAGCCGGGCAAGACGACCGCATACACCTTTAACCGCGAGAGCTCGCTGGCCCGCCTCCGTCAGCGGCTCAATGAACCGCCCGACCATGGCAGCGCTTAGGGTCTTGTCGGTCGCGGTCGCAACCGGCCGGGCCGGGTATGTCTTCCTGGTCGACGGCCGCCTTCACGACTGGGGCATCACGGTCAAGGCAACCAAGAGCGCAAAGGATATCGCCGCTTTCGTAGCGACCCTGATCGAAACACTGCGACCGGATATCGTCGTCACCGAGCGTTGTGACGATCACTGCCGGAAAGGTGCACGAGCGCAGCGGTTGATCGGCGCAATTGCGGAGGCTGCGCAGGAAGCTGGCGTACGGTGCCTGGCCCTGACCCGACCACGCACCTTCCCCTCGAAATACGAGGAGGCGGTGCACCTGGCGGATCGCCATCCCGAGATCGCCGGATACCTGCCGGAGCGGAAACGGCGCATCTTCGATTTCGAGCCGCGCGGCATGATCCTCTTCGAAGCGCTGGCTCTCGCCGAACAGGCGATCCTCGGTCCGCCGGAGCATCTGGCCGCGGCCATGGGTTAGTTCGTTCTTTCGGTTCTTTTTCGAAGCCGCCCTCTCGGGGGCGGTTTCTTCGTTTCAGGGTATCATGCAGCTTCGACCAGGCGCTCTCGGGGGTAGTCACCTAGAATCGGCACGCGGCCGTGGCAACGGCTTCTCAGTTGAAAGCGACCGTAGGTACGCAGCAGCATCCGCATGCGCGATCAGGTTTCCCGCGTCGGCCTCGGCGATACCCTGCGCAACCGCGGCAACGAACGCGCGGCGGTGCGCACCGTCCTCCTCATTGCCATACATCGTCGGTACGCTGATCCGTTTCATGTTCGCACGATACCAAATGGCAGCGCGGTGGGCAAAACTGAGCCAACCAGACGGGCGCCCGGCCATTGCCGCCTGATCTATCCCGCTGGGGTAATTTGCCTCACGCCACGCGATTGACAGCCCGCCACGGCGGGCGGCAGCCTTTTCCCATTCGATGGGGGGGGTACATTCGATGCGTTCATATCAAGCCGCACGCTTCTACTTCAGCTTCCTCGGCTTCCTGTCGTGGTGCATCATCGTTTTCGGCGGAATCGTCGTCGCGATAGCGATATCGTCGGCCGATGATCTCGCTCAAAACATCGGCATCGTGTTCATCCCCGTGCTCCTGGGCATCGGCGGCACCATCGGCCTCGCCGGTTTCATGGGGCTGGTCCTGGTGCAGATCGGCCGGGCTGGGGTCGACTCCGCCGAATACGCGCAGCAGAGCCTCAAGGTGGCCCGCGACCAGCTCGAAATCTCGCGGAGCGCGATGTTTGCCGGTGGCGATAGACCGGCCGGGTTCGAAGACCTGCACGCGGAACCCGACCCGATCGAACCGGCCCAGTCGGTGGCCGCCGCCCCCGAGCCGAAAGCGCCAACCGTGCCCGTCGCAGCGGAACCGGCCGCTCCCGAACCGAAAGAGGAAGCACCCCCTGCGATCGAAGACCAGACGATCGAGCATCGCGGTCAATTGATCGAACAGCGCGACGGCCGGTACTACGTCGGCACGGAATCATTCTTCAATCTGAGCTACGCCAAGGGCTTCGTAAACAGTCGGCTCGACAGCAAGCAGAAGAGCTGAGCGAGGTCGCCAAATCGATGCCCGATCGCCCGCATAGCACCCCCATACAGACCCCCAACCCGTATGGGGGTCGTCTATGGGGGTCCATACCGACTCATAGATTTATACCCATTCGCATTTCGGGGGTCCTCACGGCCGCGACATATACCGCTTTCGCGGTCTTGTTCCCCACCCCACCGCGCACCCGACGTCATCCGCGTATCGAGGTCTAGGATGCGGGTTTCGATCAGCCATCACACCGTCCGGCGGGGCTTCCTCTTCAAGAAGACCTTCTACGAGGTCCATCTCTCGGTTGCCTTCACCCACGAGGAAAAGCAGATCGTCCGGCAACGCGGCCTCGGGAAGACCAAGCTCCTCGATCGGCGTCCGGCCACGGCCCGCGTGGATGATCGGGACATCAAGTTCGAGCTCCGCGTCGGGGACATCCTCCATGGGCAGACGGACCGTTTCCTCTGCGCCACGCCGTCCCAAGCCAAGATCTACGAAGACACCCTGCTCGCGACCCTTCAGCAGATGAAGCTCTGGCTGGCGGACAACGCCGAGACGGCCGGTCGCACGACGGTCGAGTTCTGATGGCAGAGGGGCCGTTCGAGGATGCGGCCGGAAGCGTATTGGCGCTCGCGATCGTCTTGGCGGCCGTGGTGCTGGCGATCGTCGTCACGCCGCTCTTTCTGATCGGCGGCGCAGGATACATCGGTATCCGGCTGTTCCTGGAAAGTCCCGCCCGGCTCGAATGGGCGGCCAAGCGCGAGACCAGGGCGCTCTATCGCCACGCGCTGGCCGGTTCGGCCGAGCTCACGGAAGCGGAAATCGACCGGGCGCTCATGCAGCATTGGCCCGCCGATACGCCCGAGGCCCTGCGCATCCAGCTCCTCGCGATCGGCCGGGAGATATTCGCCACCGAAGGGCTCATGGCCGAAGTGCCGCCCCCGCCCGCGCTCTCTAACACCGTCGAGGGGGCGCGGTACCGCGACCTGCTCGCGCGGGCCGGGCGGGCGCGCAACGACCGCGTGATGCTCCTCACCGCTCTTGAGCGGATATCGGCCAGTCTCGCCACCGTGGCCGAGGCCGTCCCCCCGATCGAGGGCGACGTATTGGTCGAGGTGACGCAGTTCCTGGAACCCTTGGGCGCTGCGGTCCAGAACGTGATCGCCCCGTTCTTCGCCGATACCGGATACAACCACTTCAAGCGGCTCCGGGAACGGCTCGACGCGAACTTCCGCAAGACCCACCGCTCGCAGCCGGTCTTCCCGCGCGATTACCGGGGCGACGACGCGTTCGAAGTATACCTTTCGGGCACGCCGCTGAAAGAGCTCTTTCGGCTGCGCACCCCCTTTGCCATCCCCGAGGCCAGCCGGTTCGAGCACATGCACATCGTGGCCGGGTCCGGCCACGGCAAGACACAGACCTTGCAGTATTTCATCGCGAAGGACCTCGACGAAGTGGCGCGGGGCGACAAATCCGTCGTGGTGATCGACAGCCAGGGCGATCTGATCGAGACGATCTTCAAGGCCAAGACCGTGCCGCCGGAGCGGATCGTGCTCATCGATCCCGAGGACATCGCGTACCCGGTGGCGCTGAATCTCTTCTCGGTCGGACAGGAGCGCCTCTTGGGGTATAACGCCCTTGAACGTGAGCGCCTCACCAACTCGATCATCGAGCTCTACGATTTCGTGCTGGGCTCGCTCCTCTCGGCGGGGATGACCGCCAAGCAAAGCGTCGTGTTCCGCTACGTGACGCGGCTCATGTTCCACATCCCGGACGCCACCATTCACACGCTCCGCGACCTGATGGAACCGGGCGGCACCGAGAAGTACCGGGTCCACATCGCCAAGCTCGACGGCACCGCCCGCCGCTTCTTCGAGACCGAGTTCGACAGCAAGGAATTCGCCAACACCAAGACCCAGGTGTTGCGCCGCCTCTATGGGGTGCTCGAAAACCAGACCTTCGAGCGGATGTTCGCGCACCCGGAATCGAAGTTCGACATGTTCACCGAGATGAACGCGGGCAAGCTTATCCTTATCAACACCAGCAAGTCGCTCCTCAAGGAGCAAGGCACCGAGATTTTCGGCCGGTTCTTCATCGCACTCATTGCCCAGGCGGCGCAGTAACGCGCCACCTTGCCCACCTCCGACCGCCTGCCGGTCATGGTCTATGTCGATGAGGCCCAGGACTATTTCGACCAGACGATCGGCGTGATCCTGAGCCAGGCCCGGAAGTATCGGGTCGGCATGACTATGGCGCACCAGTACCTCGGGCAGCTCACCTCAGGGCTCCAGGAGGCCTTCGAGGCGAACACCTCGATCAAGCTCGCGGGCGGGGTCTCGGCGCGCGATGCCCGGGCGCTCGCCGGGCAGATGAATGCCGATCCCGATCTCATCCAGCGCCAAGCCAAAGGCACATTCGCCGCCTATGTCCGGGGACTGACCGGGCGCGCGGTGCCGATCTCGTTTCCCTTCTTCGTCCTGGAGCAACGGCCCAAACATTCGGCAGATGAGCTTGAAACCATCCGCAATCGTTGCCGCGAGACCTACGCCTCCCCCTGGCAGAACATGGCAGACCATAGCGCGCCGCCGGAACGCGAAGCTATTGAGAAAAAGGAAGAAAGCGAGCCGGAAGACCCAACCGTACCTTCGCCGGAGCTTTAGCTTCGGCTAACCTGCCCGCATGCCCCACACGGATCGCCTCGGCCGCGCCACCTTCCACCACATCGAGCCGGTGCCCGATGTGCGCGCCACCGAGCGCGAGCTTCGCTGGCTCATGCACCTCGAACGCCACGGCCCGCAATCGTCCGAGTTCCTATATGAGTGCACGCGGAATACCCACCGCTGCCGGGACACGGCGCTGCGCGCCCTCCAGAAGCTCCGGGCCGGTGGCTATCTCACCTTGCCGCCCCAGCAGCGAAAGACGGCCAAGGCCGACTTTAACCCGTATATCTACGATCTCACACGGAAGGCGCGCGAATACCTCGACGCGCTTAGGATCGCCGAACCGACCATCCGCCCGACCGGCCACTGGTGGCATGGGTATGCAGTCGCGTGCGTGACAAGCGCCATCGATATTGCGGCCGCCCGCGATGGCGTGCGGTACATCCCGGCACACGAGATACTGGTGCGCCGGCATGCGACGATCGCCATTCCCGTCGGCACAAAGCGCCTGATCCCCGACCAGCTCTTTGCGCTCGACTACGGCGGCAACTTCCGCGTCTTCGCCCTGGAGGTGGATCGCGGAACCGAGCCGCAGCGTTCACGCGCATCCCGCAAAAGCCTCGCGGCCTCGCTCGGGCTCTACGCGCGCACGGTCGAGAGCGAGCTGTATAAAACCCACTATGGCTTGAAGGCGACCATGCTCGCGCTCTGGGTCTTCTTCGATTTCCGTCGCCAGGCACGGTTTCTCGATCTTGCCGAGGGCTATTCGGGCGCGGTGAGAAAATCCATCCTGACCGCGTGCGTAGACCCCACGCTCCGACCGGACGCCGTTGTGTCCGACGTCTTTCGCGCCCACTGGAAGCGGAGCGGCGAAGCGCCGGTTCGCATCTGCACCGCCTGACGTGCTATCGAGACTCGACGGTCAGTCGGCGGCATTCGTCCCAACCGGAAATCCGTCGCCGACCGAAGAGACGAGATCATGGACACGCGCACGCCGGAACAACGCCAACGGATCATGCAGGCCGTCAAAGGCAAGGATACGAAGCCGGAGCTCGTCGTGCGGCGGTTGCTGTATCGCATGGGCTACCGCTACCGCCTGCACCGGCGCGATCTGCCCGGCAAACCGGACGTCGCCTTCATCGGGCGCAAGAAGGCCATCTTCGTGCACGGCTGTTTCTGGCACTGGCACGGCTGCCCCAAGGGTCAGCTGCCGAAATCGAGGCTCGACTATTGGCAGCCGAAATTGGAAGCGAACGTTAACCGGGATCGGGCCAAGATCGAGGAACTGGAGGCGCGCGGCTGGAAGGTGCTGGTCGTATGGGAGTGCGAAATCAAGGATATCGAGCGTCTTGGAACGAAGCTGCGAGATTTCGTAGGTGACGATGCCGGGCGATCGACATAGGGTATGGCTCGTGGTATGATTCCGCTATGAAGAAGAACGAAGCGGCAGGGAGAGCAATGCGCCCCATTGGAATCGATTTGTTTGCCGGAGCGGGCGGCCTGAGCTTGGGCTTCGAGCAGGCCGGGTTCGACGTCGCGGCGGCGGTCGAAGTCGATCCCGTCCATTGCGCGGCCCATGCATACAACTTTCCGCGCACCGCAATCATTCCCCAGTCGGTCGAGGGCCTGAGCGCCGAGTCCATTCGCGTGGCAGCCGGGATCGGTCGGCGCGAGGTCGACTGCGTATTCGGCGGCGCGCCCTGCCAGGGGTTTTCTTTGATCGGCCAGCGGATCATCGACGATCCGCGCAACAAGCTCGTCTTGGAATTCGTCCGCATCGTGACCGAGCTGCGCGCGCGGAGTTTCGTCTTCGAGAACGTGAAGGGGCTCACGGTCGGAAAACACAAATCCTTCCTCGAAGAGCTCGTACGCACCTTCGACGATGCCGGATACGAGGTGCGCACGCCCTGGAAGGTGCTGAATGCCGGGAACTACGGCACGCCGCAGTCGCGCGAGCGCCTGATCCTGTTCGGCGTGCGGAAGGGCGAAGCCGTACCCGACTATCCCGCGCCGATGACGAATATTGCAGGTCGGAAGACCGAATTCGAAGCGTTGCCGCTCGGCCCGACCTGCGTCGATGCGCTGGCAGACCTCCCCGATGCCGATGGTTTCGAAACGCTGCGCGCCTCGGATGCGGTGAAAACCGCACGCTTCCGCAAACCGTCTCCCTACGCGGCCGAACTGCGTTGCCTGACGAACGAAGCCTGGCACTACGGGTATCCGCGCACATGGGAGCCGAATGTCCTCACATCGAGCGCCCGCACCGAGCACACGGAGATTTCGCGCCGCCGGTTTTCGGAAACCGAACCGGGGGCGGTCGAACCGATCAGTCGGTTCTTCAAACTGCCCGAAGACGGGGTGTCGAATACCTTGCGGGCCGGGACCGACGGCGCGCGCGGCGCATTCACAAGCCCCCGTCCGATCCACTACGCCTACGACCGCTGTATCACGGTTCGCGAGATGGCACGCCTCCACGGCTTCCCGGATTGGTTCCGTTTCAATGGGACCAAGTGGCACGGTGCGCGGCAGATCGGAAACGCCGTGCCGCCGCCGCTCGCGCGCGCGGTCGCAACGGAAGTGCTGAAGGCGCTCAAACACGCTCCGCAACGTCCCCCCGAGACCATAGCGCTCGGCGATCCCGAATTGCTGTCGCTCGACCTGTCGCGCGCATCCCGCCACTTCGGCGTGGAAGCGCCGCCGAGCCGCCGGGATCGCAAGAGCGGCGCGCGCAAGCGCAAACAGGAAGAGATCGAGCGGGAACGGCTGTCTAATAGCGTTGCGTATGGCTAAGAAAACGAACCGATACCAAGCACTGATCGAGAAGATCTTCTTCGATCACTACGAGACCGACGCCACCACGTTCGAGTTCACGCGGCAGGAAATCAAGCAGGCGGCAGCTGAGCTCGAAATCGCGTTGCCGGATAACTTGGGCGATGTGATTTACTCGTTCCGGTTTCGAACCGACCTACCGGGACGCGTGGTGGCAACGCAACCCGAGGGCTTCGAATGGGTCATCGAACTGGCCGGGCGGTCCGTCTATCGGTTTTCACTCGTGAAGATCAACCGGATCGTCCCTCGCGAAGATCTCATGAAGATCGGGATTCCAGACGCGACGCCAGAGATTATTCGGCGGTACGCCCTGGACGATGAGCAGGCCCTCCTGGCCATCGTTCGGTACAACCGCCTGATCGATACCTTCCTCGGTCTCACTACGTACAGCCTTCAGAACCACCTACGCACGACAGTGCGCGGTATCGGCCAAATCGAGATCGACGAACTGTACGTCGGTCTCGACAAGCGTGGGTGCCACTATGTGATTCCCGTTCAGGCGAAGGGTGGAAAAGACCAGATCGGGGGCGTCCAAACCGCCCAGGACATCAAATTCGTCGAGGACAAGTATCCGGGTTTACGCTGCCGAGCCATCGCGGCGCAATTCATGGACGACAGCGTCATCGCGCTATTCGAGCTCACTCTCCAAGACGGCGAGGTGCAGGTGGTCGATGAAAAACAGTACCGGCTCGTGCCGAGTGAAGGTCTCGACCGAGAGGCTATTCGCAATTACCGCGACTAAACTGCGCAGCTTGGGCCCATTCAGTTTGCGTTCGCCAAGTATTCACGTCAGGCTGCGAGAGCTCTTACATCTTGAAGTAGTACCTTTAGATGCTCTGCTGACATATCGAGGATTGGCTCGTACATGAACGAATTTAAATGAATATTCTCTGGAGTCATTAGGTTTACACGATCAATAACGCGCACCGCTTCTCTCATACTAGCATCGTTCTGAGCATCTGTTTTGAATCTTTCCGCCAGAACTGCTGTTTGATTGCGTGAAATTTTTTTCACCCACTCGTCATCATTAATTTTTGAAATCATAAATCGTTCAGCCCTTAGTCTTATTGCAATCGCGAGCACGACCTTTTTCTCCAAATCCAGCGCGGGATCTTCTGCCTTTGAAATATCATCCGCAACAGCCAGAATTTCATCTATTACAAGTGAATCATTTGGCACATGCGCTTCAAACACCTGCCCATTAAGTACTTTCTTGAAGATTTCTAGCATCGCACCGACCGTAAGGTCTGGTTCGCCTAGTTTGATATGCAATGCGAGCGTGAGTTGGACTTCCTCATCGCCGAACCCACAGTAACCTGCAAGATTTCGAACAAACGGGATCATGGCGAAAAGACAATCGCGCTTCTCAGTGTGGTTTGCTGACTTTTTCCATTTATCAAATGGATCGCGATACATTGTCTCGTTGTTTATTACGATTTCGTTCTTGGTTTTTGCAACCTGATAGTTCGCGCCATCAAGCTGTAAGCGCTTCCAGACGGTGCGGTAGAAATCATAGTTATGGGTAAGAATGATCTGCCGAAAATTCTCTTCCCTCAATACATCCGCCAAATACTCAATGATTGCATACTTGTTCTTGTAGTCGAATGAATCGGCAATATCGTCAATTATAAAAAGCGTTCCAAGTCCTTGCTCCATCCGGGCTTGCACTTCGAAGATGATGTTTAATATATACAGTGCGCGACGCTCGCCATTGCTCAGAACCTCAACCAATTGGCTTCGCTCAACTGATTTGGGTTCTAGCGATTGATCTTGGAACTCAAAGCCAATATTCGGCGTTGCCCGCTTAAGAATAACGTCTTCCTTGTTCTGCATTATAACCTTAAATGGAACAGAGAAGCGCCTATTGAAAATCCCTATAACATCTTGCCACTTCGTTGCCTGATCGGAAGCTGCTTTCGCAATTTCATCTAGGCGCTTCTTGCCCGCATCATATGTAGTCATCAACGCTTCGAACTCAGCGCGAGACTGCATTAGGTGATACTTTAGGATATCTTCCTTGAGGAGCTCAGGGGACATCAAGCGAGGAATTATAGTTTGGTTTGCGAGTAGGAACTCTCGAAAATCCCTTAACTCACGATTGGATATCTTCTTGTCCAATTCATCGAATGAGCTCTTCAATTTTGGATCTGCGAGGATAGCGTTAAGCTCGCTAGAAATGAGAGCTTGAAGCTCTTCTTCGGTTTTAACTTCGGTCTCCTCTGACCCGTCATTGAGAAAGACTTTGTGATCGGCTTTGAAAAAGCCATGGGCCTTCAGTTGCTTGGCGACCTCTGTCGCCTGATAATGGTTGAAAACGCCTTTTCGAAAGAAGCGAGACTTGCTTAGGAGATTATCATAGTTTGCGGTGTATTCCTCTAGGGCCGATTTAATCTCATGATTGGAAATCAGCTTTTCGACCTTCTCATTAAATAATACCGCGTAAGGGACGTTGGCCAAGCCCTCATCTATTTCATCCTCTAACACTTCCGCGCGAATACGATCAAGGGCGCGTAGAAGATTGTCGCTTCTTTTTGAAAAAGTTGTGGAAATAAGCTCCTCAAGCCCGGACCTGATTCCCGAACTCTTCCTAACTTTGTTGACAACCGCGCTAAGTAGGTTGTCAATTTCCTTCAGTATCTCATCATACTCCTTCTTTAGGTCTTTATTGACCAAAAGGCTAGAAACTTTGTCCGACGAATAGTCTGCGTCATAAGGCTCGACAACAAAAACATTCTCTGACTCGAGTTCGGTTCCGTCCTCTAATACCACCAGCCTTGAAGTTGGCCGGTCAGGATATACTCGGTCCTTGGATTCACTATTTGTGCTAAGGTCTTTGAAGGTTTGGGCAAATGAGGTTTTCATTATTCCATTCGGAGCGTAAATAAGTGCAGCATGCTTTTTTGTGAAATCGAACTCATGGAAAAGCGAGTTGATTCCATAGCAGTTTTTTAGCGTTATTGATATTTTTTCCATGGCTGCTTTTCGACCTTGTTTGCACTCAAGTATGGGAAAGGTGTGCCCTGCTGAATTAACTACCTAGCATACACATACTAACATGTGGAGGATGGAGCGTTCGCTGGGGTTGAGCGGCTCCCGAAACGGGTGACCGAGCTGTGCACACCCGGCCACCCTGGCTCCCTAGCAGGAGCGTCGTTCGGGGTCTTCGCGGCGATCGAGGCGATGTTGCAGCCAATCCAGCACTTCGCTTTCGACCCACCCCACTCTGTTGGGGCCGAGGATGACCCGCTGGGGGAATTTCCCGGCCTTTTCCAGCCGTGCGATGTGTTGGGGCGAGTACAGGACCAACTCCTTCACCTGACGCTTTGACAGTATCCGCATCACGATGTCTCCATGACTGAAGAGCATCGCGATGCCCTAGGTTACGACATACCCAGGCGGGGACAGCGTAGGCCGGGAACGATCTTCCGTCTAGTTGGCGGGTATCAGGCCGAGCACGTGCGCCTCGTAGCGTTCGAGCGCCTTATGCATCTCCGCCAGGTAGTCGTAGCGGTTATAGATGGCGGCGACGCCGGTCAGCTGGGTACGGTGGTCGATGATCTGTTCGGTAACGTGCAGCGGGGCGCCAAGGCGTGCCATCGTGCTGGAGAAATACCGCCGGATATCGTGGAGTACCCAGTTGCGCACGCCGCAGGCGCGGTCGAACCGGGCCTTCGACTTGCTCCAGCTGTTGAACGTGAAGGGGCGTTCCGGGAGGTAGCGACCGTAGCCGGTCACGGGGATGCTGTGGGCGACGTTGCTCTTCATCACGCTGGCCGGAAAGGTCAGCGTGTCGCCGGTGAGCCACGCGGGATCGTACCGCCAGATCTGACCGCGTCGTTGGCCGGTCAGGATGAGCAACTTGACGATATCCGAGAAGGGTCGTTGCTCGACCTGCCAGATGGCGGCGATCTCTTCGTCGGAGAGGAGGCGGTCCCGGACCCCGAAACGGACCCGACGGCGAACGAAGGGATTGCGGTCGGTGATCCCGCGGTCGATGCACCAGTTGAACAGAGCCTTGAGGGCCTTGATCTGGTTCGGGTCGTCGATGTTCCGGTCGACCTTGTCGAGCTTGGTGTCCGGGATGGTCTTGAGTGCGTAATGGTATCGCTCGACCGTGCTCGGACGCAGGCGCTTGCGGCAATCCTTGAGGAAGGCCTCGCGTACCGTGGCGAAGGTGGCGTGCTCCACATCGACCGGCGGTGCCGCCAGGAAACGACGGGCCAGCGTACGGGCCTCCTTCAGCGACAGGTCCGGCCACTTGCCGAGCGTCTTGAGGCGGCGTTCCGGCCCGTACATCACGAAGAAGGCCTTCGAGCGGGCGGTGCAGCGGACGCCGAACCCGCGCAGGGTGTCGTCCATGTGCTTGACGCTCCCCGCTTCGGGCAGGGCCATCTTACGGACAGACAGTTCGGTCAGTGCTCCCATAATTGTCTCGTTTTTGTCTCGCAAATGACGTGCGCTTGGGGGTGCTGCGGTGATCAGCTATGGTATAGCATGCCACTCAGTCTATTGATATACCTATGTTTTTGAGCAGCCATGTTCAGCTATGAAAATATGGGGTACTGTCTTCGGGAGGCAGAGGCCGGAGGTTCGAATCCTCTCACTCCGACCAATTTCCAGCACCTTCGGATCCTGGCCCGCGGACCTTTTGGCGCGATTGGAAAGCGCCGCGGTTCGGTGTATGACGAAGGCGTTCTCGAAACGCGGCAAAGGAGCAGGACACATGTCGGAGACTGTCTTCCTCTGGGCCGAGGCCGTCTAGGCGGGTAACCGCTCCACCGCCTCGCCCCCCTGATCGTCACCGGCGCCCTTCGGCGCCAGTCTTTCAGTGCCTTTCGCGAGGACATTCCCTTGACCGACATCTTCACGCTCGCCGAGCTTGGCTGGGCCGCCGACTTCCTGTGCCAGCTCGACCTGGACGAACTTTCCACCGCCACCCCCTGCCGCATCGCCGCGGTTCACCGCGCCCGCGTCGAGGCGCTTTCCGCGCATGGCGCGCTGTCGCTGGGCCTGCCACCGGGGCTGTCCGCCGCCGAGGTTGCGGTGGGCGACTGGGCGCTGTCGGACGGCACACGCCTGGTCCGGCTGCTGGACCGCCGCACCTGCCTGTCGCGCCGGGCGGCGGGCAGCGGGGCGGCGCGGCAGCTGATCGCGGCGAATGTCGACACGCTTTTCGCCGTCACGTCGTGCAACGCCGATTTCAACCCGGCGCGGCTGGAACGTTACCTGGCGCTGGCCCGCGCCGCAGGGGTGGAGCCGGTGATCCTGCTGACAAAGGCGGACTTGTGCGACGACACGGACGGCTGGCGCGCCCGCGCCGAGGCCGTCGACCGGCGCGTCGCGGTGCGTCTGGTCGACGCCCGGGCGCCGGAGGCGGCGGCGCTGGCCGACTGGTGCCGGGCGGGGCAGACCGTCGTGCTGGCGGGGTCGTCCGGGGTGGGCAAGACGACGCTGGCCAATGCGCTGACGGGGCTGGACGAGGTCACGGCGCCGATCCGCGAGGATGACGCGAAGGGGCGGCACACCACGACCGGGCGGCACCTGCGGGCGATGGCACAAGGCGGCTGGCTGATCGACACGCCCGGGATGCGTGAACTGCGCCTGGCCGATGCCGAGGACGGCATCGCGCAGGTCTTCGACGATATCGACGCGCTGGCGGGCGCCTGCCGGTTCGCCGATTGCGCCCATGGCAGCGAACCGGGCTGCGCCGTGCGCGCCGCGGTCGCGGACGGGCGGCTTGAGGCGGGTCGCCTGGCCCGCTGGGAGAAACTGCGGCGCGAGGATCGCCACAATTCCCAGACGCTGGCCGAGGCCCATGCCCGCGACCGCGCCTTCGGGCGGATGGTGCGGTCGGTGATGCGCGACAAGGCGCGGCGGCGCAACGGCCGCTAGGCGTGG
>JBNGDM010000017.1:0-21675 GCA_049975105.1 Rhodovulum sp. | reverse complement strand
TTCCTGAGGAGATTGAAGTCACCAAGACCACAGTCGAAAGGAGAGCGAACCGCATGGTCGCGGAACGGGATTTCTTTTGCGATTTCGGTGGCGGCGACCGGTCGCGGACCCTCTTGGAGATCACGGAAACCGGTTGGGGTTATGTCCTCGTGTCCGGGGGGCTTGCGGCATGTGCCGCGTTTTGGCGGGAGAAAGCCGCAGGGCTGACTGGCTTGGCGCTGATAGCATTGGCCGGCGTTCATTGGCTGGTGCCGCAGGTCCATGTGGCGCTCGGCGCGACGGGGCAGTTGGGGTTGAGTGTCGTCCTTGCGCTTGCTGGTGCCGCGCTTGGCTGGGTCTTTGAGCGGGGCCTTCTGGAGGAGGTCCAGGTCGACCTGGAGATGCGCGTCCTGCGCGTCACCGTTAGCAACGCGCGCGGTGCGATGCGGATCCGCAGGGAAGCCGGTTTCGACGAGATCGGATCGCTCTTCGTGCGTCGATCTGAACGGCGTGGGGTGCCCGCGAGGCTGTATGCACGGGTCGGCGAAAGTGGCGAGGACCTGATCGAAATCACGCGCGGGCCGGCGCAGGCGCTATCGGCGTTGCAGACCCGGCTGTCGCGCGACATGCAGGGCTCGGGCTTGCGCAAGGTCGCGGCAAGGCGCAGACCGCGCGGTCGCCGCGGACTTGCCCGTCCGTTGCCGCAGGCAGCCTAGGCGCCGCCTTGCGGATGCTGGCCTAACGGGCGCGCTCTCGCTACTGTCCGGCGGAGCAATTCCCGAGTCCGGCCATGTTCCGTCTTCTCACTCGTCGTCCGATCACGAAACTCGGCTTGACCCCGCCTGAGCCGCGCGCAGAACGGAGCGGTTTGGCTGTGGTGCTGATCGTGCGCGACGAAGAACGCCACATCGGCGAATGGGCGGCGTTTCATCGCGATGCGGGCGCGGCCCATTTCGTCGTCTACGACAACGGCTGCACGGATGCGACGATCCCGCGATTGGTGGAAGCCCTAGGCGAACGGGTGACCGTGATCCCTTGGGACCAGAAGCTGACCGATGCCGCAACGGGCCGCGAGATCCACAATCAGGTCCTGGCTTATGCGCACGCGATGCGGAATTTCGGCGGAAGATTCCGCTGGATGGCCTGCATCGACGCTGACGAGTTTCTGGTGCCGAAGCGCGCCGATAGCCTGGACGCGGCGCTGGTGCATTTGCGCGACATCCCCTCGGTCACTTTGCCTTGGCACAATTTCGGCCGCTGCGGCCATTTGATTCCGCCCGCGGGCGGGATTGTGGAAAATTACACCCGTCGCGCGGCGGACCCGATGAGCGGCGCGCGCGGGGTGACGAATTTCAAGACATTGGTCGATCCGACAAGGGTCACCGCGCTGAAGGTGCACAGCGTTGAAGTCGATGGGCAAGACGTCACCTGGAACGACAGGGGCGAGAAGGCGACTTTGAAGGGTAGGTTCGACCGCGCGTTCTATTCGGCGGATCATCTTCAGCTGAACCACTACTATACGCGGTCCGAGGCCGAACTTTCCGCAAAGATCGCTAGGGGGTCGAACCAACGGGTCCAAGCGGCGCGCCACGCGGCTCGGGTTCGGCGCAACGTGGCGAATATCGAGGCCGACGAGGACGAGGACCATACCGCGCTCGACTTCCTGGGCCGCCTGCGCGGCAGGCCGTCGCCTGTCGTTTCCGACGACTTGTGAAGCCTGTCTCGAGCCGATAGACGGACCGGAAAACGTCGACGGAGAAGGTTACCTATGCGTGCATTCGTGTTTCCGGGACAGGGGGCGCAAACGATCGGGATGGGTCGGGCGCTGGCCGAGGCCTACCCACAGGCCCGTGCGGTGTTCGAGGAAGTCGACGAGGCGCTGGGCGAAAAGTTGTCGGCGCTGATCTGGGAGGGCGAGCAGGAGGCCCTGACGCTGACCCGGAACGCCCAGCCCGCGCTGATGGCGACATCCATGGCGGCGATGGCGGCGCTGGGGGCCGAGGGCGTGACGGTTACGGCAGCGAGTTTCGTGGCCGGGCACTCGCTGGGTGAATACTCGGCACTTTGCGCGGCGGGGGCAGTCAGTCTTGCTGATACCGCGCGCCTTCTGCGCGCGCGGGGCGAGGCGATGCAGGCCGCGGTCGGGGTGTGCGAGGGCGCGATGGCGGCGATCCTGGGCCTTGATCTTAAGGCCGTGCAACAGGTCGCCGGGGACGCCGCCGAGGGCCAGGTGGTGCAGGCGGCAAATGACAACGATCCTGGCCAGGTGGTGATCTCGGGCCACAAGGCGGGTGTCGAACGGGCCGTGGCACTGGCGCAGGAGCGGGGAGCGAAACGCGCCGTGATGCTTCCAGTGTCGGCGCCGTTTCATTGTGCGCTGATGGAGCCGGCCGCCCAGATAATGGCCGAACGCCTGGCCGAGGTGACGGTCGATACGCCGCTGGTGCCGGTTGTTTCGAATGTCCGGGCCGAAGGGGTGAGCGACCCCGATGAGATCCGTACACTGTTGGTCGAGCAGGTCACAGGCATGGTCCGCTGGCGGGAGTCAGTCGCTTGGATGGCGGCCAATGGCGTTGATGAGATCTGGGAAATCGGCGCTGGTAAGGCGTTGTCGGGGATGGTCCGCCGGATCGCCCGCGAGGTCGCATCGCGCCAGGTAGGTACGCCCGAAGAGGTGACGGCGGCCGTGGAAAGCATGAGCTGAGGGGGCGAGATGTTCGATCTGAATGGAAAACGCGCGCTAGTGACCGGCGCATCGGGGGGGATCGGCGGCGAAATCGCGCGCGCGCTGCACCAGCAGGGCGCCACGGTGGCATTGTCCGGCACTCGAGAGGAGCCATTGAATTCACTGGCTTCGGAGTTGGGCGAGCGCGTCCATGTTCTGCCCTGCGACCTGTTCGATCCGGGGGCCGTTGATGCGCTGCCTGGACGGGCAGCGGATAAGATGGGCGGGCTGGATATCCTGGTGAACAATGCGGGCATAACCCGCGACACGCTGTTCATGCGTCTCAAGGATGACGACTGGCAGGCTGTGATCGACGTCAACCTGACCGCGGCCATGCGGCTGTGCCGCGGCGCCATGCGCGGAATGATGAAGGCGCGTTGGGGGCGGATCGTCAATATCACCTCGGTGGTGGGCACCACGGGCAATCCCGGGCAGGCGAATTACTGTGCGGCTAAGGCGGGCCTTGTGGGCATGTCGAAATCGCTGGCACAGGAAGTAGCGGCGCGCGGGATCACGGTGAACTGCGTTGCGCCCGGCTTCATCGCTACGGCGATGACCGATAAGCTGACGGAAGAGCAGAAGGCCGGAATCCTGGATGCGGTACCGATGGGCGCGATGGGCACGCCCGCTGATATCGCGGCCGCGGTGGTCTACCTCTCCAGTGCCGAGGCGGGTTATGTCACTGGCGCTACGTTGCATGTAAACGGCGGAATGGCGATGGTCTGAGCCGCCTGGGGGCGGCGTCGCGGATCGGACTCGGGCGGTTGCGGCCCTGCGACGCGAAAGCGTTTGCCTTGTTTAAGTGATGTGTTATAGGCGGCGCGAGTTCGTCGGGGGGTCCCCCGCGCTTGCCGGTTCTCCGCCCGCGCGGGGACAGACGCGGCCCCTCGTGGCCAACAGCAATAAGACGGGCGCGTTGCCTGAACAAAGTGAGGAACAGATATGAGCGACATCGCGGATCGCGTTAAGAAGATCGTCGTCGAGCACTTGGGCGTCGAAGAGGACAAGGTGACCGAGAACGCCTCGTTCATCGACGATCTGGGTGCGGACAGCCTGGACACGGTCGAGCTGGTGATGGCCTTCGAGGAAGAATTCGGTATCGAGATCCCGGACGATGCTGCCGAGACCATCCAGACCTTCGGCGACGCGGTGAAGTTCATTCAGGAAGCTTCCTGAGATTGAGGCGAGCGATCAGCCGCTATTTGTGACGGCGCCCATCGGGCGCCGTTCTTCGTTTCCAAAGACTGCATCGGTGGCAATTTCACACTGGTGATAAGTCAGCATTTCGCGAAGCGCCGTGGCGCCGAGCCGTCGCCGAAAGGCGAGGCCGACGGTGCCGCTTTCCGACCAGATAACCCGGCAGGGAATATCGCGGCCTGCGATGTTGAGCGTTCCATGACCGCGCCGCGCCTGCTTGCAGGGCAGGGTGAGCTTGGCGCCGAGCCTGCTTATATTGGTGGCCAGCCCATCATAGGTGGTATCTTCGAGCCGCAGCGTTGCCCGAATGGCGCAGCGTTCGCGGACCGCGCGTCGCGCATATCGCCCGACCAGCCGCCCACCCGCAAGTGCCAGTGCCCCGCTCAGCAGCCCGATCGCAGTCAGCGTCGCCGCGGTCGGTCGCCTGGCAAGGGAGGCGCCGGCCTGCGAGGTCCACCCGTCTGGAGTCGACAGGTTGGCGTAGCCCGTCGACGTTACCTCCGCAATTGGGCAATCGAGCCGCGCAATAAAGGTCCCCATCGCAGAGCCCCTGACATCGCCCATGGGCAAGCTATCCAAGCGACCATCCGACAAATTCGCCAACCGTTGGGTCTGGGCCTCGATATAGGTGCGAACGGTGGTGATATCGGCGGCGAACCCCGCGCGCCGCATTGCCGTCGCAACGGCATCGGGGTCACGTTTGGCGAGGTGTCGGATTAAAGCGGGCGCGATGCTCAGCACTGCGGCGCCGGTTTCGGCGCGGGAAAGCGCGGTTCCCTTGCGATAGGTTTCGGCCAGCCAGGATTCAAGGGCGCAATCCGCCCGCGCGGTCGACGCGGCAAGAAGCACCACGGCAAGAATCGGGAGTGCGGTGCTGGCGCTGCGTGTTTTCGTTGGCATGACATTCCCTCGCGCGCCCCCGCAGGGAGTATTGCGTTTGGGTGTTAACGGAATCTTGCCAAGCAAAGACTGGGCGCGTCGAATTCGATCGAACCTTCGGCGGGGCAGCCTACTCTGTGGTTTCCAGGGCGACTGCGGCCGAACTGCAATCGGCCTGGACGCGGCGCATGCGAGTTGCTCCATTGATGGTCATGGCCGCTTTGCGGCCCGGATGACGATCCGGAAGGCAAGGCTACGCCGTCCGCATCGTGCGCGACTTGCCGAGCCCGACCAAAGCGCTGTATCAGGGCGCCGGACAACGGCCGAGGGCAAGAGCGAGGAGGGGCGTATGCGTCGAGTGGTGGTGACCGGGCTGGGGATGGTGTCCCCGCTGGCCTGCGGCGTCGAAGAGACTTGGGCGCGTCTCATCGGAGGCCAATCGGGTATCGGACCGATCTCGCGGTTCGATGCGTCACGCGTGGCGACAACCTATGCCGCCGAGATTCCTTTCGGCGACGGGACCGAGGGCACGTTCAACCCTGACGACTGGATGGAGCCCAAGGAGCGGCGCAAAGTCGATGACTTCATTCTTTACGGTATGGCGGCCGCGACGCAGGCGGTTCGGGATTCCGGGTGGGAGCCCGCCAACGATGAGGAACGCGAGCGCACCGGCGTGATGATCGGTTCGGGCATCGGCGGGTTGTCGGCGATCGCGGATACCGCCGTCCTGTTGCAGGAGAAGGGTCCACGGCGTGTGTCGCCGTTCTTCATCCCGTCGGCGTTGATCAACCTGGCCTCGGGGCAGGTCTCGATCCGCTTCGGGTTCAAGGGGCCGAACCATGCCGTGGTGACCGCCTGTTCGACCGGGGCGCATGCCATCGGGGATGCTGCGCGTCTAATCCAGTGGGGCGATGCTGATGTGATGGTCGCCGGTGGTGCGGAAAGCCCGATTTCGGAGATTGGAATCGCCGGCTTTAACGCCTGCAAGGCACTGTCGACGAAACGTGGAAACGACCCGCAATCGGCCTCGCGGCCCTGGGACGCCGATCGCGATGGATTCGTGATGGGCGAGGGTGCAGGCGTGGTGGTGCTGGAGGAATACGAACACGCCAAGGCGCGCGGCGCAAAGATCTACGCCGAAATCCTGGGCTATGGCCTTTCCGGCGATGCCTATCACATCACCGCGCCGTCCGAGGACGGCGAGGGCGGCTATCGGTCGATGCAGGCGGCGCTGAAGCGGGCCGGGATGACACCTGCCGATATAGACTACATAAATGCCCATGGCACCTCGACCATGGCCGACACGATCGAACTGGCCGCGGTTGAGCGGCTTCTGGGCGATGCGGTCGATCAGGCGACGATGTCCTCCACCAAGTCCTCGGTCGGGCATCTTCTGGGGGCGGCCGGGGCGGTCGAAGCGATTTTCTGTATCCTAGCCATGCGCGACCAAGTGGCGCCTCCAACTTTGAACCTCGACAACCCGCCCGAAGACGCGCGCCTCGACTTGGCGCCGAAAGTTGCGAAAAGGCGTGAGATCGGGGTCGTTTTGTCGAACTCGTTCGGCTTCGGGGGCACGAACGCAACACTGCTTATGGGTCGCGGTGATCTCTGATGTGGCGCTCCATCGCCTCGAATGCGCTGACGTTTTTTATTGTGCTGTTCCTGCTGGCCGGCGGCGGGCTGATTTGGGCGCAGCGGCAGTATAGTGGCCCCGGTCCGCTGGAAGAGCCGATCTGCCTGCGGGTGGAAACTGGCTCGACGATGGGGCGCGTGTCGCGCCAGCTTTACAACGACGGGGCGATTTCAAACTCGACGATCTTTCGGTTGGGAGCGAGATATTCCGAGAAATCCGGCCTGCTTAAGGCTGGCAGCTTTCTCGTTCAACCCGGCGCCTCAATGGAGGAAATCGTAGACGCCGTGACCCGGGGTGGCCGCTCGACCTGTGGAACGGAATTGAATTTCCGCATCGGGATCGTGAACGCCGAGGTGCAGCTCCGCGAGTTGGATCCTGCAACAAGCCGTTATGTCGAGGTTATGTCCTTTGATCCAGCGAGCGAGGATATTCCGGAAGACTATGTCGAGATGCGCGCGGCGCCTGACCTGCGTTTTCGGGTTACGCTTGCTGAGGGCGTGACGAGCTGGCAGGTGGTGGAGGAGCTGAAGGCCGCTGATTTCCTGAATGGCGAGTTGGAGGAACTACCCGCCGAGGGAACACTTGCGCCCGATAGCTATGAGGTCTCCGAAGGCACGCGTCGAAATGAACTTGTGGCCGAGATGCAGGCACGTCAGTCGGCGATCCTCGATGAGCTTTGGGCAGACAGGGCGGACGGCCTACCGATCGAGACGCCCCAAGATGCGCTGATCCTGGCCTCGATCGTCGAAAAGGAAACCGGAGTTCCGGAAGAGCGCCGCCAGGTGGCCAGCGTTTTCGTGAATCGGTTGCGTCAGGGGATTCGGCTACAGACGGACCCGACGGTGATCTATGGTCTGACGGAAGGCAAGGCGCCGTTAGGTCGTGGCATTCGTCAAAGTGAATTGCGTCGCGAAACGCCGTGGAACACCTATGTGATCGCTGGTCTGCCGCCGACGCCGATCGCCAATCCGGGGCGCGCTTCGATCGAGGCTGCGTTGAACCCCGCCGATACGGATTATCTGTTTTTTGTGGCCGATGGAACGGGTGGCCACGCCTTTGCCCAAACCCTTGCCGAGCATAACGAGAATGTGGCGCGGTGGCGTGAGATCGAGGCCGAACGTCAGGACGAAGCGCGGTAGGCAGTTATTAACCCTTTGTTTACAATAAACTTCTTGACTCTGCGAACGGTCTGACGTATACCTTCAAGCAAGCTGGAAGACATGGGTTGGCGGCCCGGGGACGTTCCCCGAGGCCGCCTTTTTCGTGCCTTCGCCTGCGACGGAGGAAAGTAAGGCAATCAGGCAAGGACGGCATGGCAACACTAGTAGCCCCGCAAGCGGACGACGCAGGGGCCCGGGAAATGCTCGAAGACGCCGAGGACCATTACAGGCGCACCATCCGGGCCTTGAATGACATCATCGAAGAAGTGGAGGCCGGCAATACCGAGCGCGCCCGCGCGCTTCGGGGAGCGCTCACGGATCTCGGAAAGGCGGTTCAAACCGCGTTCGACGAAAGGTTACGAGTTGACAAGCTTCTCCGGCAGGAAACAGGTGGTACCCGCGACCATGCACTCGACCTTGGTGCGGCACGCATTGAAGTCGGGCGCCGACTGGATCGCATGCGCTCCGCGCGACGAACAGACGGCCTTCCTTGAAGGCCTGGATGATGCCGCCCTCATGGCGCTCCCCTTTCTTTTCGAGTTCTGGGCGATGCCGCACCAGTTGCCGCCGGAGGGAGACTGGCGATGTTGGGTTGTCCTTGGCGGGCGCGGTGCGGGCAAGACACGCGCGGGTGCCGAATGGGTTCGGTCCGAGGTGGAGGGCGCTGGGCCACTTGACCATGGCCGGTCGAGAAGGGTTGCCCTAGTGGGTGAAACCGTCGACCAGGTTCGGGAGGTCATGGTCTTTGGCGATAGTGGACTGATGGCGTGTTCGCCGCCAGACCGGCGCCCGCGTTGGGAGACGACGCGGCATCGGCTGGTCTGGCCGAATGGTGCGGTGGCGCAGGTCTTTTCGGCGCATGATCCGGATAGCCTTCGCGGTCCGCAATTCGATGCGGCCTGGGCCGATGAATTGGCGAAGTGGAAGAAGGCTGAAGACACATGGGATATGCTGCAGTTCGGCCTGCGGCTGGGGCCGTCGCCGCGGCAATGCATCACGACAACGCCGCGCAGCGTGGCGATATTGCGGTCGATCCTGTCGAACCCGATGACGGTCGTCAGTCATGCGCCGACCGAGGCGAACCGGGCGAATCTTGCCGCATCTTTTCTCGAGGCCGTGCGATCCCGCTACGCCGGTACGCGGCTGGGCCGCCAAGAACTGGACGGTGTGCTCTTGGAGGAATCCGATGGAGCGCTCTGGTCGCTGGCACAGATCGAAACCGCTCGTGTCGACGCCGCGCCGCCGCTCGACCGGATCGTTGTGGCCGTCGATCCTCCGGTAAGCGGGCATGGAAATTCGGACGAATGCGGGATCGTGGTCGTGGGCGCGCAAACGCAGGGGCCGCCGCAGGCATGGACGGCCGTCGTTCTTGAAGATGCGAGTCTGACCGGCGTGGCGCCCACGGTCTGGGCGCAGGCTGCGATTGAAGCGATGGAACGCTTTGGGGCCGACCGACTGGTGGCCGAAGTCAACCAGGGCGGAGATCTGGTCGAGACGGTGATCCGGCAGCTTGATCCGCTGGTGCCGTTCCGCGGGGTTCACGCAGCGCGCGGGAAGGCCGCCCGGGCCGAGCCCGTCGCCGCGCTTTACGAGCAAGGCCGTGTGAAACACCTGCGCGGACTTGAAAGCCTGGAGGACCAGATGTGTCGCATGACGGCGCGCGGCTACGATGGTCGCGGGAGTCCTGACCGTGTTGATGCTTTGGTCTGGGCGATCCACGAACTGATGATTGCCCCGGCTGCTCATTGGCGCCGACCGCGAGTGCGCAGCCTGTAAGGCGCGCAAGAAGACAATGCGAGCGGTCACAAAGATGTGGCCGACAGACCGTTAGGCCCGCCCGCGCCGATCCCGCGGCGCGGGCCTTTTTCTTGGGCCCTGAACGGGCAGCGACAGCGAAACCGGAGGAGCTTAGCCCATGAATTTCAACATTTTCCGCCGAGCGGAGCGAGCGGCGCCCGAGTCAAAAGCGTCGGCCTCGGGCCCGGTGATCGCATGGTCGGGCGCCGGCCGCGTGGCATGGAGCCCGCGGGATGCCGTTTCGTTGACCCGCAACGGGTTCATCGGCAACCCTGTGGGTTTCCGCGCAGTGAAGCTGATCGCTGAAGCCGCGGCCGCGCTGCCGCTCGTTTGCCGTGATGCGGAGCGGCGTTACGAGGCGCATCCTGTGATCGATCTCATCGGCCGGCCGAACCCCGCCCAGGGGCGGGCCGAGCTTTTCGAAGCGCTGTACGGGCAGCTGCTGCTGTCGGGCAACGCATATCTCGAGGCGGTGGGCGGCGAAGGTGGTCTGCCGTTCGAACTGCATGTGCTTCGGTCGGACCGGATGCACATCGTCCCAGGCCGCGACGGCTGGCCGGTTGCCTATGATTACGCGGTCGGGGGGCGCAAGCACAGGTTCGACATGACGGTGGCCGCGCCTCCGATCTGCCATATCAAGGCCTTTCACCCGCAGGACGACCACTACGGGCTGTCCCCGTTGCAGGCCGCAGCGACAGCGATCGACGTGCACAATTCGGCCTCGCGTTGGTCCAAGGCGCTGCTGGACAACGCGGCGCGGCCCTCGGGCGCAATCGTCTATCGGGGAAGCGACGGCAATCAATCGCTGAGCGACGACCAGTATGCCCGGCTGCAGGATGAAATGCTGGCCTATCACCAAGGCGCGGCGAATGCCGGACGGCCGATGCTGCTGGAAGGCGGTTTGGATTGGAAGCCGATGGGCTTTTCGCCATCGGACATGGAATTCCACCGCACCAAGGAGGCCGCAGCGCGTGAAATCGCGACCGCCTTCGGTGTGCCTCCGATGATGCTGGGGATCCCTGGCGATGCGACCTATGCCAACTACCAGGAGGCCAACCGCGCCTTTTACAGGCTGACGGTGTTGCCGCTGGTGGCAAAGGTCGCAGGCGCCGTTGCGGATTTCCTGTCCCGGTTCTCCGCGGAGCAGGTGCAACTTCGCCCGGATCTCGACCAGGTTCCTGCGCTTGCCGCTGAGCGTGATGCGCAATGGGCGCGCATCGCCGCGGCCGATTTCCTGACCGAGGATGAGAAGCGCGCGCTTCTCGGCCTGCCGGCACGGCCGGAGGGTGCATGAAACCCCCGGCCGAACGGTCGGGCTCCAGGTTTCTGTATGCGCCATTCGAAGTGGCGAACGCACGGATCGACGCGAATGAGCGGGTCTGGGAGGAGCGCTGGACGGCGCTCGAGTTCCGTCTGGTGCGGATCGAGACCGCGCTTGAGCGGTTGGAACGAAGGATGTGGCTAACCGTCTATGGCGTGGTGGCCGTGATCTTGACGGAAGGCGTGGCCTCGCTGGTGACGGCCGCGCCCTGAAAGGGGAGTTCGCATGATCGGATATGACACGGAAGTCGGGCTGGAGCGCAAGTTCTGCCAGCCGGACGCGCCATTGGCACTGGGGGAAGGCGCGGCGATTCAAGGTTACGCCTCGTTGTTCGGCGCGGCAGACCAAGGGGGAGACGTGGTGCAGTCGGGCGCCTATTCGGGCTGCCTCAAGCGAATGGCGGCCGAGGGGCGTCGGGTCAAGATGCTGTGGCAGCATGACCCGACGCAGCCCATAGGCATCTGGGACGAGGTCCGGGAGGACACGCGCGGGCTTTACGTAAAGGGGCGCCTCCTGACCGAGGTGGCCCGGGCGCGCGAGGCCGCCGCATTGATCGCTGCCGGTGCGCTTGACGGGCTGTCGATCGGCTATCGCACCAAGCGAGCGGAACGAGATGGAAGCGGGCGCCGGCTCCTGGCCGAGTTGGAGCTTTGGGAGGTGTCGCTGGTGACTTTCCCGATGCTTGTCGATGCGCGTGTGGGCGCCAAGGCGGAAGAAAACGCCGAGGCGCTTTTTCGCGAGTTGGCGGAGGCCTTTTCGGGCGCCCGCCAAGTTTTGGCCGAGGGCTGAGTGCCGACGGCCGCAAGGACCGATCTCAAAAAGGACGG
This sequence comes from Rhodovulum sp., assembly GCA_049975105.1. Taxonomy (GTDB): domain Bacteria; phylum Pseudomonadota; class Alphaproteobacteria; order Rhodobacterales; family Rhodobacteraceae; genus Rhodovulum. Next base: position 10,157 of record JBNGDM010000017.1, on the reverse strand, counting down.
ACAAGCTACATGACCGAGACCGAGACCAAGTCCGGCGGGAGCCAAGCCCCGGCGGTGGAAGTTAAGCAGGCACTGAGCTCTTTCCTGGGCGATTTCAGGGAGTTTCAGGCCGACATGAAATCCAGACTGCAACAACAGGAAGAGCGACTGACCATGCTGGACCGGAAATCCCAAATGAATGCCGTCGCGGGTCGTCCCGCGCTGTCCCACTCGGCAGATTTCGATGCGCCTCACCAGAAGGCCTTTGCGGCCTACCTTCGCAACGGCGACGATGACGGACTGCGGGGCCTGGAACTCGAAGGCAAGGCGCTGGGCACCTCGGTCGCGGCTGAGGGCGGTTATCTGGTCGACCCCGAGACCTCGGAAGCGATCAAGAGTGTTCTTAAATCGACCGCCTCCATTCGCTCGATCGCCCAGGTGGTCACGGTCGAGGCAACATCCTACGATGTGCTGGTGGACCATTCGGATATCGGATCGGGCTGGTCCACCGAGACCGCCGCCCAGGTCGAGACGGACACTCCGCAGATCGAGCGCGTCTCGATCCCGCTTCACGAACTCAGTGCCATGCCCAAGGCGAGCCAGAGGCTGTTGGACGACGCTGCCTTCGATATCGAGGGCTGGCTGGCGGCCCGCATCGCTGACAAGTTCGCCCGCGCCGAGGCTGCGGCATTCATTGCTGGAGACGGCGTGGACAAGCCGAAGGGTTTTCTGATGCACTCCCAGGTTGTTGAAGATGCCTGGAGTTGGGGCAGCCTCGGTTACGTCGCAACCGGGACCGACGGTGATTTCGACGCGGTGTCCCCGTCGGATGCGATCCTTGACCTGGTGTATTCGCTGGGCGCGGAATACCGGGCGGGTGCGAGTTTCGTGATGAATTCACGGACGGCCGGTGCGGTGCGCAAGATGAAGGATGCCGATGGTCGCTTCCTTTGGTCTGACGGATTGGCGGCGGGTGAGCCCGCGCGCCTGCTAGGGTATCCGGTGTTGATCGCCGAGGACATGCCCGACATCGCCCCGGATGCCACTGCCATCGCCTTTGGCAACTTCCAAGCGGGGTACACGGTTGCCGAACGCCCGGACCTCCGAGTGCTTCGCGACCCCTTTTCCGCCAAGCCGCACGTCCTGTTCTACGCCACCAAGCGCGTTGGTGGAGACGTGAGCGACTTCGCGGCGATCAAACTTCTCAAATTCTCGGCCGCCTGATGGGCTGAGCCGGACGCCGTCCCCGGTCCAACCGGGGGCGGTTAGGCGCGCCGGGTTTAAACCGGTCCGTCCAGCTGTTCCCTCCGTCGGGGTGGGTCGGACCGGCGCGCGCCAGCACTGCGCGGGGGAAAGCGGAGAGAGCATGACATGATGCTGATCGAGCAGACGACAGTGCCGGCGGCGGCGCTGCCTCTGGACCGGTTCAAGGCCCATCTTCGCCTTGGGACGGGCTTTACCGAGGATGGGGCCGAAGACGCGCTGCTGGAGGCGTTCCTGCGGGCCGCAATGGCGGCGATCGAGGGACGCACGTCCAAAGTCATCCTTACGCGGAGATTTACCTGGGGGGTCTACAGTTGGCGGGAGGGCACGCGTGAGACACTGCCGGTGGCGCCGGTGACGCGGATCGCGGAACTTCGGGTTCTGGATCGGCACGGTGCGGTTTGCGCCTGCGATCCCGCGAGTTACCAGCTCGAGCGCGATACCCATTTCCCGCGCATCGCGGCCGCTGGAACGCTTTTGCCGTTGATCCCGCCGGGGGGTACGGCCGAAATCGATTTTGAGGCGGGTTTCGGTCCGAGTTGGGAAAGTGTGCCACCTGATCTTGGCCAGGCGGTGTTCCTATTGGCCGCGCATTACCACGAGAACCGGCATGAGGCGGCGTTGGGCGAGGGCCATATGCCGTTTGGGGTTCTGGCCCTGATCGAACGCTGGCGGCGAATGCGGCTGACCGCGGGTGTCGCGACATGAAGCGTCCGCCGATCCTGAATCGCCGCCTTGTACTGGAAGCGCCCGAACGCGTGCCGGACGGTGCGGGGGGCTATGCCGAGACTTGGGTTCAGCGTGGTGTGATCTGGGCTGAGATCAGTCCGCGCACCGGCGGCGAGCGTGCGGGCGAGGAACTGACGTTGGCCCGCGTACCCTATCGCATCGTCGTTCGGGGGGCGCCTCCTGGCGCCGAGGCGCGTCCGTCTGCCGGGCAGCGTTTCCGAGAGGGGGCGCGGCTGTTTCAGATAAGGGCGGTCGCCGAGGCGGATGCTCGCAGCCGTTACCTAACCTGCTTCGCGGACGAGGAGATACCGGCATGAGTTACGGCGCAGCGGCCGCCCTGCAGGCGGCGATCTACCAGCGGCTCGCAGACGACGCGGCGCTTGGGGCGGTCGTGGGAGGTGCGATCTACGACGTCGTCCCGGCGGGCGAGTTGCCCGCCACTTATGTCAGCCTCGGCCCCGAGGATGCGCGCGATGCCTCGGACAAGACCGGCGATGGCGCGCTGCACTACCTGACTATCTCGGTGGTGACCGTCGAGGCGGGGTTCGCTCAGGCCAAGGCGGCGGCGGGCGCGATCTCGGACGCGCTTGTCGGTGCGCCGCTGACACTCACCCGCGGTACGCTGGTCGGGCTTTGGTTCGACAGGGCCCGCGCCCGCCGCGTCGGTGCCAAGGACGAGCGCCGCATCGACCTGCGCTTTGCCGCCCGGGTCGAGGACGACTGAAAACCTAATCTGGAGTGACCAACATGACCGCGCAGTATGGCAAGGATCTTCTGATCAAGCTCGATATCGACGGGGCCGGCCAGTTCGAGACCATCGCGGGGCTGAGGGCTACCCGCATCAGCTTCAATGCCGAACAGGTGGACGTTACCAGCCTGGAGAGCGAGGGCGGTTGGCGCGAACTGCTGGCGGGTGCCGGTGTCAAATCGGCCTCGATCAGCGGCAGCGGTGTGTTCAAGGACGCAGAAACTGACGAGCGCGCGCGGCAGGTCTTCTTCGATTCCGAGACGCCACAGTTCCAGATCGTGATTCCTGCCTTCGGTGTGGTTTCGGGACCGTTTCAGGTCGGAAGCCTGGAATATTCCGGCAGTCACAACGGCGAGGCGACTTACGAACTGACGTTGGCCTCGGCCGGTATGCTGACCTTTGCGGCCTTCTGATCATGGCCAATCCGCATACAGGTGAAGTCGCTCTGATTGTCGATGGCGAGCGCCGTGTGCTGAAGCTGACCCTCGGGGCGCTGGCCGAACTGGAGTCGGCTCTGGGAGCGGACACTCTGGTGGCGCTGATCGAGCGCTATGAGAACGGTGAGTTCGCGACGCGGGATGTGCTGGCTCTGTTGCTGGCAGGGCTTCGGGGTGGCGGCTGGGAGGGCACGCCTGGCGACTTGTCGCGAGCTGAAATCGGGGGCGGTCCGATCGCGGCGGCGCAGGCGGCGGCCCAGCTTCTCACGCGCGCGTTCACGCTTCCGGAGGCCAAACATGACGAGCTTTGACTGGGGCGCGCTGATGCAGGCCGGCATTCGGGGCCTCGGGCTCCGGCCGTCGGAGTTCTGGCAACTCACGCCTGCCGAACTGATGCTGATGCTGGGTGCCGTCGGCGGCCCGGCCCCAATGAGCCGCGCGCGGCTCGAAGAACTCGCGCGCGCCTTTCCCGACAACATGAAGGATCAAGGATAGGCAATGGCCCAGGCAGAGGATGTCGAGTCGTTCGAGGCGCAGATGGAAGCGCTTGAGACAACCCTTGGCGGCGCGCGTGGCACCGCCGCGGCCTTCGAATTGGAATTGGTGCGTATGCGGGAAAGTCTCACGCTGACCAACCGCGAGGTGGGGAGCCTTTCGCGGTCAATCGGAGGCGGATTGAGGAACGCGTTCGACGGACTTGTCTTCGATGGTATGAAGCTGTCGGATGCGTTGAAATCGGTCGTCAATTCCATCGTGAACGCAACCTATTCCGCCGCGATCAAACCAGTGCAGAATCAGCTGGGCGGCCTGATTGCCGGTGGCATCGAGGGGTTGGTGAACGCAGCCGTCCCATTCGAAAGGGGCGGCACATTCACCCAGGGACGGGTGATCCCTTTCGCGACAGGGGGCGTGATCGAACAGGCCACGATGTTCCCGATGCGCGGGGCAACCGGCCTTATGGGTGAGGCGGGACCCGAGGCGATCATGCCGCTGTCTCGTGGAGCTGATGGCCGGCTGGGCGTGCGGAGCGATGGTGCCAGCCGCCCGGTTCAGGTCGTCATGAACATCTCTACGCCTGACGCTCAGGGCTTCGCTCGCAGCCAGAGCCAGATCGCAGCCGAAATGAGCCGGCTGATCTCGCGCGGGCAGCGCAACCGATAACCCGGAGAACGACGCATGGGATTTCACGAGGTTCGATTCCCGGCCAATTTGAGCTTTGGCTCGGTCGGTGGGCCCGAGCGGCGCACGGAAATCGTGGCGCTTGCCAACGGTTTCGAGGAGCGTAACACGCCCTGGGAGCATGCGCGCCGGCGCTATGACGCGGGGGTCGCGATGCGTTCGCTCGACGATATCGAGGCGCTAATCGCTTTTTTCGAGGCGCGCCGAGGTCAGCTTTACGGATTCCGTTGGAAGGATTGGTCCGACTACAAGTCCTGCCTGCCGTCTCGTGAGCCGGCTATCGACGACCAGGTGATCGGCCATGGCGATGGGGCGGCGACCGAATTTCACCTGACCAAAACCTACGTCTCGGGCGGACATTCCTACGTGCGGCCGATTGCGAAGCCGGTTGCAGAAAGCGTCTTGCTGGGCGTCGACGGCGTTTCTTTAACCGAAGGCGACGGCTTTCAGGTCGATCTCACGACCGGGATGGTCACGCTTCGGACCGCACCGGAATTTGGTGCGGTGATCACCGCGGGATACCAGTTCGATGTGCCGGTGCGCTTCGATACCGACCGTATCCAGACCTCGGTGGCAAGCTTCCGGGCCGGCGATGTTCCCTCGGTGCCGGTCGTGGAGGTTCGGGTCTGATGGCGATTTCCAACCAATTGCAGTCCCATCTGCTGGGGGGTGCGACGACCCTGGCGCGGGCTTGGGCGATCGACCGGTCCGATGGGGTGGTCCTCGGGTTTACCGATCATGATAGGAACCTGGAGTTCGAGGGGGTCACGTTTCGTGCCGAGACCGGCATGAGCGCACGCGCGATCAGCCAGACCACGGGGCTTTCGGTGGACAACTCCGCCGCGGTGGGCGCGCTGAGTTCCGACGCGATCACCGAGGATGACGTGGTCGCGGGGCGCTATGATGCAGCCAAGCTGCGTATTTGGCTGGTGAACTGGAAAGATGTTGAGCAGCGGGTGCCGCTCTTTGTCGGTTGGCTGGGTGAAATCTCGCGCGTGAACGGTGGATTCGAGGTCGAGATTCGTGGCCAGGCTGAGGCGTTGAACCAACCGCAGGGACGTGTCTACCAGTTGCCCTGCTCGGCCGTGTTGGGGGACAAGGCCTGCGGTTTCGACGCGACCCAGCCAGGTTTCACCGCACAAACGACTGCAGTGCGGATCGACACGCGCCGCCTATTCCGGTTTGAGAGCCTTTCGGATTTCCAAGCTCGCTGGTTCGAGCATGGACGGCTTGAGGTGATCTCCGGACCGGCGACGGGGCAGTTCGGTGTCATAAAGGCCGACAGGGAAGAGAGCGGCGCCCGCGTTATCGAGCTGTGGTCCGAAATCCGCGGCGCGGTGGGGCCGGGCGATGCGATCCGGCTGGTCGCCGGATGTGACCGGATGGCTGCTACTTGTCGCTGGAAGTTCAATAATTTCAGACGGTTTCGCGGTTTTCCCCATATCCCGGGCGAGGAGTGGCTGATGAGCTATCCGACGCAGTCCGGCGTCAATGACGGCGGGAGTTTGAATAAATGAGCAAGATGGGAGACCGCGCTGCCGAGGAGGCGCGGCGGTGGTGCGGTACGCCTTATCGTCACCAGGGCTCGATGTTGGGGGCGGGGGCGGATTGCCTTGGCTTGCTGCGCGGTGTCTGGCGAACGCTTTACGGTGCAGAACCCGAACCCGTGCCGCCATACACGCCGGACTGGTCCGAACCGCAAGGCGAAGAGACGCTTTGGCTGGCGGCGCGACGCCACCTGATCGAGAAGCCTATCGTGGATGCGGTCGTTGGTGATGTCATCCTTTTCCGACTGCGTGAGACCGGGGTTGCCAAGCACTTGGGAATTCAGGGCGATAGGGGACCGAGCGCAACTTTCATCCACGCCTATCATGGTCATGGCGTGGTCGAGAGCCCACTGTCGACGCCTTGGGTGCGCCGCATCGTGGCGCGGTTCGAGTTTCCGGAAAGGACGTAACAGATGGCGACACTTGTTCTGTCCGCGGCCGGTGCGGCCGTTGGGTCCGCCGTTGGCGGTTCTGTCCTCGGCCTTTCCAGCGCGGTGATAGGCCGAGCCGTCGGTGCGACGATCGGTCGTGTCATAGACCAGCAGCTTCTCGGCAGCGGTTCCCAAGCGATCGAGACCGGCCGTGTTGACCGGTTTCGCCTCACCGGCGCCAGCGAGGGGGCGCCGGTCGGACGGCTTTGGGGGCGCTCGCGTCTGTCGGGGCAGGTCATCTGGGCATCGCGTTTCAAGGAAAGCGTTACCACGTCGGGCGGAGGCAAAGGGGCGCCATCTCAGCCAAAGGCGCGCGAATACAGCTATACGGTGAGCCTTGCCATCGCGCTGTGCGAGGGCGAGATCGCTCGAGTCGGCCGGGTCTGGGCGGACGGGACAGAGATCGCGACGCGCAGCATCAACCTGCGCATCTATTCCGGCAGCGAGGGTCAACTGCCCGATCCCCTGATCGAGGCGGTCGAGGGCACGGGCCAGGCCCCTGCGTATCGCGGTATCGCCTATGCGGTGATCGAGGATCTGGACCTTGGCCGCTTCGGCAACCGGGTGCCGCAATTCTCGTTCGAAGTGGTGCGCGCGGCTGCGAGCGCGGTCGAAGACCTTCCCCATATCGTCAAGGGTGTGGCCTTGATCCCGGGTACCGGTGAATACGCATTGGCGACCACGCCGGTTCATTTCGAAGATGCTCCGGGTGTCTCACGCTCTTCCAATGTCAATTCTCCAAGCGGCACCACCGATCTGGTGGCATCGCTCGAGATGTTGCGCGGCGAGCTTCCGCGCGTGAGCTCGGTTTCTCTCGTGGTCAGTTGGTTCTCGGGCGACCTTCGCGCCGGCAGCGCCGAAATCCGACCCGGGGTCGAACAGGCACGCCTCGACGGCAAGCCGATGCCTTGGCAGGTCGCCGGGTTGTCGCGCGCCGAGGCCCCGGTGATTCCACGTGTCGAAGACCGCGCGATCTATGGCGGGACCCCTGCAGACCGTAGCGTGATAGAGGCGATCCAGGAACTCGCCAAAGGGGGACAGGAGACGGTTTTCTACCCCTTTGTGCTAATGGATCAGCTCGATGGAAATACGCTGATCGACCCTTACAGCGGCGAGGAAGGGCAGCCGCGCCTGCCGTGGCGTGGGCGGATCACGCTGTCCTACGCGCCGGGCCATCCGCTCTCGCCGGACGGGACGCACGAAGCGGTGGCGGAGGTGGCCGCCTTTTTCGGTACCGCCAGTCCCGAGGAGTTCACGGTCGATGGAACGACGGTGCGCTATACTGGCAGCGATGGTTGGAGCTATCGACGCTTTATCCTGCACTATGCGCATCTTTGCGCGGCGGCAGGCGGTGTTGGCGGTTTCTGTGTCGGTTCGGAGCTGCGCGGACTGACGACCATTCGGGGCCCTGGCAACAGCTTTCCCGCGGTCGAGGCGCTGTGCGCCCTCGCCGCAGACGTTCGCACCGTTTTACCCTACGCAAAGATCGGCTACGCAGCCGACTGGAGCGAGTATTTCGGCTATCACCCCGCCGATGCACCGGGTGATGTGTTCTTTCATCTCGACGCGCTCTGGGCCGATCCGAATATCGACTTCATCGGGATCGACAATTACATGCCCCTGTCCGACTGGCGCGAGGGCGAGGAGCATGCGGATGCCCACTGGGGCGCGATCCATTCACTGGATTATCTGAAAGCGAATATCGAAGGTGGCGAGGGATACGATTGGTATTATCCCAGCGCCGAGGCGCGCGATGCCCAGACCCGGGTGCCGATCACGGACGGCGCCCATGGAGAGCCTTGGATCTGGCGTTACAAGGATATCCGCAAGTGGTGGGAGAATACCCACCACCAGCGCATCGGTGGTGTCCGGGAGACGACAGCGACCGCTTGGGTGCCGCGTTCGAAACCGGTTTGGTTTACCGAACTTGGCTGCGCGGCCGTCGACAAGGGAACCAATGCGCCTAACCTCTTTTCTGATCCGAAGTCCTCGGAGAACGCGCTGCCGCCCTATTCGACCGGTGGTCGTGACGACCTGATCCAGCATCAATACCTGCGCGCGATGCTGACCTATTGGGCGGACCCCACAAGAAACCCGATATCGGATGTCTACGGCGCGCCGATGATCGATCTCGATCGCGCCCATGTCTGGGCCTGGGATGCCAGGCCGTTTCCCTATTTCCCTGCCAATCGCGAACTTTGGTCTGACGGCGACAACTATGCCCGCGGCCATTGGCTTAATGGGCGTGCCTCCGCGCAGGCGCTCGATGCGGTTGTCACCGAAATCTGTGCCGAATCCGGCGTGACCGGGCTGGATGTGACCCGGCTTTTCGGCTTGGTGCGGGGCTACGCGATCAGCGAGACCGACGGCGCGCGTGCCGCGCTCCAGCCGCTAATGCTCGCTTACGGCGCCGATGCCGCAGAGCGGGAGGGCAAGCTTGTCTTTTTCAACCGCGATGGCCGGCCCAAGATCGAGATTGACCCGGGCGACTTGGCCGTCACTGATGGCCAACCGGGCGAGATCGAATTGATCCGCAGTCCCGAGGTCGAATCCGCGGGCCGGGTGCGACTGTCCTTCGTCGAAAGCGATGGCGCCTATGAGACTCGCGCGGCCGAAGCGATCCTGCCGGACGAAAATAGCCGCACGGTATCGGCCAGCGAGCTGCCGCTTGTGCTCACTGGCAGTGAAGGGCAGGCGGTGGTCGAACGGTGGTTGGCCGAAGCGCGCGTTGCGCGCGATCGCGCCCGTTTGGCGCTTGCACCGTCGACGATCGAAATCGGGGCAGGGGACGTGCTGCGCCTTTCTGGCGGGGATTACCGGGTCGACCGTGTGGATATGTCGGGCGCGCGTGAAATCGAGATGGTCCGTGTCGAACGCGGGGTGTATGCACCGCCGAATCGCGCCGAATTACCGGTTCGGCAGTCCGCCTTCGTGCCACCGGTGCCGGTCTATCCGCTGTTCATGGACCTGCCCCTCCTTACCGGTGACGAAGTTCCGCATGCGCCGCATGTGGCGGTGAGTGCGCAGCCTTGGCCTGGAACGGTCGCGGTCTATGGCGCAGTCAGTGACGCGGGCTATGAACTGAATACGTTGATCGGTCAGGCCTCGGTCATCGGGATCACCGAAAACCCGTTGACCGCCGCCCAGACTTCGCGCTGGGATCGCGGTTCGGCACTGCGGGTACGATTGTCGTCCGGCACCTTGTCGTCGGTCGGTTTGGCGGAATTGCTGGCCGGGGCGAACGCGGCAGCCATCGGCGATGGAACGCCGGGCAATTGGGAAGTTTTCCAATTCGCCGAGGCCGATCTTGTCGCGCCACTGACCTATGATTTGCGCCTGCGCTTGCGCGGTCAGGCGGGAACGGATGGGATTGTGCCCGCGCTCTGGCCGGAAGGCAGTTGCTTCGTGCTGCTCGACGGGCGGCCAGGGCAGATCTCACTGCCGCTCAACGCGCGGGGCCTGGACCGTCACTACCGGATCGGATCTGGCGTTCGACCCTATGACGACGCATCCTATACCCACCTTGTCGAGGCCTTCGATGGGATTGGGCTGAGACCTTATGCTCCCTGCCACCTTTCCATGCATCGCGACACCGATGGCGCGCTGCTGATCGTCTGGACACGCCGGACGCGGATCGACGGTGACAACTGGGCCTCGGTCGAGGTGCCGCTGGGTGAGGATCGCGAAGCCTATCATTTGCGCGTGATCGGGGAGGGCGGCGCCGTTTTGCGCGAAGCGACGACCGACGCCCCGGCCTGGAGCTATTCCGCCTCGATGCGGGCTGTGGATGCGGGCCAACGGCCCGTCGCCGTCGAGGTGGCGCAACTGTCCGACCAGTTCGGAC
>JBNGDM010000016.1:0-22381 GCA_049975105.1 Rhodovulum sp. | reverse complement strand
ATCCAGTCCAACGTCCAGCCCTGCGCGCGCGCCCGCGCCGCGCCGTCGCCCGCCGCGGCCAGGTCGTCGAGCCAGGTGAACCCGTGCGCCTCCTCCTCGAAGCGCGGGCCGGGCATGTCGATATCCCAGATCGCGACGCCCGGCGCCTCGACCTGAGCGCCCCCGAACAGGAAATTCCCCGCGCACAGCTGCCGCCCGCGGGCGAAGCTCCCGATCGAGCGCGGCTCGGGTTGTGAAACGATGCCAGTGGACGGCCGCGCCAGCGTCGCCAGCCGCGCGTGGATGCGGTTCATCGCGTCGCCGCGCCGTCTGTGCGGTTGATCGCTCTGCAAGGCGCCTGCCATGGGTTAGGGTCTGCTCTGGGGCCTCGATGCCAGCGGGACGGACAATACCGGCGGGGATTCCCCCTGTCACCGGCGAATACCCCGCCTAGCCGGTTTTGCCCAGAACCGCGATGTAAAAGCCGTCCATCCCGCCGCGCTCGGCCCAGAAATCGGGGCGCAGCCGCAGCGCGCCGTGGTCCGTGCGCCAGCCCGGTTCGATCCAGGGCGCTTCGGCGGGAAGCGCGGCCAGGCCGGGGTGACGCGCCATCGCGGCAGCAACCTGCGCCTCGCCCTCCTCGGGCAGCAGCGAACAGGTGCAATAGACCAGCCGCCCGCCCGGGGCGAGCATGCCCAGCGCCCGGTCGATCAACCGCGCCTGTAGCTCGAACAGCGGCTTGATCCCGGCGGCATCCTTGGCAAAGGGCAGGTCGGGGTGGCGGCGTACCGTGCCGGTGGCTGAACAGGGCGCGTCCAGCAGGATCGCCTCGGCGGGCGCGGGCGGGGCCCAGTCCAGCACATCGGCCACGACCAGATCGACCAACAGGTCGGTGCGCGCGAGGTTCTCCTCCACCCGCGCCATCCGCGCCTCGGAGATGTCGACGGCGGTCACCTCGGCCCCCGCGGCGGCCAGTTGCAGCGTCTTGCCGCCCGGCGCGGCACACAGGTCGAGCACCCGCAGCCCCGGCCGTGGCGCCAGCAGCTTCGCGGGCAGCGCGGCGGCGACGTCCTGCACCCACCATTCGCCCGCCTCGTAGCCCGGCAGCGCCGAAACCTGCACCGGCCCGGTCACCCGGACCGACCCGGTGGGCAAGGCCACGCCCCCAACACGCGCGGCCAGCGCGACGGCATCGCCATCCTTGGGCGTCAGGTCCAGCGGCGCCCCCGCGGCATGCGCCGCCTCGATCCCCTTCACCGCGGCGCGCCCCCAGGCGCTGTCAAGCCGCCCGCGCAGCCAACCGGGCAGCCGTTGCGGCCCCTGCGCCCTCCACAAATCTTGCGGCGTCTCGGCAACCTTGCGCAGCACCGCGTTGACCAGCCCCGCCATCGCCTTGGTGCCGCGTCCGTCGCGGGCCATCGTCACGGCGGCGTTCACCACGCCATGGGGCGCGGCACCCTCTTGCAGCATCTCGACGGTCCCCAGCCGCAGGATCGCGCGCACGGCAGGCGGGGGCAGCTTGCGCAGGTGGGGTTTCAGGATCGCATCCGCCGCACCCAGATGGCGCAGCGTCGCCAGTGCCAGCCGCTGCGCGCGCGCCCGCCCGGCCGGGTCCAGCACACCCAGCGGCCCCTCGGGCCCCGACAGCTCGGCAACCGTCCGGCCCTCGTCCAGCACCCCGGTCAACAGCCGCAGCGCGGCGGCCCGGGGGGTATCGTCGTTCCGGCTCATGGCGCTGTCCTGCTTGCCCCTTGACCCGGCCCGGGTATATCACCCGGCACGAACCGGCAAGGAGCCCCTGCGATGAGCGAGACCGACCGGCAGGACCTGCCGCCAGAAGCGATCCGCGCGCTTCAGGAGGCCGAAGAACGGCGCAAGGCCGCCAAGGCTTTGGACCTGCCGCCGGAACTTGGCGGACGCGACGGCCCGGAACCCGTGCGCTATGGCGACTGGGAGAAGAAGGGAATCGCGGTCGATTTCTGACCCGCACCCGGGCGTTGGTCCGATCTGCGCGCTTCGACCCCGGGCGGGCTGGAACGACAGCCTGAAGTCTCGACAGGGTACGCCCCTCCCCCGAACGGAAAGCACCCCGCCCGCCAGTTCAGGCGGACGAGGCGCATCTACGCGTGAGCGAGCGTATTCTCTGGCCCGTTTCGGGCCGTCAGTCTATCCGCAGGTCCGCGGATCGTCCGGCGCCCCTGTCGGCGATGAACCGAACGGTCGTGCCCTTGATCTGCACAAGCTGGCAGTTCGGGCCGAGATCTTCGTTTCCGAAATAGAGTTCGCGGCAGAAATACCTGCCGTCCCAGCGCCATGCCCCGCTGACGCGCTTGCCGAAGGCCTGACCGCGGATTTCACCGCCGGGCGTAACCGCGAGGTTTATTCCAAGGCGTCTGAGCTTTTTCCCGTCCACGAGACTCAGGAAGACCGAGCGGCTTTCGACCGTACGGAATCCCTCGGCAGCGGCGGGGGCTGCGGCCAGAATCGCAATGGCCGCGGCGGCGAGAACGGTTTTGCGATACATCGCATATCTCCGGTGTCGTTCTGACAAGCTCGTGTCGGAAACTTTACGCGGAACTATTGCGATTGGATTAATCGTCCAGCGGCGGCCCGCCCTGGCGCTACAGTCCCAGCACATCCAGCATGTCGTATTCGCCGGGCTTGCGATCCTGGCCCCAAAGCGCGGCCTTCAGCGCGCCGCGGGCGAAGATCGCGCGGTCGGTCGCAATATGGCGCAGCACAATCCGCTCGCCCAGCCCGGCGAAGATCACGTCATGCTCGCCCACCACGTCACCGCCTCGAATCGCCGAGAACCCGATCGCGCCCCGCGCCCGCTCGCCGGAGATCCCGTCGCGGCCCCGTTCCGAAACCTCGTCCAGCGCGACGCCGCGCCCCTCGGCCGCAGCCTGGCCCAGCATCAGCGCGGTGCCCGACGGTGCGTCGACCTTGTGGCGGTGATGCGCCTCGACCACCTCGATGTCGAAGTCCTCGTCCAGCGCAGCCGCCACCTTGCGGGTCAGCTGCATCAACAGGTTCACGCCAAGGCTCATGTTGCCCGCGCGCACGACCACCGCGTGGCGGGCCGCGGCCTTGATCTTTTGCAGGTGTTCCTGGCTGAACCCCGTCGTGCCGATCACGTGGACCGCGCGGGCCTGTGCGGTCAGCGTGGCGGTCGCGACCGTGGCCTCGGGCGAGGTGAAGTCGATCACCGCCTGCGCCTGCGCGATCACGTCTATGGCATCGTCGGTCACAGCAAGCCCCATGTGCGGCCCGCCCATCGCCTCGCCCACGTCGCGGCCAACCCAGGGATGGCCCGGGCGCTCAACGCAGCCGACCAGGCGCGCCTGCTCGCTTTGCAGCACGGTATGGATCAGCATCTGGCCCATCCGACCCGATGCGCCCATGATCACGATACCCGGCAGGTTGGCCATCTCGCCCTCCGTTCTTGTTCTCGCCCCCGATTTAGCGGCTCTGCGCCCGCTTGGCAAAGCGCCCTGCATCGCCTAGATGGGGCGCATGTCTAGATCGTCCGCCCCTTCCCAAAGACAGCTTCGCGTGGGCGAGTTGATCCGGCGCGTGTTGTCCGAGGTGCTCTCGCGCGGTGACGTCCACGACCCCGAGCTGAACCAGATGTCGATCACCGTGGGCGAGGTCCGAACCTCGCCCGACCTGAAGGTGGCCACCGCCTTCGTGCTGCCGCTGGGCGGGCGCGACGCCGAGGCCGCTTTGGCCGCGCTAAGGCGTAATCGAGGCGAGCTGCGCCGGGCCGTGTCCAAGAAGCTTGAGCTGAAATTTTCGCCTGAGCTGCGATTCGCGCTCGACGAAACCTTCGACCGGATGGACGAAACTCGCCGCCTGCTGGCGCAGGAGACCGTGCGCCGCGACATTGCCGCCCCCGAGACCGATGAGGGCTAGGGCCGCACTCGGCCTGCTGGCGGCGACGCTGCTTGTGCCCGGCGCCGCGGCGGCCGCCTGCCGCCATCTCGACCACGAGGGTCGCGGCTACGCCGTCTGCGAGGTCGACCCAAACGCCACCGAACTGCGCCTGTTCTACCTGGCCCCCGACGGCATGATCCTGGGCAGTTTCGCGCGAGTCGACGCGATGCTGGCCACCGAGGGCAAGGCATTGGCCTTCGCGATGAACGGCGGCATGTATCACCCCGACCGCGCGCCGGTGGGGCTTTACATCGAGAACGGCAGGACAGAGGCCCCGGCCGTCGCCTCGGCCGGACCCGGGAATTTCGGCATGCTGCCCAACGGCGTGCTGTGCCTGACCGGCGACAGCGCGGCGGTGATCGAAACCCGCACCTATCTTGCCGACCCGCCGGCCTGCCGCTACGCTACACAATCGGGGCCCATGCTGGTCATCGACGGCGACTTGCACCCGCGTTTCCTGCCCGACAGCGAATCGCGCTTCGTGCGCAACGGGGTGGGCGTGACGGCCGAAGGGCAGGCGGTCTTAGCGATCTCGGACCGCCCGGTAACCTTCCACGAATTCGCACGGCTGTTCCGCGACGTGCTGGACACGCCCAACGCGCTGTATCTCGACGGTAAGGTCTCGCGGCTTTATGCGCCCGAGCTGGGCCGGGCGGATATCGGCCTGCCGATGGGTCCGATCGTGGGCGCCGTGACCGAGGCGGCGCCTTGACGACGGGGCGCGTTGACGGGGCGCGCCCGCTTCGCTAGCAGGCGAGTCTTGCAACGATCCGGGAGCGCAGACGTGGGACGCAGCCGCAAGGGACGCGACATTTCGGGCTGGCTGGTGATCGAAAAGCCGGCCGGCCTCACCTCGAACGCAGTGGTCAACAAGGTGCGCTGGGCCTTCGGCGCCAAGAAAGCTGGCCATGCCGGCACGCTGGACCCGGCGGCGACCGGCGTGCTGGCCATCGCGCTGGGGGAAGCGACCAAGACCGTGCCTTTCGTCACCGACGCGCTCAAGGCCTATCGCTTCACCGTCCGGCTGGGCGTGGCGACGAACACCGACGACGCAGAGGGCGAGGTGATCGAGACCACCGAAGCGCGGCCGACGGATGCCGAGATCGCCGCCGCCCTGCCGCAGTTCGTCGGTGACATCGAGCAGGTGCCGCCGCAATTCTCGGCCGTCAAGATCGGCGGCGAGCGCGCCTATGCCAAGGCGCGCGCCGGCGAGCAGGTCGAGATCGCGCCGCGCCCGCTTTACGTCGAAAGCCTGGAGATGGTCGGCCGGCCCGACCCCGACCATGTCGAGTTGGAAATGGTCTGCGGCAAAGGCGGTTACGTGCGCTCGATCGCCCGCGACCTGGGCAAGGCGTTGGGCTGCCTGGGACACGTGACCGAGTTGCGCCGGGTTTGGTCTGGGCCGTTCGACGCCGAGGACGGCGTCACGATGGCCCTGATCGAGGAACTGGCGAAAACGCCCGATCTGGACGATTACCTTCGCCCGCTGGAAGAAGGGCTTGCCGATCTTCCCGAACTGCGCACCACGGCCGAGGGTGCCGCGCGGATGCGCAACGGCAACCCCGGGATCGTGCTGACATCCGAGGCGGAGTATGGCGACGAGGCATGGGCTTCGCTGGATGGTCAGGCCGTCGCGGTGGGTATCTACAAGGCGGGCGAACTGCACCCCAGCCGCGTGTTCAAGGTCTAGAACCGGGCGGCGGCGCCTTCTCGGGCGCTCACGACATGGCCCCCACCGCACGGCGCCGCGCCCGCCCTTTTTCTTGGCAAAACTAATCTTGGGGGGGCATTGCCCCCCAGACGATCGCCGTGGCGCAGCCAAGGCGAAACCGGGAAGGCGCCCCGCTCTCGCTGGGCTCAGCGTTGCTTCGCCAGGTCCAGCGCCTCGCTCAGAACCTGGCGATCACCGATATGGTTCGCGAGAATCAGGACGAGCTGAGCATTGAGCGCATGGCTTTGCGCTTCGCTCAGACCGCGATGGGCCGCAAGAAGCTCCGCATAGAACCCGTCATGGTCGTCGAGGTTCGGGGTGTCGATCAGCTTCATCACCGTCCCTCCCACAGCGCATCCACCGCCTTCCTGACCTGCCGCGCGTCGGCCTCCACCCAGCGGGCGGCGATCACCTGGTCGGGCCGCACCAAGTAGAGCGCCTGCGGCGCGCTTCCCAGATAGCGGGCACGGACCAAGTCGTTCATCCGCGGCTCAATCACCGGCAGGTCGAGGCCCGCAGGCACGGCGCAGTTCAGCGCCATGAGCGTGGCATCGCGGCCCAGTGCGTTCAACAGCCAGACGTTTTCCTGCGGGGCGTCAGGCGCAACCGCCCCGGGACGGGACACCGCCGGCAACGCCGGGTCGTCTGGCGCTGCAAGCGCATAGACGCAGGGCGTCGACAGCCGCCCGGAATTCACCCAGCCACGGGCGAACGGCGCCTTGCGCGCCAGCGCAAGAACCTGGTCGCGGAACAGCCGCTCTGCCCCGTTCGCCGGCGTCATGAACCGTGTCGCCCGCGTCGAATGCAGAATGTTCTCGTCGGCGGCCTGAACGCGTTCGCGGTTGTAACTGTCGATCAAGCTGGCCGGCGCGCGCCCGCCCAGCACCGCCGCCAGTTTCCAGCCGAGGTTGTCGACATCCTGCAGGCCCCCATTGCCGCCCCGGGCCCCGAAGGGTGAAACGACATGGGCGCTATCGCCGACGAAGATCACCCGGCCATGGACGAAATCGCGCAGGCGCCGACATTGAAAGCTATAGATCGACACCCATTCGAGCTCAAAGTCGTCGCCTACCACCTTCGCGATCCGCGGGATGACCCGCTCGGGTTTCTTCTCTTCCTCGGGATCGGCGTCCCAGCCAAGTTGCAGGTCGATGCGATAGATATTGTCCGCCTGCCGGTGCAATAGCGCCGATTGGCCGTCATGGAAGGTCGGCTCGAACCAGAACCAGCGTTCGGGCGGGAAATCGGCCTCCATCTCGATATCGGCGATCAGGAACCGCTCCTCGAAGAACTCGCCTTCGAAATCGAGGTCAAGCATCGCCCGGATCGTCGACCGCGCGCCGTCGCAGGCGATCACGTAATCCGCCGTCAGGCCGTATTGTCCATCCGGCGTCTTGACCGTGACATGGGCGGCCTCGCCGGTCTGGTCGACCCCCGTCACCCGATTCTTGAACCGCAGATCGATCTGCGGCTCGGCCAGCGCGCGTTCGGCCAGGAACTCCTCGACATAATATTGTTGCAGGTTGACGAAGGGCGGCATCCGCTGCCCTCGATCGACCGCTAGATCGAAACTGAAGATCTCGTCGTCGCCATGGCAGACGCGTCCGATGCTCCAGGTCTCGCCCTTGTCCAGCATCTTGTCGGCGATGCCCAGCCGGTCGAACAGCTCCAGGCTCCGCTTCGACCAGCAGATCGCGCGCGAGCCCATCGAAACCACGTCGTTGTCGTCGAGAACGACCGAGGGCACGCCGCGCGCGGCAAGTTCCAGCGCCATGGAAAGGCCAATGGGGCCCGCACCGACGATGACCGCCTTGTGCCGCGGCTCGGGCGCGCTCAGACCCGGCGGCGGGACATATGCAAAAGGCTTGTAATCGTAAGCCATCAGTCGTCCCCGCGCCGCATCAAGGCGCGCGCGCTCCAGAGCGCCGTGCCGCCGAAGAACACCCCTGCGATCCCAAGAACCTCGACCGTCGCCGCACCATCGAAGCCGCGCACCAGTCCGGCGACGAGCATGCCAACCAGGCCAAGCAAACTCAGGATCAGCCGAAACCCATGATCGCCCCGGCCGGGGCCCTTGGTCATAGCGTCCTCCCAAACCGGTTGATGCCGCCATACGCTATCCGGCTGTTAACCTCTGCCACGATGCCGCAGGCTGCAACCGGTTTTTTTCATCCACTTTTCGGCAAGCCGCCGGCGCGGCTCAGTTGCTGCCGCCATCGGCGCCAGCGTAATGATCCCGCCCGCCGCCGTTTTCATGCAGGCGTCGCCCCGTGCCCCCATCCGCCGAACGATCCACAACGCCCGTGACCGCCGCCCCCCCCGGGCGCGATGAGAGGCTCGACACTCATTTCAGCCCGGAACTCCCGTCGAACTTCTTCTCGAGGCCGCTCCAGCATTCGATGTAATCGTCCTGCAGGGGCGCCTCGGTCGCGGCGAATTGGGTCAGGTGCTGTGGAAAGCGCGTCTCGAACATGAAGGACATGGTGTCGGCCAGCTTGTCCGGTTTCAGCTCGGCGTTCGACGCCCCCTCGAAGGCATCGCGGTCCGGCCCGTGCGGCAGCATCATGTTGTGCAGGCTCATGCCGCCGGGGACGAAACCCTGCGGTTTCGCGTCGTAGATGCCGTAGATGTTGCCCATCAGTTCCGACATGATGTTCTTGTGATACCAGGGCGGGCGAAAGGTGTGTTCCGCCACCATCCAGCGGTCGCGGAACAGCACGAAGTCGATATTCGCCGTCCCCTCGACGCCCGAGGGCGCGGTCAGCACGGTAAAGATCGACGGGTCGGGATGATCGAACAGGATCGCGCCGACCGGGCTGAAGGTGCGCAGGTCGTATTTGCAGGGCGCGTAGTTGCCGTGCCAGGCCACCACGTCCAGCGGGCTGTGCCCGATCTCGCAGCTATGGAATTGCCCGCACCACTTCACCACCATGCGCGAGGGCGTATCGCGGTCCTCGAAGGCCGCGACCGGCGTCTTGAAATCCCGCGGGTTGGCCAGGCAGTTGGCGCCGATGGGCCCGCGGTTCGGCAGGTCGAACTTCGCCCCGTAATTCTCGCACACGAAACCGCGCGCGGGCCCCTCGACCAGGTCCACACGGAACACCATGCCGCGGGGCAGGATCGCGATCTCCTTCGGCTCGAGGTCGATCACGCCCATCTCGGTGCAGAACCGCAGCCGCCCCTCCTGCGGCACGACCATCAACTCGCTGTCGGCGGAATAGAAATACTCGTCCTCCATCGAGCGGTTCACCAGGTAGACATGCGCGGCCATGCCGACCTGGGTGTTCACGTCGCCCGCCGTCGTCATGGTGCGCATACCGGTCAGAAAAGTCAGCGGCGCATCGGAATGGGGCACCGGGTCCCAGCGATACTGGCCCAGGCTGATGACATCCTCGACGATATGCGGCGCGGTCTTCCAGTAGGGCAGGTCGATCCGCGAAAACCGGGACGTGTGCCGCACCGAGGGCCGGATTCGATAGCACCATGTGCGCTCGTTCTGGCCGCGCGGCGCGGTGAAGGGGGTGCCCGAAAGCTGCTCAGCGTAAAGGCCATAGGCGCATTTCTGGGGAGAGTTCTGTCCCTGCGGCAGCGCGCCCGGCAGCGCCTCACTCTCGAAATCGTTGCCGAAACCGGGCATATAGCCCGGATGGGTGCCCGCCCGGTTCGCGGCCTGCACCATGCCCCGCGGCGCGGTTTCCTCGTTCATGGCTGTCCTCCCCGGGCGCCTTAAAACCGGGCACCCCTTGGACGGTATCGCGGCGGGAGACGACCGGTCAAGGAAGCGCGGGCGGCGGGCAATCGGCACTGGCCAAGCGCCCCGGGCCGGGCAAGACTGCCGGCGAGGAGAAAACCGGGGAGGAATCGACCTATGACAGGCATCGTCATCCTAAGCGGCGCCCGCACCGCCATCGGCACCTTCGGCGGCAGCCTCGCCGGCACGCCGCCGATCATGCTGGGCGCCATCGCCGCCCGCGCCGCGCTGGAGCGGGCGGACATCAAGGGCGACCTGATCGGCCATGTCGCCTTTGGTCATGTCATCAACACCGAGCCGCGCGACATGTATCTCAGCCGTGTTGCGGCAATCGAGGCAGGCATCCCCGAAACGACGCCGGCGATGAACGTCAACCGGCTGTGCGGGTCGGGAGCACAGGCCATCGTCTCGGTCGTGCAGGCCCTGCTGCTGGGCGAGGCCGATTTCGGCCTCGCGGGTGGCGCCGAAAGCATGAGCCGGTCGCCCCATATCCTGCCCACTGCACGCTGGGGCCAGAAGATGGGCGATGCGGGCGCGGCCGATATGATGCTGGGCGCGCTGAACTGCCCCTTCGGCACCGGCCATATGGGCGTGACCGCCGAGAACGTGGCCGCCGAGCATGGCGTTTCGCGCGAAGACCAGGACGCCTTCGCTCTGCAAAGCCAGGAGCGCGCCGCCTGGGCCATCGCCGAGGGGCGGTTCGACTCGCAGATCGTGCCGGTCGAGGTCCGGGTGAAGCGCGAGGCGGTCGCCTTCAAGGTGGACGAGCATCCAAAGGCCACGACGGCCGAGGGCCTTGCCGGGCTGAGACCCGCGTTCCAGAAGGATGGCACCGTGACCGCCGGCAACGCCAGCGGCATCAACGACGGCGCAGCGGCGCTGGTGCTGGCGCGCGAAGACGCGGCCGAAGCGGCGGGCCTCACCCCGATGGCGCGGATCGTGGGCTATGCCCATGCCGGGGTGCGCCCCGATGTGATGGGGATCGGGCCCGTGCCGGCGGTCGAGGCCTTGCTGGCCAGAACCGGTCTTTCGATCGACCAGTTCGACGTGATCGAAAGCAACGAGGCGTTTGCGGCCCAGGCGATCGCGGTCAACCGCGCCCTGGGTCTCGACCCGGCCCGCGTGAACCCCAATGGCGGGGCGATCGCCCTGGGCCATCCGGTGGGCGCAACCGGCGCGATCATCACCGTCAAGGCCTTGTATGAACTTGAGCGGACCGGTAGCCGATACGCGCTGGTGACGATGTGTATCGGTGGCGGTCAGGGCATCGCGCTGGCACTGGAACGGCTTTCGGCGGCGTGATCCAAAGGAAGCCCCTTTCGGGGCCAAGCCTAGGGGTGGCGCACCTCTTGGCGCGGTTTCGGCGTTGCGCAGGCAAGAGACCGGTGCGCGTGCCATTGAACGCGGCGTCGCGGCCCCGGCGGGGCCGAACGCCCGTCCATCGGGGCGCCTACTGGGGGTACACACCCCGGCCAATCCCCGTTTCACCGGCAAGCGTTAATCGCCTGTTCACCTTGCTTTGTCCAAACTGCGTCAAACCCCGTGGAGAATCCGCGTATGGACGTGACCGAAAAACTGGCGAACGAACGGCGCAAGCGACTGGCGGCGGAACGGCTGCTGGACCAGAAAAGCCGTGAGTTGTTCGAAGCCAATCGCCGCCTCGCCCAGCACGCGCGCCACCTGTCCGAGGAAATCATCGAGAGCCGCCAGACGGCCGAGGAACTGCGCGGCCGCAATTCCGAGGTGCTGTCCGAACTCGCCGAGGTCTCGCAGGAGGCCGATGTCGCCAAGCAGCGCCTTTGGGATTCTCTGGAAACCGTACGCGACGGCTTTGCCCTGTTCGACGCCCAGGATCGGCTGGTGATTGCCAACCGCGCCTACCTGTCGGTGTTCGATGGCCTCGAGGCGGTCGTCCCCGGAGTGCGCTACGACGAAGTCGTGCGGCTGACCGTCGAGGAAGGCATCGTCGATATCGGCGAGCGCGACGCGCTGGGCTGGATCGAAGAGATGCTGACCCGCTGGCACCAGGATCCGGTGCCATCGCGGGTGATCCGGCTGTGGTCGGGGGACTATATCAAGCTGTTGGACCAGCGCACGCCCTCGGGCGACATGGTGTGCCTATCGGTCAATATCACCGAGATGATGCGCATGTGGGCCGCGGTCGAGGCGATCCCGGACGGGTTCGTGCTGTATGACCATGACGACCGGCTGGTGATGTGCAATGATCGCTACCGCGATTTCTACGCGGAAAGCGCGCCGATCATGGAGCCCGGCAACCGGTTCGAGGACATCCTCAAGTTCGGCCTGGAAAATGGCCAGTACCCCGAGGCGGTGGGCCGCGAGGAGGACTGGCTGACGGAACGGATGAACCGCCACCACAATCCCGAGGGCATGATCGAGCAACACCTCGCCGATGGCCGCTGGCTGCGCATCCTTGAGGAACGCACCCCCGATGGCGGCCTCGTGGGCCTGCGCGTCGACATCACCGAACAGAAACGCCAGCAAGAGGCGCTTGAGCGGTCCCGCGTCGCCGCCGAGGCCGCCAACCGCGCGAAGTCCGCCTTCCTCGCCAACATGAGCCATGAGCTGCGAACGCCGATGAACGGCGTGGTCGGCATGGCGGAACTCTTGTGCGAAACCACGCTGAGTGAGGAACAACGCCTTTACGCGCACACCATCAAGGAATCGGGCGAGGCGCTTCTGGGGCTGCTGAACGACGTCCTCGACTATTCCAAGATCGAGGCCGACAAGCTGCAGCTTCATTCCGAACCGTTCGATCTGGAACGCACGATCTACGAGATCGTCATGCTGCTGCAGGCCCCCGCCCGCGACAAGCATCTCGACGTGCTGATCGATTACGACATGTTCCTGCCCACCCGGTTCACTGGCGATCGCGGTCGCATCCGTCAGGTGCTGACCAACCTGATCGGCAACGCCGTCAAGTTCACCGCCGAGGGCCACGTCCTGATCAGGGTCGTCGGCTTCGAGGCCGAGGATGATGCGCTTCAGCAGGTCCACATCACCGTCGAAGATACCGGCATCGGCATAGACAGCTACATGCAGGAGCATATCTTCGGCGAGTTCAACCAGGTCGAGGACCAGCAGAACCGCAAGTTCGAGGGCACCGGGCTGGGCCTGGCAATCACCAAGCGCCTGATCGAGATGATGGGGGGCGAGATCTGGCTGGAATCGGAAAAGGGGGAAGGATCCTGTTTCGGCTTCCGCCTGCCGCTTCCGGTCGCCGAGCCGCACGAGACGCTGCCCGCGCCCGAAACGGCGTCGGTGCGCCATGTTCTGGTGGTCGACGACCAAGAGGTCAACCGGACGATCCTGGAACGTCAACTGTCGCAGCTGGGCCTCGAAGTGACCTGTCACGTCACCGCCCAGACCGCGCTGGGCGAGGCCGGTCAGGCCGATCTGGTGGTCACCGATCACCGTATGCCGGGAATGGATGGATACGCCTTCTCGAAGGCATTGCGCGCGGAAGGGTACGGCGGGCCGATCCTGATGCTGACCTCGAACCCGGCCTGCCTTGGAAATACCGGCGAGAACGCCGAAGCGGGCATCGACCTTGTGCTGCAGAAACCGGTCCTGCGACGTGCCCTCTACGAAGCGATCTCGACCCTGACGCACGCCGCCGCCGAGCCCCCCGACACCGGCGACGCGGCCCCCGTGGCCCGGCGCCCGATGCGCGTGCTCGCCGCCGAGGACAACCGCACGAACCGGCTGGTGCTGAACAAGATGGTCTCGTCTCTCGATCTCGAGATACGGTTTGCCGCGGATGGCAACGAGGCGGTCGCCGCCTTTCTGGAGGAACGGCCCGACCTGATCTTCATGGATATCTCGATGCCCGAATGCGACGGCAAGCAGGCCACCGGGGAAATTCGCCGGATAGAAGCGGACAACGGCGACCCGCCGGTGCCGATCGTTGCGCTGACCGCACATGCGCTGCAGGGCGACGCCGAGGATATCCTGGCCGCGGGGCTGGACGCCTGCCTCACGAAACCCCTGCGCAAGACCGACATCCTGGCCTCGATCGAAAGGTACCATCCAGCGGACTGCACGCCGCTCTATCCACAGCCGGAGGAGGCCACGGCCGAATCCGACCCGGCCGATAGCGAGGTTCCCGACGCGAACGAGACATCCACGCCGCGGCTGCGTGCGATCTAGGGGGCGGTGCTCAGTCCTCGTCCCCGCCGCGCAGAAAAACCGGCCGGTCGGGTTCCGACATGTCGCGGATGTAGCGATAGCCGCCCGTATCGAAATCGGCGAGGCTGTCCGGGTCGGTCAGCCGCCGCTCGACGATGAAGCGCGCCATCGCACCCCGCGCCTTTTTGGCGAAGAAGCTTACGATCTTGGGCCCGCTCGGCCGTTCCTCGAAGAAGACCGGCGTGATGACCCGCAGTTTCAGGGCGTCCGGCGCGACCGCGCCGAAATATTCCTGGCTCGCACAATTGACCAACACGTCCGTCCCTGCCGCGGCCGCCGCCGCGTTCAGCGCGACGGCCAGCCGCTCGCCCCAATACTCATAGAGGTTTTCGCCCTTCTCGGTCTTCAGCTTGGATCCCATTTCCAGCCGGTAGGGCTGGATCGCGTCCAGCGGGCGCAACAGGCCATAAAGCCCGGACAGGATGCGCAGATGATCCTGCGCGAACGCTAGGTCGTCTTCATCCAGCGACCCCGCCTCGAGCCCGGCATAGGTGTCGCCCGCAAAGGCGAGCGCTGCGGGCTTGACCGCGTCGGGGCACGGTTCGGCGGCGAAATCACGGAACCTCTCGGCATTCAGCTTGGCCAGCGTGTCGCTGATGCCCATCAGCCCGGACAGGTCCGCGGGGCTGAGGTCGCGCGCTACTCCGGCCAGGTAGACCGCATCGTCCTGAAAGGCGGGCGCGGTGGGCGTCACGCCCTCTACCGGATCAAGGTCGAGGCGTTTCGCGGGCGAGATGACAACGAGCATGGGTCCCCCTTTGCTGACGGTCGGGGCGACAGATAGCAGACCGGGCCGGGGCGTCCAGCCTCAGCCCTCGGCCAGGACCTCCAGGAAGGCCTGCCCAAACCGGTCGGCGCGGCGTTCGCCCAGCAGGCGCGTGAGGGTGACCATGTCGCGCGGGCGCGTCTCCGCCAGCTTGGCCACCAGCGACGTCGAACAGGACAGAGGCTTGCCGCACCCGTCCTCGCCCCGGGCCAGACGCGCCTGCACATCCATCAGCCGGTCGAACAGATCGCCCGACGGGCGGCCCGCAAGCCGCCGTCGCGCAGGGTGCGGCATCTCTGCCGCGCCGCTGATGACCTCTAGAAAGGCCGCGCCGTACCGTTCCAGCTTGCTCGCCCCCACGCCGCCGATCCGCGCCATCTCGTCCAGCGTGGCGGGCCGCGTCTCGGCCATCTCGATCAGCGTGCGGTCGGTGAAGATGATATAGGCCGGTACGCGGGCGGCTTCGGCCAGGGCCCGGCGCTTGGCCTTCAGCGCGGACAACAGCGGCGCGTCCTCGTCCGAAACCAACGCCTTGACCGCCGGGCGCGCCGTCGCCGCGGCGATCGTGTCGCGGCGCAGTTCGATCGTCGCCTCGCCCTTCAGGATGGGCCGCGCGGCCTCCATCATGCGCAACGCACCGTGGCGCTCGGGGTCGGGGCGCACCAGGTCGCGGCCCATCATTTGGCGAAACACCGCCTGCCAGCCGCGGCGGTCGAATTCGCGCCCCACGCCGAAGGTCGGCAAGCTGTCGTGCCCACGCGCGCGCACCTTTTCGGTGGCGGTGCCGGTCAGGATGTCGACCAAGTGCCCCGTGCCAAAGCTTTCACCCGTCCGCAGCATCGCCGAAAGTGCCTTTCGCACCGCCTCGGTGCCATCGAACCGGTCGGGCGGGCGGTCGCACAGATCGCAGTGGCCGCAAGGTTCGGGCACGGCCTCGCCGAAATAGCCAAGCAGAGCCTGCCGCCGGCACCCCGGCGCCTCGGCCAGGCCCAAAAGCGCGTTCAGCCGCGCGTGATCGGCGGCCCGGCGTTCGGACGGCGCGGGGCTTTCGTCGATCTGGGCACGGCGCAGCCGGATGTCGTCGGCGCCATACAGCGTCAGCGTCTCGGCCGGGGCACCGTCGCGGCCCGCCCGCCCGATTTCCTGGTAATAGGCCTCGATCGACTTGGGCAGGTCGGCATGGGCGACCCAGCGGATATCGGGTTTGTCCACGCCCATGCCGAAGGCGACCGTCGCCACAACGATCAGCCCGTCCTCCTGTTGGAACCGCGCCTCGACGTCCCGGCGGGGGCCGGCCTCCATGCCACCGTGATAGGCACAGGCGGTGTGCCCCGCCTCCGTCAGCGCGGCGGCCAGCGTCTCGGTCTTGGCCCGCGTCGCGCAGTAGACGATACCGGACTGGCCACGGCGCGCGGCGGCGAAATTCAGGATCTGCTGGCGCGGCTTGTCCTTGGGGGCAAAGGCCAGATGGATGTTCGGCCGGTCGAACCCCCGCAGAAAGGTCTCGGGCGCGACACCGTCGAACAGCCGCGCGACGATTTCCTCGCGTGTCTCGGCGTCAGCGGTGGCGGTAAAGGCCGCAAGGGGCACGTTCAACGCACGCCGCAGATCACCGATACGCAGGTAATCGGGGCGGAAATCATGGCCCCATTGGCTGACGCAGTGGGCCTCGTCCACGGCGATCAGTCCCACGCCGATCCGCCGCAACAGGGTCAGCGTGCCGCCCGAGGCCAGCCGCTCGGGCGCCATGTACAGCAGTTTCAGCGTGCCGGCATCGAGCGCGGCGAACACGTCGCGGGTTTCCTCGTCGGTATTGCCCGAGGTCAGCGCGCCCGCCGCGACGCCCGCTTCGGTCAGCCCGCGCACCTGGTCGCGCATCAGCGCGATCAGCGGCGAGATCACCACCGTCACACCGTCGCGCATCAGCGCGGGCAGTTGGAAGCACAGCGATTTGCCCCCGCCCGTCGGCATGATGGCCAGCGTGTTGCGGCCGGCGGCGACGGCCGAGACGATTTCTTCCTGGCCGGGCCGGAAGGCATCGAATCCGAAAACGGTCGACAGAAGGTCCTGCGCGGCGGCCATGGTCCCCGTGAGATGGAAGAACTGCTCGGATTTCGACGGACCATCCCACAGCGGGGACGAACGGACAAGCCCGCGGCGCGACGGCTTAATAAAAGTTCATCGCGACCGAAGGCAGGATGATGTCGCGCAGCGCGATCACGATCACGAAGACCACCAGCGGCGCCAGGTCCAGCGCGCCGGTGTTCGGCAGCATGCGCCGGATCGGGCTGTAGATCGGCTCCAGCAGGCGGGACAGCCCGTCCCAGATCTGCATCACCATGGGCTGGCGCGTGTTCAACACCTGGAACGAGATCAGCCAGCTCAGGATGATGTGGACGACCATGATGAAGAACACGACGTCCAGGATAAGGTCCAGCACACCAAAGATTGCCATCATGTCGGGGACTTTCCAGATCGGGAGCGTTCCCCGAGAGGTAAGCCGCCCGGCCGCCGCGCGCAACCGCCTTTCCGCAGCGTTTCCCCTTGACGATCCGCCCGGCCCGCGCGACCCAGCGCAGCGCGTCCACCGGAGCCCGCCGATGTATCCCTTCCTGCGCCTCGCCAAGGAATTCCACGTCCACCGCAACGCGGCCCCGCTGCCGCTGACCGGAACCCACGTGTCGCGGCACATCTGCTGGCCCTGGGACCTGGACATCTGGATGGAACTGAACAACGGGCGCACGCTGACGCTTCTGGACCTGGGGCGACTGCCCTTGGCCAAGCGCGTCGGGCTGATCGCGGCGTTGAAGGCCCAGCGTTGGGGGCTGACGATGGCGGGCGTTACCGTGCGCTATCGCCGGCGGGTGCGGATGTTCCACCGGTTCGAAATCCGCTCGCGTTGCGTCGGCTGGGACGATCGGTTCATCTATATCGAGCAGGCGATGTGGCGGAACGGCGAGTGCGCGAACCATGCGCTGTACCGCTCTGCGGTGACGGATGCGAACGGCATCGTGGCGCCCGCCCGCGTGATGGCGGCGATGGGTCTGGACGTGGCCTCGCCGCCGCTGCCGGGCTGGGTCCGGGAATGGATCGCCGCCGAGGCGCACCGCCCGTGGCCGCCGATGACCGACTGATTGACGAAAGGTCAACTGCGCGGTTGCGCGCGTGTCGAAACGCCTGTCTTATGCCGTCGGTTGCAGGAACGGGCAGGCGGCATGACGGGATCGGCAAGGCGGCGCATCTGGGGCTGGTGGTTCTTCGACTGGGCCGCGCAACCCTATGCCACGCTTCTGCTGACCTTCATCTTCGCGCCCTATGTCAAGGACTTGCTGGGCGACGGCACCGCCGCCCAGGCGGCCTGGGGCTATGGCGTGGGCGCGGCCGGCATCGTGATCGCCCTGCTGGCACCCATCCTTGGCGCCGTCGCCGACAAAAGCGGCCACCGGATGCTGTGGATCGTGCTGTTTTCCGCCTGCTACGTGGCCGGCGCATCGGGGCTGTGGCTGGCGCACCCCGAGGCGTTCAGCCTGCCCCTCATCCTGTTCCTGTTCGGGCTGGGGCTGGTGGGGCTGGAATTCGCGACGATCTTTACCAACGCGATGCTGCCCGACCTGGGGCCGCGCGACCAGTTGGGCCGGATTTCCGGCACCGGCTGGGCCTTCGGCTATGTCGGCGGGCTGATCGCGCTTGTCGCGATGCTGACGCTGTTTGCCGAGAATGCCGCCGGCACCACGCTGATCGGGCGCGAACCGGCGCTGGGGCTGGATCCCGCCACGCGCGAGGGCACGCGTTTCGTCGGGCCGTTCGTGGCGCTGTGGTACGCGTTGTTCATGATCCCGTTCTTCCTGTGGGCGCGGGTGCCCACCTCGCCGCCCGTCGCAACTGTGCGCGTTGCGCTGGCCACCTGCCTGCCCGAATTGCGCGCGACGCTGGCCCGCCTGCCCCGTACGCCCAGCCTGATGTCCTACCTGCTGTCCTCGATGTTCTACCGCGACGCGCTGAACGGGATGTATGTCTTCGGCGGCATCTACGCGGCGGGCGTGCTGGGCTGGTCGGTGGTCGATGTCGGCATTTTCGGCATCCTCGCGGTGATCTCGGGGGCGGTGTTCTCCTGGGTGGGGGGGCTTGCCGATTACCGCTACGGGCCGAAGCCGGTGATCGTGGTCTGCGTGGTGCTGCTGACGCTGGTCGGCATCGGCGTGATCTTCGTCTCGCGCGACAGCCTGTTCGGCATGGCCGTGCCGTCGGGCTCGACCCTGCCCGACATCGCCTTCTACGTGCTTGGGGCGACCATCGGCGCGGCGGGCGGTGCGCTGCAAACGGCCAGCCGCACCATGATGGTGCGCCAGGCCAATCCTGCCCGCATCACCGAAAGCTTCGGCCTCTACGCGCTGGCCGGCAAGGCGACCTCCTTCCTTGCGCCGCTGTCGATCGGGATCGCGACCGATATCACCGGAAACCAGCAAGCGGGCATTACACCCCTGGTTGTGCTTTTCCTGATCGGGCTGTTTCTGCTAGCCTTCGTTCGGGCGGACGGCGAACCGGAGGACAGATGGCACGCTTCCTGATCGGGCTTATACTGGGGCTGGCGCTGGCGGCGCCGGGCTGGGCCGAGACCAAGGCGAACGCGCTGTTCGGCGCCAAGCGCGACGCCTCGAACCAGCCACCTGCCGCAATCGGCAGCTATGCCAAGGGCTGCGCGGCCGGGCTTGTGCAACTGCCCGAATCCGGGCCGACCTGGCAGGCAATGCGGCTGTCGCGCAACCGAAACTGGGGCCACCCGGAAACCATAGCGTTTATCCAGCGGCTAAGTGCAGAGGCGACCCGCCATGGCTGGAAAGGCCTTTATATCGGCGATATCAGCCAACCCCGCGGCGGGCCGATGACCTCGGGGCATGCCTCGCACCAGATCGGACTCGACGTCGATATCTGGATGCTGCCGCCCAAGCGACTGAACCTCAGCAGGTCGGAACGCGAGAAACTGTCCTCGATCTCGGTGCGCAGCAAAGACCAAAGGCGGGTGAACGGCAACTTCACCCGGTCCCATGCTGCGATCCTGCGCGCAGCGGCAATTGACCCGGCCGTAGACCGCATTTTCGTCACACCGCCGGTCAAGATCGAGATGTGCAAACGCGCGACACGATCCGACCGCGCCTGGCTGCAAAAGATCCGCCCACTCTACGGGCATCACTATCACTTCCACGTGCGGCTGAAATGCCCGCGCGGCGACCGCCATTGCGAAACCCAGCGGCCCACGGTAGCGGATCTGTCGAAAGGCGGGGACGGATGCGACGAGACGCTGACATGGTGGGTGACCGATTATCTCGATCCGCCCAAAGTGGCGCCGCGCAAGAAGGCAAAACCCGCCCCAAAGAGGCGGCACCCCCGCGATTACACCATGGCGGACCTTCCCTCGCAGTGCCGCCGCGTTCTCGCCTCCGACTGAGCGCGGCACTCCTCTGCGCTCTTTGCATTCCGACAGGGGCCGCTGCGGACGAGGCCGTGCATGTGGCCACGCTTGGCATTGCCAAGACCGAGGCATCGAGGGGGCTGTCCGGCATCGAGGTCTCGGCGGACGGAACGCAGGTCCTGGCCGTCTCCGATGACGGCTGGTTCTTGCGCGGGCATATCCTGCGCACAGAGGGCGCCCCATCAGCGTTCTCGGTCGATCCGCCGCCGATCCGCATGCGCAACCTGTCTGGCGACTGGATGGCCGGGCACCAACGCGACGCCGAGGGGCTGGCCATCGCGCCGGACGGCCGCGTCTTCGTATCATTCGAGATATATCACCGCGTGCGACTCTGGCGGGATCTGCAGAGCCCGGCCATCTGGATGCCCGACCGCCCAGACATCGCGGGGTTTGGGCCCAACAGCGGGATGGAGGCACTTGCTCTGGGTCCGGACGGTGCGCTGTATGCCCTGCCCGAAACCCTGGTGATGGACGGTGGCATCCCGGTGCTTCGCTTCCAGGTACCGCCGGAACGCCTCCGGAAGGACGGAACACCCCTCGACCGGTATACGGACATCCCCTGGACCGTGGACTTCACCCTGCCCGCGCGCGGCCGGTTTCGCCCGGTGGGCGCCGATTTCGGGCCGGACGGCCGTTTCTACCTTTTGGAACGCGCGGTGGTTGCGCCCATCGGGTTCCGCAGCCGCGTACGGCGCTTCGTCTTCGGCCCGGACGGCGCGACGAAGGAGGAGACCCTGCTCGAAACCCCGCTGGGCCGACACGGCAACCTGGAGGGGATTTCGGTCTGGCGCGACGGTGCGGGCGCGATCCGCCTGACCATGATCACCGATGACAACGGCCTTGCCCTCCAGCGCAACCAGATGGTCGAGTACCGGGTTGTCAGAACGCCCGGCGACAGTTAGGAAGCCGCGTCCGTCAAGTTTCGGCGGGCCAAGTCTCCGCAACCTTGCCAAAACGGAAACCGAGTCCATGACCCGCCTGATCTCCGGCATTCTTGCCATGGCCGCCATCGTGGTGGCCTCGAATATCCTCGTGCAGTTCCTGTTCGGCCAATGGCTGACCTGGGGCGCCTTCACCTATCCGCTGGCCTTTCTCGTCACCGATGTGATGAACCGTGTGTACGGGCCGGGGCCCGCGCGCCGGGTGGTGTTCGCCGGCTTCGTCGTGGGCGTGGTCTGTTCGTTCATCGGAACCCAGATCATGGGCGAGTTCGGCCCGCTGGTCACCTGGCGCATCGCGCTGGGCTCGGGGCTGGCCTTCCTGACCGCGCAACTTCTGGACGTAGCCGTGTTCGACCGGCTGCGCCAGGGGCGCTGGTGGCGCGCGCCGCTGGCCTCGACGCTGATCGGGTCGACCGTCGATACCGCGCTGTTCTTCACCGTTGCCTTCTCGGGTACGCTCGCCTTCATCGAGCCCGGCAATGACGTCTCCTGGGCGAATGAAGCGCTGCCCCTTCTGGGGCTTGGGCCGGTCGTGCCGCTCTGGGTTTCGCTGGCCGTGGCGGACTGGAGTGTAAAACTTGCCCTCGCCTTGATCGCGCTGGTTCCGTTCCGCCTTATTGTTGGGCGGCTAACGGCACAGGTTGCGTAATTTAACTGGACATATACCAAATCTGTGGCACGCTACCCCTGACGGCAACAGCAGAAAGGAGGTGGTCCAGTGTCTAGAGTGATATTGGAGAACGAGGTTGGAACAGTCGGGAGGGCCGTGGTCTGAGGGCAGCCCCAAGGACCGAACACTTCCGATTGGGCCCATTGCTCTAACCGGCCCATCTCCGTAGCTCTCGGGGCCGCCTTTCACCGGGCGGCCCTTTCCATTTCCGGACCCCTGGCCCACCATGGCCCCATGCTGCGCATCACCGACGAAATCGCCATCGAGGACTGGGAACTGACCGAGGTGTTTTCCCGGTCGTCCGGCCCCGGCGGTCAGAACGTCAACAAGGTCTCGACGGCGGTGGACCTGCGCTTCGAGGCGGCACGCTCGCCCAACCTGCCCGATGCCGTCAAGGCGCGGCTGAAGCGGCTGGCGGGGCGGCGCTGGACCGAAAGCGGCGCGGTGCTGATCCGGGTCGAGGACACCCGCAGCCAGGCCCGCAACCGCGAGATCGCCCGCGAAAGGATGGCCAACCTGATCCGAAAGGCGCTGGAAAAGCCGAAACGGCGCGTGCCGACGCGGCCGACGCTTGGCGCGAAGAAACGGCGGATCAAGGCCAAGAAGGAACGCGGCGAAATCAAGAGCCTGCGCGGCCGCGTCGCGCCCGAGGACTGAGCGTATCCGGGGCGGATGTCCCGCGCTTGCCGGGTTTCGCCTTGGCTTCGCCAAGTCGACCCGGGCGGGGGGCGCTGCCCCCCGCGCCCCCCGGAGTATTTCACCCAAGAAAAAGAGCCGGCCGAGGCCGAAGTTTCACCCCAACCGGAGGGCAGCCCCGCGCGCCCGCCGTCAGGCGGCGAAATCCGCGCGCGCATAGCCCTGCAGGTAAAGCAGGGCCGTCAGATCGCCGTGGTTGATCCGCAGGTCGCATTCGGCGGCCACCGCGGGCTTGGCGTGCAGGGCGACGCC
>JBNGDM010000015.1:0-22661 GCA_049975105.1 Rhodovulum sp. | reverse complement strand
TCATATGGAATTCATATGCGATTCATATCGCGGATTCCGGCCCTACCGGCCGAATCCCGACAGCCCGTCATAGTCGATCGCCTCCAGCACCGGCAGCATGATCTCGCGCCCCGCCCCGCTGGCCTGCACCAGGATCCGGTTGTCCACCAGCGTGGTCATTTCGCCGTCCTGGTCGACATATTTCTGTCGCCCCACGCGCACCACCTCGCCCGCCGCGCCCATCAGCATCGGGTTGCCGAACATCGCCGCCATGGCCGCCACCATCGGGTTGTCGGCCATCAGCGTGACGGTGAAACTCTGCCCGTCCCCGGCATAGGTCGCCTCGGCCCCGGTGCCGCCGCCCATCATGGCAAGCCCTTGATTGACATCGGTTATGATCTCGCGCGTCCAGCCGTTCGGCGCCGAGGGCAGGAACGCGGTCAACCCCTCGGCCTTCATCGCCTGCAACAGTTGCTGGGCATAGGCGATCTCTTCCAGGGCGTATTTCACGTCGCCCGATTCATAGGCCTCGATGGCGCTTTGCAGCGTGTCGGTCACGTCGTCGGCCAGTGCCGCGGGCGCGGCCAGGGCGATCAGGGCGGCAAGGGTCAGGCGTTTCATGGGGCGTCCTCCTTGGGTCGGTCGCGGCCAGCCTAGCACCGCGGCCCGTGCCTCTCAAACGCGGCCAAACCGCGCCTGCCAACAGGGCAGTGGGTCGTTGTCGGCGGGCGTCGCGTGATACACGCCGCGCGCAATTGCCCTTGCCAAACAAAAGCTTGCGGCATGCCCCAGCAGCAGCGGTTCCAGCTCCCCATCGCCCAGCGGGCGCGCCCCGGTTGCCGCGGCAAAGACCAGGTCGCCGTCGAACGGCGTGTGGCTCGGCACCAGCGCCCGCGCGATCCCGTCATGGGCGGCGACGGCCAACCGCGTCGCCTGCGCCTGAGTCAGGGCGGCGTCGGTCGCCACGATGGCGATGGTCGTGGCCTGCCCTGTCAGCTTGGTCGGCGGAACCGCCGCCGGGTTCTGCCGGCCGACCCCCAAGCCCCCGAATTCATTGCCGATTTCGAACGGTGCGGCCCAGAATTCCGGCCCGCCCCCCATCACCGCCGAGCCGACCGCGTTCACCGCGACCAGCGCGCCGACCGTGATCCCGCTCTCCAACACCACCGAGGCCGAGCCCAGCCCCCCCTTCAGGTCCGCCGTCGTCGCCCCGAACCCGGCCCCCGCGCTGCCCAGGGTAAACGCCTCCGCAGCGGCGCCCAGAGCGTAATTTCCCAGCTTTTTGTAGGGGTTATCGTCCCAATCCTTGTCGCCGCCATTCAGCAGATCGAACAGGATCGCGCCGGGCACGATGGGCACGCGCTGGCCCCCCACCTCGAACCCGCGCCCCATCGCGCGCAAACCGTCCGCCACACCCGAGGCCGCATCCAGCCCGAAGGCCGAGCCCCCCGCCAGCACCAGCGCGTCCACCTCCTGCACCAGCCGGTCGGGCGCCAGCAGGTCCGTCTCGCGCGTGCCGGGTGCCCCGCCCATCACGTGGACGCCGGCGACGAAGGGCGCCGCGCCGACCAGAACGCTGACCCCGGTCTTGACCCGCGCATCATGCGCCTGCCCGACCTTCAGCCCGGCCACATCGGTGATCAGGTTCCTCGGCCCCGGCCGCATGTGCCAATCCTCCTTCTTGGTCCCAATACCCCGGGGGAGTCGCCTCGCCCGCGGCAACGGGGGCAGCGCCCCGCTCCCCTCAGATACAGCGCCCGCCATCCACCTCAATCGCGACGCCGGTGATCATCGACGCCTCGTCCGAACACAGGAAACAGGCCGCGTTGCCCATGTCCTCGGGCGTGGAAAACCGGCCCAGCGGGATCGTCGCCAGGAACTTCGCCCGCATCTCGGGCGTGTCCTCGCCCAGGAAACTCTTCAGCAACGGCGTCTCGCCTGCCACCGGACACAGCGCGTTCACCCGCACCCCCGCCGGCGCCAGTTCCACCGCCATCGTCTTGGTCGCGGTGATCATCCAGCCCTTGGACGCGTTGTACCAGTTCAGCCGCGGCCGGGGCGACAGCCCCGCGGTCGAGGCCACGTTCAGGATCGCGCCTGCGCCGTTGGCCTTGAACTGCGGCACAAGGTGGCGCGCGGTCAGGAAGACGGACTTGGCGTTGACCGCCAGAACCCGGTCGAACTCCGCTTCCGTGACATCCTCCATCGGTTTCGGAAGGTGCGTGACTCCGGCATTGTTCACCAGGATGTCGAGCCGCCCGAATGCCTCCAGCGCCGCCCGCGCCATGGCCCCGACCGAGGCGTCGTCGGCCACGTCCACCGCCTGGGCGATCCCGCCCACCTCCGTTGCGACGGCCGCCGCGGCCTCGGCGTTGATATCGGCCACCATGACCCGCGCGCCCTCGGCCGCGAACTTGCGCGCGATCCCCGCGCCGAAACCCGAGCCGCCGCCGGTCACGATCGCCGTCCTGTTCGCCAATCTCATCGCCGCATCCTCCCCTGATCCGCCGCCGTTACGGCCCGAGGGCCGCCGCGATCTGCGCGGCCATCCGCGCGTCGCGATGCGCGCCCACACGGTCCAGCCGTTCGGTGTATTTCCACCCGGTATTGATCCCGGCGCAATGCCAATAGCCCGCGTCCTTGCGCAGCCAGAACCGCCGCAGCGCGGGCGGCCCCACCCGGTGCACGTCCCAGTTCATCTGCCCGGCTGGCCGCCCCGGCGCGACGGCATATTTCAAGGGGCAGGGGCGGTCCTGATCGTTGTGCCAGACATGGTCTCCATGGCGCAGCGGCGGGGTGTCCGCCTGCCCCGGCAGGCGCCACCAGCCGTCGAAGGCCGCGATGCCCAGCGGGTTGCGAAC
The DNA here is from genome assembly GCA_049975105.1 of Rhodovulum sp. Taxonomy (GTDB): domain Bacteria; phylum Pseudomonadota; class Alphaproteobacteria; order Rhodobacterales; family Rhodobacteraceae; genus Rhodovulum. The sequence continues at coordinate 19,821 of JBNGDM010000015.1, read as the reverse complement.
GGCCATATCGAACACGCTTTGCCCCTCGGACCAGACCAGTTCGTCGATGTCGATGTTGAGAACCGCGCGCGCGGTGGCCAGGAACCGCAGCCGCGCGAGGTTCAGCATCGACGTGCGCAAGAACTTGGCCGCGTGCCGGTGCGCCCCGTGTTTCAGCATCGGGCCATAGGGCAGGGGGGCCGGCACCACCAGCCCGCCCAGCCCCGCCGCGCCCAGCACATCGGCGATCTCGTCCGGGCGATAGCGGGTCGAGCCGTTGTCGATGAACAGGATCGCCTCGGCGCATTGGGTCTTGCGGTGGTAGCGGGCGAAATCGCCGATCCAATCCAGATCGTTGTCGCGCGAGATCGTCACGATCACGTTGCGCCCGGCAAAGGCGGCGCGGTTCGCCTGGCTGATACCGGTCTCGATCCGCCAGTCGGAGCCTTCGATCTCGATCCGGCTGGCCTGTCGGGGGGCGGGCAGATCGAGGATCTCGTGCCGGGCGCGGCGGGTGCGGAACCGGGGCCGGGCGGGCGTTCCGTCGACGCGGATCTCTGCGTGCCGCAACGCCTTGCGCAGGTTCAACAGCGGCGGGGCCACCATGGTGATCCGCCCGGCATCCCAGAACGCGTCATACCATAACGTGGTGCGGTCATAACGCGGATCCGGCGCCGTTTGCCCGTCATCGGGCGGCACGATATCGGCCCGCCGCAACGGCGTGTCGCCAAGGTCGGCCGTCGCAAGGCTCCCTATGCCGGGCCGGGTCGGGGCCATCGTCACCGTCTTATCCATGCCGCGCCGCCACCGTCTTGACCGTGGAAAACCCGTAAAGCGCCTCGAACCCCTTTTCGCGGCCATGGCCCGACAACCCGGTGCCGCCGAAGGGCAGTTCCACCCCGCCGCCCGCGCCGTAGTTGTTGAGGAACACCTGCCCGGCCCGCAAGCGGCGTGCCAGCCGCATCTGCCGCCCGCCGTCGCGCGACCAGACCGAGGCAACCAGGCCATAGCCCGTGCCGTTGGCGATTTCGGTGGCCTCGTCCTCGTCCTCGAAGGGGATCAGGATCTGTACCGGGCCGAAGATCTCTTCCTGCGCCAGCCGGTGCACCGGCGGCACACCCGCCAGCAGGCGCGGCGCGACGTAGTGGCCGCCCGCGGGCGCGGTTCCGATGATCGTGCCCTGGGCGGCGGTGTCCAGGTCCGCGCCCTCGGCAAGAAATCCCTCGACGATCTCTTTCTGGCGGGCCGAGATCAGCGGCCCCACGTTCAGGTCGTCCAGCGCCGGGCCGACCCTCAGCGCGCGGTAACCCTCGGCCATGCGGGCCAGCACCTGATCATAGACGGGGCGCTGGACCAGGATGCGTGATGACGCCGAGCAGGTTTGCCCCGCGTTCTGGATACCGGCGTTGACCAGGAAGGGCAGGGCGGCGTCGAGGTCGGCATCGGCAAAGACCAGCTGGGGCGACTTGCCGCCCAGTTCCAGCGTGACCGGCACCACATTCTGCGCGGCCGCCGCCTGCACCAGCCGCCCGACCGCGAGCGACCCGGTGAAGCTGATATGGTTGACGCCCGGATGCGCCGTCAGCGCCGCGCCCGCCTCTTCGCCGAGGCCCGGTACCACGTTCAGCGCGCCAGGTGGCAGGCCTGCCTCTTCGGCCAGCTTGGCGAAGGCCAGCGCGGTCAGGCAGGCTTCCTCGGCGGGTTTCAGCACCACGGCATTGCCCATCGCCAGCGCCGCGCCGACCGAGCGGCCGATGATCTGCATCGGGTAGTTCCACGGGATGATGTGGCCGGTCACCCCGTGCGGTTCGCGCAAGGTGTAGACGGTGTAGCCGTCGAGATAGGGGATGGTCTGGCCCATCACCTTGTCGGCCGCACCGCCGTAGAATTCCATGTAGCGGGCCAGCGCCATCGCGTCGGCGCGGGCCTGGGTGAGCGGCTTGCCCACGTCGGTGGCCTCGAGTCCCGCCAGTTCATCGGCGCGCCCCCGCACGAACTGCCCGATCCGGGCCAGCACCCGGCCGCGTTCGGTTGCGGTCGCCCGGCCCCAGGCGCCCCGGCGGGCTTGCTCGGCGGCCGCGACTGCTGCGTCGATATCGGAGGCTTGTCCCCTGGCGATCCGGCCGATTTCCGCGCCGGTCGATGGGTTCTCGACGGGCAGGCTTTCGCCGCCCACGGGCGGGGTCCAGTGCCCGCCGATGAAGCAGCGGTCGGTGGGAAACCATAGATCAGGAAGGATATCGGTCGTCATACGGGCACCTTCAACTCGGGCGCGGCGGCCATCAACTCCTTGGTATAGGGATGGGCGGGTGCGCGCAGCACCTTTTCGGTGGGGCCTTCCTCGACGATCTGCCCCGCCCGCATCACCAGAACCCGGTCGGTTATCGCGCGCACCACGTGCAGATCGTGGCTGATGAAGAGGTAGGCGAGGGCGAAGCGCGTGCGCAGGTCGGCCAGCAGGTCGAGGATTTGCGCCCGCACCCGCACGTCCAGTGCCGAAACCGCCTCGTCCAGCACGATGAGGTCGGGTTTCGTGATGAGCGCCCGGGCGATGGCGATGCGCTGGCGCTGGCCGCCCGAGAATTCGTGGATGAACTTGTGCCGGTCGTCGGGGGACAAGCCGACCGATTTGAGCGCCTCGGCGATCCGGGCCTCGGCATCCGGCGGGCGGCCCGTGAGGTGAAAGGGTTCCGCGATCAGCCTGCCGACGCGGTGGCGGGGGTTGAAGCTGCCGTAAGGGTCCTGGAAGACCACGTTCATCTTGCGCCGCAGACTTGCGGGCATGCGTTCGCCGGCGCGAACCGCTTGCCCGTCCAGACGGATTTCGCCGCCCTGAAGCGGATCGAGCCCCAGGATCGCGCGGGTCAGAGTGGACTTGCCGCAGCCCGATTCACCCACCAGCCCAACGCTTTCGCCGCGCGCGATGTCGAAGCTGACGCCGTCGACCGCGCGGAACGGGGCGGGGCGGTGAAACAGGCGGGTGCGGGCCACGGGATAGTCGCGGATCGCATCGCGCACCTCGAGCAGCGGAGTGTCCCCAGGGGGAGGGCTGCCCTCGGGCTGGTGGGACGAAGCCTCGAACAGGGCGCGCGTATAGGGGTGGCGGCGTTCGCGCAGCACCTCGGCCGTCGATCCCTGTTCCACGATTTCACCGTCGCGCATAACCGCCAGCCGGTCGGCCATGCCCGCCACCACGGCGAGGTCGTGGGTGATGAGCATCAAGCCCATGCCGTCCTCTTCGACCAGCCCCCTGAGCAGGTCGAGGATTTGCGCCTGGGTGGTGACATCGAGCGCGGTGGTCGGCTCGTCCGCGACCAGAAGTTGCGGGCGCAGGGCGATCGCCATGGCGATACAGACCCGCTGGCGTTGCCCCCCCGAAAGCTCATGCGGGTAGCGGCCCAGGGGAAAGCGAGGGGCCGGCAGGCCGACGCGATCCAGCCGCCTGCGGGCCTCGGCCAGCGCCTCGGAGCGGGAGGCCGCACCATGGATCACCAGCGTTTCGGCCACCTGATCGCCGATGGTCTGCACCGGGTTCAGCGCCGTCATCGGCTCCTGGAAGATCATCGCCATGTCGCGGCCCCGCACGGCGCACATCCGCGCCTCTGGCAGCGTCAGGAGGTCGGTGCCGTCGAGCAGCACGCGGCCCGTGGCCTGCGCCCCCTGCGGCAACAGCCCCATCAGCGCCAGCGCCGTCATCGACTTGCCCGACCCGCTCTCGCCCACCAGCCCGACGATCTGCCCGCGCTCGATCCCCAGAGATACGCCCCGCAGGATCGGCGTGCCGTGGATCGTCACCGACAGGTCCTCCAGCGCGATCACCGCGCCGCCCTCCTCAGCCGCGGGTCAAGCGCATCGCGTAAGCCATCCCCCATGAGGTTCAGCCCCAGCACCATCAGCACGATGCACAGCCCCGGCAGGATCGCCAGCGCGGGCGCGGTGTAGATCATGGTCTGGGCTTCTGCCAGCATGCGGCCCCAACTGGGCGTCGGGGGTTGCGCGCCGAGGCCCACATAGGACAGCCCCGCCTCGGCGAGGATGCCAAGGCTGAACTGGATGGAACCTTGCACGATCAACAGGTTGGCGATGTTGGGCAGGATATGTTCCACGCTGATCCGTGCGTCGCCCTTCCCGGCGACGCGGGCCGCGAGGATGTAGTCGAGCGTCCACAGGCTGAGCGCCGCGCCGCGGGTGACGCGGGCGAAGACGGGGATATTGAAGATGCCGATGGCAAGAATCGCGTTCAGCGCCGAGGGGCCGAGGACCGCGGTGATCAGGATCGCGATGACCAGCGCCGGGAAGGCGAAGATCAGGTCGTTCATCCGCATCACCAGTTCGTCCAGCCACCCGCCCCGGTTGGCCGCCGCCAGAAGGCCCAGCGGCACGCCCGCGCCCATGCCGATGCCCACCGCGACCAGTGCGACCGCGATGGAAGACCGCGCGCCGACCATGAGCATCGACAACAGGTCACGCCCGAACTGGTCGGTGCCAAGGGGGTAGGGGCTTCCGGGCGGTTTAAGCCGGTCAGCGATGTTCAGGGTGGCCACGTCATGGGGCACCCAGACCAGCGAGACCGCCGCCGCGATCACGAAGACCGCGCTGAGCGTCCCGCCAAGGGCCAGTTGCAGCCGTCCCGTCATCGCCGCCTCAGCCGCGGGTCGACGGCGGCATAGGCCAGGTCGACGAGGAAGGTGACGAGGATCACGGCAAAGACCAGCAGCATGACCACGCTTTCGACCACGACCAGGTCGCGCTGGGTGATCGCCTGAAAGATCAGCCGCCCCAGCCCTGGCAGGAAGAACACGTTCTCGATGATGATCGCGCCCGCGATCAGGAACGAGAATTGCAACCCGAGGATGGTCAGCACCGGGATCAGCGCGTTGCGAAAGGCGTGCCGGCGGATCGCCTGTCCGCGGCTCAGCCCCTTGGCCCGCGCGCTGCGGATATAGTCCTGGCCCAATGTTTCGATCAGCGCCGAGCGCATGACGCGGGCGAGGATCGCGGCCTGGGGCAGGGCGAGCGCCACCGCCGGAAGGGTCAGCGCCTTGAGGCCGGGGAACAGGCCTGCCTCCCATCCCGGGAAACCGCCGGCGGAGAACCAGCCGAGATTGACCGCGAAAAGCAGCACCAGCAGCATCGCGAACCAGAAATTCGGCACCGCGATGCCCAGTTGCGTCGCCCCCATCACGCCGAAATCCACCCCCCTTCCCCGCCGCGCCGCGGCCCAAAGGCCCGCGGGCAGGGCGATCAGCGTCGATAGCGTCAGCGCGTAGGCGGCCAGCGGCAGCGACACCCAAAGCCGCTGCGCCACGAGGTCGGCCACCGGCACGCGATAGGTGTAGGACTGGCCGAAATCGCCCGAAACCATGCCGCCCACCCAGTCGAAATACCGGATCAGCGGCGATCCGGTCAGGCCCAGCTCGTCGCGGAGCGCCGCGACCGCACCCGGATCGGCGTTCAGCCCCAGCATGTAGGCGGCCGGATCGCCCGGGATCACCTCGATCACGGCGAAGATCACGACGCTCGCGGCCACAAGGCTGAGCCCGAGCGAAACAAGGCGCCTGAAAGCGTAACGCAGCATGGGGCGAGCCTAGGCAAGCGGCCCGGATCGCGCCAGAGGATTTGCCCGCTTGCCGGGGCGTGGGTTTGGCGTAATATCCGGCCCGGGCCGCGTGGCGATGGCGTCGCCGCGGGGGTGGTCTGCCCCCATGGCCCGGGCGATCCGTGCCCCGTTTCCTGAACGCCGGGACCCCACTTGGCCCGGCAGGACCGGGCCGACCGCTCGGAGGTTTCGATGACCCGACCCGACTTTTTCCGCTTTCACAACGGCGACAAGGCCCCTCTGCCCTTTTCGCAGGACGAATACGACACCCGCCTGATGGGCCTGCGTTCGGCGATGGACGGCACCGGGGCCGAGGTGGCGATTCTGACCTCGATGCACGCGATCGCCTATTACTCGGGCTTTCTCTATTGTTCGTTCGGCCGACCCTATGGCCTGGTGGTCACGGCTTCGGACGCGGTGACGATCAGCGCGGGGATCGACGCGGGGCAGCCCTGGCGGCGTTGTGCGACCGACAACATCACCTATACCGACTGGGCGCGCGACAATTTCTGGCGCGCGGTGGCCCATGTCGCCGGACAGGGGCGTGCGGTCGGATACGAAGCCGACCACCTGACGCTCGCGCAAAAGGCGAAGCTGGACGCTTTCCTCGGCCCTCGCGAAACGGTGGATATCGCCCCCGCCTCGATGCAGCAGCGGATGCGCAAGAGCCCGGCCGAGATCGCGTTGATCCGGGCAGGCGCGCAGGTGGCGGATGTGGGCGGCTACGCGATCCGCGAGGCGGTGCGCGAGGGCACGCGCGAGATCGACGTCGCCATGGCCGGGCGCGATGCGATGGAACTGGAAATCGCGCGCTGCTTTCCCGATGCCGAATACCGCGACACCTGGGTCTGGTTCCAGTCCGGGCTGAACACCGACGGGGCGCATAACCCGGTGACCGCGCGGGGGTTGCAGCGCGGCGATATCCTGTCGCTCAACACCTTCCCGATGATCTCGGGCTATTACACGGCGCTGGAACGCACGATGTTCGCGGCCGAGGTGGACGCGGCCAGCCTGCGTTTTTGGGAGGCGAACGTGGCCGCCCATGAATACGGCATGTCGCTGTTGAAGCCGGGCGTTAGCTGCGCCGAGGTGACCCACGCGATCAACGATTTTCTCGCCGCGCGCGATCTGCTGCAATATCGCAGCTTCGGTTATGGCCATTCTTTCGGGGTGCTGTCGCATTACTATGGGCGCGAGGCGGGGCTGGAGCTGCGCGAGGATATCGACACGGTGCTGGAACCCGGCATGGTGATCTCGATGGAGCCGATGCTGACGATTCCGCAAGGCCAGCCCGGCGCGGGCGGCTATCGAGAACACGACATCCTGATCGTGACCGGGGAGGGCGCCGAGAACATCACCGGCTATCCCTACGGGCCCGATTTCAACGTGGTGGGCTGAGGCTTAGCGCCTATCCAGCCACGCGCGGGTCCGGGCGACGATGACGGGCAGCGCGACGGTCAGCACCAGCAGCCGGAACACGTGGTGCGCCGCGACATAGGCGGGGTCGGCATCCAGCAGGAGCGACATCGCCATCATCGTCTCCAGCCCGCCGGGGGCAAAGGCGATCAGCGCGGTCAGCATCGGCAGGCCGAGCGTCACCGAAACCAGCGCCGCCGCGGCCAGCGACACCGCGGCGGCGAACAGCGTCAGCAGGCTGGAGGCCCCCAACGACTGCCACACCATGCGCGGCGTGATACCCGAAAAGCGCGCACCGATCAGCGTGCCCATCACGGTAAAGGCGGGGATCGAAAGCCAGGTGGGCACCGACCCCGATATCGCGCCCGTCGCGTGCCCCAGCCCGGACAGTGCCATGCCCCCCAGCAAGAGCGCCGCAGGCACCCGCAGCCGCTGGAACGCCAACCCGCAGAGCACCGACAAGCCGATCAGCGGCACCAGCACGGTGAGCGGCATCGCCGGCGGAAGGTCGGGCAGGGTGGGCAGGTCGCCATGGCCCAAGAGCGGCGCGACGAAGGGCACGATCAGTGTCAGCGACAGCACCCGCAACGTCTGGATCATCGTCACACGCGGCAGGTCGGCCCGCACATCCGTTGACAGGCTGAGCACATAGCTGAGATGCCCCGGCGTCGCGGTCAGAAGCGCGCTCATCCTGTCGAAGCCGAACATCCGTTCCAGCAGGCGCGCGCCGAACCACAGGATCGCCAGTACCGCGACGGCCAGAAGCGCGAGGCTGAGCGGCCAGCGCGCGGCGGTTGCGACCGCCTCGGGGGTGACGCCCGCCCCCATGTTGACCCCGATCAGCAGGAAACACGCATCGCGCAGCTGCGCGGGCATCGTGACCGGAACCCCGGCCAGGGCCAGAAGCGTCACGGTCAGCGCTGGGCCGGTCAGGAACGGCGCGGGCACGCCGATCAGGGTGGCAAGCGCTGCGCCGGCGGCGCCGGCCGCGAGGGTCAGAAGCGCAGGAACCATGGGCGATCCGGGCGGCTGCGGGACAGGCGGTCGGGGCGCCGGGGCGCCCGGGGTCATCAATCGCACGCGCCCGGCGAATGTCAATTCGCCGCAGTGCTGGCGTTGCAATCGACGCACGGACTTTACCCGGCCGGTTCAAGATCTGTTGACTTGGGCCGGACGGTGGCGCATCGCCATGCCCGACGCCCCTTCAGGGAGATTTGACATGAAGATCGCGATGGTCGGGACGGGCTATGTCGGGCTGGTCTCCGGTGTGTGTTTCTCGGATTTCGGCCACGAGGTCGTCTGCGTGGACAAGGACCCGCGCAAGCTGGACATGCTCGAGCGCGGCGAGGTGCCGATCTACGAGCCGGGCCTCGAAGACGTGATGGCGCGCAACGTCGCCGCCGGGCGGCTGTCCTTTACCGGCGATCTGGCCGCCGCGGTCGACGGCGCCGACGCGGTGTTCATCGCGGTCGGCACGCCCACGCGGCGCGGCGATGGCCATGCCGACCTGACCTACGTGATGGCCGCCGCCGAGGAAATCGGCCGTGCGCTGACCGGCTATTGCGTCGTCGTGACGAAATCGACGGTCCCGGTCGGCACAAACCGCCAGGTCGAGGCGGCGGTGCGCGGGGCCAACCCGGCGGCCGAGTTCGACGTTGCCTCGAACCCCGAATTCCTGCGCGAGGGGGCCGCGATCGACGATTTCATGCGGCCCGACCGCGTGGTGGTGGGTGTCGAGTCCGACCGCGCGCGCGCGGTGATGGCCGATATCTACCGCCCGCTGTTCCTGCGTGAATTCCCCATCGTCTATACCGATCTCGAATCCGCGGAGATGATCAAATACGCCGCCAACGCCTTTCTCGCGACCAAGATCACCTTCATCAACGAGATGGCGATGCTGTGCGAAAAGGTCGGCGCCGACATCAAGGCGGTGTCCAAGGGCATGGGGCTGGATGGCCGGATCGGCAACAAGTTCCTGCATGCGGGCCCCGGTTACGGCGGGTCGTGCTTTCCCAAGGACACCCAGGCGCTTGCCCGCATCGGGCAGGACCATGCCTCGCCCTGCGCGATCACCGAAACGGTCATCGCGGTCAACGACAAGGTGAAACGCCGGATGATCGACAAGGTGGTCGATCTTTGCGGCGGGTCGGTCAACGGCAAGACCATCGCGGTCCTCGGTGTGACGTTCAAGCCCAACACCGACGACATGCGCGAGGCGCCGGCGCTGACCATCGTGCCTGCGCTGGTGGGCGGCGGGGCCAAGGTCCGGGTGGTCGACCCGCAAGGCCGGCGCGAGGGAGAGACGTTGCTGCCCGGCGTGGACTGGATCGAGGACCCCTATGCCGCCGCGGCGGGTGCCGATGCGGTCGTCCTGCTGACCGAGTGGAACGAGTTCCGCGGCCTCGACCTGGCCCAGATGGCGGCGGCCATGGCCGCGCCGCGGATGGCCGACCTGCGTAACGTCTACCCGCCCGAGGACGTGAAGGCCGCCGGGTTCCAGGCCTATGTCGCGGTCGGCCGGCCGGGCTTCGGCCTGGAGGGCTGACGCGCCGATGGGCGACGTCTTCTTCGTCGTCTCCAAGCTGGCCTGGGGCATGCTTCGGGCCGACAGCCTGATCCTGATCGCGCTGGGGCTGGGCCTTCTGGCGCTTTGGCGCGGGCGGTGGCGGCTGGGGCGCGGTTTGGTGTCGCTGGGCGTGGCCGCGTGGCTTGCGGTCATCCTGACGCCGCTGCCGGGGCTGGTGCTGCGCCCGCTCGAGGCGCGCCACCCGGTGCCCGACATCGCCGGGCCCGTCGCGGGCATCGTGATCCTGGGCGGCGCCGAGGACCAGAGCGCGCTGGCCCGCTGGGGGCAGCCCGGCGTGAACGAGGCGGGCGAACGGTTCCTGACCGCGCTGGACCTGGCGCGGCGGTATCCCGAGGCCCCCGTGATGTTCACCGGCGGCAGCGGGCAGCTCATCCCCGGCCAGGCGATGCAATCCGAGGTCGCGCGGGCCTGGTTGACCGGGGCGGGTCTGGACCCCGCGCGGCTGATCCTCGAAGGCGCCTCGCGCAATACCGCCGAGAACGCGCGGCTTGCCGCTGACCTGGCGCCCGACCGCCCCGGGCAATGGCTGTTCGTGACCAGCGCCTTTCACATGACCCGAGCGGTGGAAACCTTCTGCGCCGCGGGCTGGACCGGCCTGACGCCCTACCCGGTCGATTTCCGCAGCCGGATCGGCCTGCGCCCCTCGTGGAACCCGGCCGAAAGCCTGGTGACGTTGAATACCGGCCTGCGCGAATGGATCGGCCTTCTGGCCTATCGCGCGACGGGCCGGGCGGCGCATCCTCTGCCGGCGGGTTGCCTTTACCGCGGTTAGGCCCTTCCGCCCGCCCCGCGCCCCGCCTAAAAAGGCGTCATGCCGGTCACGATTTCCGCCCTGTCCGATCTTGCCACGCTCGAGTTCGACGAGATCATCGACGTGCGGTCGCCCGCCGAATACGCCGAGGATCATGTTCCCGGCGCGATCTCGCTGCCCGTCCTGTCGAACGAGGAACGCGCCCGCGTCGGCACGATCTACACGCAGGACAGCCCGTTCAAGGCGCGCAAGCTGGGCGCGGCGCTGGTCGCGCGAAACGCCGCGCATCACATCGAGACGGTGCTGGCCGACCGGCCCAAATCTTATCGCCCGCTGATCTATTGCTGGCGCGGCGGGCAGCGGTCGGGGTCGTTTTCGCTGATCCTGCGCCAGATCGGCTGGCGCGCGGACACGGTCGAGGGCGGCTGGCGCAGTTTCCGGAGGCTGGTGCAGGGGGCGCTGTATGACGCGCCGTGGCCGACGCCGGTGGTGGTGCTGGACGGCGATACCGGCACCGCCAAGACCGAGGTGCTGGGGCTTTTGGCGGGCGCGGGCGTGCAGGTGATCGACCTGGAGGGGCTTGCGAACCACCGCGGGTCGCTGTTCGGGGCGATGGCGGGCGGCCAGCCGGCACAAAAGGGGTTCGAGACGGCGCTGGCCATGGCGCGCGATGCGCTGGACCCCGCGCGCCCGGTGGTGGTCGAGGCCGAGTCGAGCAAGATCGGCCAGATCAACCTGCCGCCCGCCCTGTGGGAGGCGATGAAGGCCGCTCCCCGGATCGAGATCGTCGCGCCCCTGTCGGCGCGGGCGGCCTATCTTGCCCGGCGTTACCGCGACGTGACCGACGACCCCGCCCGGCTATTGGCCACGATCGAGGCGCTGGCCCCGCAGCACCCGCGCGAACGCATCGAGCACTGGCGCGCGCTGGCCGGGGCGGGGGAATTCGAGGCGTTGGCCGCGGGGCTGATGGCCGACCATTACGACCCCCGCTATGCCCGCCAGCGCGCCCGGTTCGAGGACCGCCCGCCGCGGCAGGTGCGGCTGACCCGGCTGGACCCGGAGGCGCTGGCCGCCGCGCTGCCCGCGCTGGTCGCGGAAATCGAGGCGGTCAGCCCAGCCTGATCCGTGCGGGGCCCTCGGTGACGGTGCCGATCCGCGCCGCGCCGGGCAGCGCGGCCAGAAGCGCGTCCGTCGCCTTTTCCGGCGCCGCCGCCAACAGCCCGCCCGCGGTCTGCGGATCGAACAGCAGCGCGGCGCGTGGATCGGTCAGGTCGGCGCCGTCGACATGATCGGCCATCGCGGCGTTTTGCTGGAACAGCGTCGAGCGGATGCCAAGTTTCGCCAGCCGCAACGCGCCCTCCATCAGCGGCACAGCCTCGATACTCAAAACCGCCCCCACGCCCGAGGCACGCAGCATCGACATTAGGTGCCCGGCCAGCCCGTAGCCGGTGACATCGGTCATCGCGTGGGCCTTGGGCGCCAGCGCCGCCGCGGCCTCGGCCTGCGGGCGCTGCATCGCGTCGAGCGCGGCCAGCACCTCGGGGCCGGTGGCCCGGCCCTGCATCTCGGCGGCCATGATCGTGCCGCTGCCGATGGGTTTCGTCAGGATCAGCGTATCGCCTGGGCGCGCACCGTTCAGGCCCAGCGGCGTGCCTTGAACCAGCCCGGTCAGGGTGAACCCGATGGTCAGTTCGGCCCCGGTCGAGCTGTGCCCGCCCGCAAGGTCGGCCCCGGCGGCATGCAGCACCTCTTCCGCCCCGGCCAGGATTTCGCTCAGGGTCGCGGCCTGCATCGGTTCGGCCATGCGCGGCAGGATGACGGTGGACAGGGCGGCCTGCGGGGTCGCGCCCATCGCCCAGATATCGCCCAGCGCATGCGTCGCGGCGATCCGCGCCATCAGGTAGGGGTCTTCGGTCAGGGCGCGCAGGTGGTCGGTGGTGATGACCTGTGCGCCCGTCCCATGGGCCAGGATCGCCGCGTCATCACCCGGCCCGCGAAGTACGTCCGCCCGCGCGGGCGGCGCAAGCCCCGCCAGCGCGCCGGCCAGGGTCGCCGCGCCGGGTTTCGCCGCGCAGCCGCCGCAGGGGGGCTGGCCGCCGCCGATGACCTCTTCCATCCCCAATGCCGCGCCGTGCGGGATGCGGGGGGCGCGGTCCATGGCGGGAAGGTCGTGGAACCGGCGCATGAACTTGCGGTCGATGTGGTCCTTCCAGCGCCAGACCCAGGCGCCCTCGATCCGGCGGTTCAGCCGGTCGGCGGCGGCGCGCTTGGCGCCCATCGAGATCAGTTTCAGGTAGTCCCTCTGCGGCCGGTAGGTGCGCAACCGCCCGCCCGTTGCCGCCGCGCGCAGGTTGGCCAGAAGGACGGGGGCCTCGCGCACGGCATAGACCCCGGCCTTGGGGCGGGGGGCGTGCGAAAGATGCGCGCAATCGCCCACCGCGAAGATATGCGGATCGTTGACGGCCCGCAGGTGCCGGTCGACGGTCACGAACCCGTCGGTGAGGTCCAGCCCCGTGGTGGTCAGCCAGCCCTGCGGCCGCGCCCCCGCCGCGCCGATGACCAGACCCGCGGGAATCGTCTCGCCCCCTTCCAGCACCGCGCCCCCGGCCTCGACCCGTTCGACCGCGACGCCGGTGTGCAGGTGCACCCCCTGCGCCGCGATCTGGTTCAGCAACGCGGCCTTGGCGGCCGGGCGTACGTCGCGCAGGACGTCGCCCGCGGCGTCGATCAGCGTGACCTCGGGCGACAGCCCCGCCTGCGCCAGCCGGTGCCGCGCGGCCAGCGCCAGTTCCACCCCCGCGACGCCCGCGCCGATCACGGTGACGCGGGGGGCGGCCTCTCCCCCACGTGCGCGGGTGACGAAATCCTCCCACCGGTCGGCAAAGGCGCCCAGCGGTTTTGCGGGCACGGCGTGTTCGGCAAAGCCGGGCAGGTCGGGCAGGTCCGAGGTGATGCCGATGTCGATGGACGCGATGTCATAGCGGATCGGTGGGCGCCCCGGCACGTGGATCAGGCGTTGGGCGCGGTCGATCCCCTGGGCCCGGCCGATCACCAGCCGGGCGCCCGCGTGGCGGGCCAGCGGCACCAGGTCGATTTCCAGCTGGTCGCGGGTGTAATGCCCGGCGATCAGGCCCGGCAACATCCCGGAATAGGGCGCGGTGGGGCCGGGGTTGATGATGGTCACCCGCACGCCGGGCACGGGCTTCATTCCCCAGGCCCGCGCGACCAGCGCGTGGCTATGGCCGCCACCGATCAGGACAAGGTCGCGGGTCAGCGGCAGGGGGTGGTGCATGGGGACTCCGGTCGTGGGGTTGGCCGGGATATAGGGGCGCGCGCGGCCGGGCGACAGGGGTCAGGGGGCGCACCACTGTCCGCGCCAGCCATCCGCGGCGCGGAACAGGGCGCGGCGGTGGCCCAGCGTGGCCAGATGCAGCGTCTCGATCTCGGACAGAGCGCCGCGCAGGACGCAGAAGGCATGCGCCGCGGGGTCGGCGATGTGATCGCCCGGCCCGGCGATCGGTGTGCCCGGCGCGGGGCGTCCGCCGTAGAGCGCGCGGGCGGGGCCGGGTAGCGCCTCCCACAGCGCCGCGACGGTCTCGCCGGCCAGCACCTGAAAGCGTGCGCGCAGCCTGATCTGCAGTCGCTGGGCCGGGTCCCAGACCAACAGGCTTGCCCGCGGTTCGTCGGCCAGTTCGCCCACCTTGGCCGACCGGCGGTCGGCATAGACCTCGATCCGGTCATCGATACGCCCGGCGGCGCGCAGCACCACCATTCGCGCCTCGGCCCCGGCGGGACCGGCGGTGGCCAGAACCGGGTGCCGGGCGGGCGCATCGCGCTGGACCGTGCCGCGTTCGAGGTGGTGCCAGACCGTGTCCAGCGTCCCGGCCAGCGTCGTCAGGGGGTCATTCATAGCCCGTCATCTCCAGGTAGCCGCGGCCGGAATGGCTTCCGGTGACGCGCACCGGGCCTTCCCAATAGGGAATCATCGTGGCCATCCAGGACGCATCCTGCAAGGCCTGAACCTCGATATCCAGGTCGCGGTCGGGCAGGATCAGCCGCCAACCCACCGGTACCTCGCGGCCGGCGATATCTGCCCGGCGGATCGGCGTCATGGTCAGCGCGCCCTCGGGCAGGGGCGTCGCGGTGCCATCCGCCGCGATCCAGGTGCCGACGGTGTAATCGGCCGGTTCCCCCCGCATCCGGTAGCCCATCAGCTTGGCGCCGTCGTCCAGGTGCAGCGAGACCCAGTCCCAGCCCTCTTGCGTTTCGGTCAGTGGCTGGCTGGACCATTCCCGGTCAAGCCAGGCCTGCCCGGTCACTTCGACCGGGCCATCGGGCAGGGTCAGCGTGCCGGTCACGCGGTAGAAGGGTTGGGAATAATAGTGGCTGGCCTGCCCCTCTTCCGACTTCACCGAGTAGCCGGACTCGCCATGCAGCACCAGCGGGCCATCCGCCGTCAGAGTGATTTCATATGCGAAGTCCGTGCCGCTGGCCGTCAGGGTCAGCGCGGAATAGGAGTCGGCGTTCGGCCCTGCAGTGCTGTCCATCCGCCAGTCGTCGATCCAGGCGGCGAAGGGGGCGGGTGTCACCCCCGCCTGTCCGGTCCCGCCGCGGCCCAGCCGTTCGGCGTGGAAATGCCCCCGGGGTGTGGTCAGCCCGGCATGCCCCATCCAGGCCTGCGCGGTCTGCCAGCCCTGGCCCACGACGCCGGGCGCCAGCGCGTTACGGAACAGCGTCCATTGCAGCCCATAGTCGCGCCCGTCCGCGCCGGTCAGGTTGGCGGTCAGGTACCACCACTCGATCCGGAACTCGGGATGCGCGCCGTGATCGCGCGGGAACTCCAGCGCGTGGCCGCGCTGGGGCAGGGCATAGCCATCGGCGGTCTGCCCCAGCCCCGCGAAACCCTGGGCCAGCGCAGGCAGCGGCAGAAGGGCCGCCAGGATCAGGGCCTTAACGTTCATCGGCGAACACCTTGACCAGGGCGGCGGGTTCGATCCGCGCCAGCCGCCAGGCGGGCCATGCCGCCGCCAGCCCGCCCGCGGCCAGCGCCAGCGCGGCCAACCACAGCCAGTCGGTCGGGAATACATGCATCGGCAGCCGCCAGCCGAAGGCCGCCACGTTCACCACCGCCAGCAGCACCCAGGCCAGCAGCAGGCCCACGGGGATCGCCAGCACCATGGTCAGCGCAGCCAGCAGCATCGCGCGCAGCAGTTCCAGTCGGGCAAGGGCGCCGCGTGTCAGCCCCAGGGCCCAGACCGGGGCCAACTGCGGCAGGCGCATGGTCGACAGCGTCAAAAGGCTGGTGAACATCGCGAAACCCGCCACGCCCATCGTCAGCACGTTCAGCGCCGCGGTCACGGCAAATGTGCGCTCGAACACGGTCAGCGAGATTTCCTTGACCATGCCCTGGTCGATCATGTTGTCGGCGGGCAGGCCGAACTCCTGCACCAATGCCTCGCGCAGGTCGGGCACGGCGCCCGGGTCGGTGCGGATGGCATAGCGGCGGTGGTCAAGCTCGGGGAACTGGGCGACAAGGTCGGCCACCCCGATGATGACCTGCCCGCGCGGGTTGCCGTAATCGGAATAGACGCCCACAAGCGGGCGCACCGCGCCGCCCGGTAGGGGAACGGGATCGCCTATCGACAGGTTTTCGCGCCGCCAGAGCTGTTCGTTGACGATGGCACCCTCGGCGCGGGCCAGCCGTTGCCAGACATCCGGTTCGGCCAGCAGCATCGGCCAGTTGTCGGAATAGGTCGGGTGATCGGCGACGCCGTAGATCTCGGCGGTCTGTCCCAGCACCGGCCCCTCGACCCGCCAGATCGGCAACAGCGCGTCCACCCGCGGCTCCAGCCACGTGCGCAGTCGCTGGGCCTCTTCCTCCGTCCGGGCGGTGACGTAGAGTTCCGAGGGCAGGCGCTGGTCAAGCCACTCGGTGAAGGTCAGGCGGAAGCTGGCCACCATCGTGCCCACGCCGATATTGGCGGACAGCGCCAGCAACAACGCCATCAGCGCCAGCGACAGCCCTGGCAACTGTTGGCGGGTGTCGGCCCAGAACCATTGCGGCAGCACCCTGCGGCTGAACCGTTCGGCACCCGCGAGTGCCAGCGCCAGTGCGCCGGGCAGCGCCAAGGCCGCCGAGAGGAGCAGCGCCCCCAGAAGGACAAAGCCCGCGACGATGCCTGTACCATAGACGCCCGCGATCACCGCGACACCGGTCAGCCCCGCCGCCACCGCGGCCAGAAGGGCGAAACCGCGTGCCGAGGCCCGTGCCCAGGCGCGCGGCTGCGCGGGCGCCAGAAGCGGCAGGCGCCACAGCCGCCAAAGGCTTTGCGCCGCCGCGACCCCCGCGCCGAGCAACGCGATGGCGAGCCCCCCCAGCCACCATTCCGGGCGCAGCGACAGCGACCCCGACAGCGTCGCGCCGTAAAGCCCGCGCAGGGTGGCGGCGACGTCGGGCAACAGAGCCGCAGCGATGACATAGCCCAGCGCGATGCCCACCAGGCCCGCGATCAGCGCCAGCAGCATCACCTCGGCCGCCAGCAGCCCCACCAGCGTTTTCAGCGGCAGGCCTAGGGCGCGCAGGGTGCGGAACATCGGGCGCCGCTGTTCAAAGGCAAGGCCGATCGCGGAATGCACGATGAACAGCCCCACCGCGAAGGACAGGAAGCCGAACGCGGTCAGGTTCAGGTGGAAACTGCCGGTCAGTTCGGCGACATCCGCGGTTTCCTGTGGCGCGTGACGTTCGAGCCCCGGGGCGATTTGCTCCAGCGGCGTGCGGCCCATCGGTTGGTCTGGTGACAGAAGAAAGCGGGAAATCTGGCCGTCCGCGCGCAACAGCGTCTGGGCGATGCCGATATCCATGATCAGCATGCCGGGGGCCACCTCCTCGGCGGCGACCAGCGGGGGCAGGCCCTCGGCGTCTTGCAGGTCGGCCACCGTTTCCGGTGCGGCGAAGGCGCGGCCCGGCGGCGTGATGAAATCCATGATCCCGCCGGTTTCCGCGACCGCCGGGGGCAGGCTGCCCGCGGGCGCCGTGAAAGGGTCGATGCCGTAGACTTGCGCCGATTGGCCCGCGCGGAACCAGCGCCCCTCGACCAGCGGCGAGACCAGCCAGCCCGAACGCCGGAGCGTCGCGAACATCGCCTCCGGCACGCGCTGGCCATCCGCCGGGGCCAGGCTTTCCAGACGGTCCTGTCCCAGCACCTGCGCTGCGCGGTCATAGCTGGCGCGCGCCTCGGCATTGATGGCCTGCACGCCCGACCATAGCGCGGTGGCCAGCGCCAGGCCCAGCAACAGGCTTGCCAGTTGCAGCGGATGGCGGCGCCAATGCGACAGGAGGGCAGAGAGCGCGGTGCGGCGCATCAGGCCAGCCGCCCGCCCGACAGATGCACCCGCCGCGACAGGCGCGCGGCGAGGCGCGGCGAATGGGTCACCATCAAAAGGCCCGCCCCCGCCTCGGCCACCAGTTCCAGCATCAGGTCGAGCACCGCGTCGCCGGTGGCCTCGTCGAGGTTGCCGGTGGGCTCGTCCGCCAGGATCAGCGCGGGGCGCGCGGCCAACGTGCGGCCGATGGCGACGCGCTGCTGCTGGCCGCCCGATAGCTGTTCGGGATAACGGCGCATCAGCCCACCAAGGCCAAGCCGGTCGCCCAGCGTGGCGATCCGGTCGGGCTCTTCCCGGCCCGCAAGCCGCGCCTGGAAGGCCAGGTTGGCGCCCACGTCCAGCGACGGGATCAGGTTGAATTGCTGGAATACCAGCCCGACCCGGTCGCGGCGCAGCGCGGCCAGCGTCGCGTCGTCGGCGCCCGACATCTCGCGCCCCGCGACCTCGATCCGGCCGCTATCTGCGCGGTCGAGCCCAGCGCACAAGTGCAAAAGCGTGCTTTTCCCCGAGCCCGACTCGCCGGTCAGTGCCACGGTTTCGCCTGGCGCCAGGTCCAGGTCGATGCCGCGCAGCACATCGACCCGGGCCGCGCCGCTGTCATAGGTCTTGGAAACACCGGTCAGGGAAAGAAGCATGCATCGCCCTCCGCCGGGCCTATCTAGCGCCGGCAGAGGCGGCGGACACCCCCGCCTCGCGGGACCGTGTGCCGCAGGGCGCCTTATTCGAAGGCGTTGCCCGCCTTGATGCCGAGCTTCTTGAAGATCATCGCGGCGGGGCAGAACCCGGTGAAGGACGCCTGGATCATGTTCACCCCGATAAACGCGGTGAAAAGATACCACCAGCCCGACACCCATGTGCCCAGCGCAAGCGAAAGAAGGATCATGAAGCCGGCGAACGTCATCACGGCGCGGTCGAGGGTCATGTCGGGTCTCCTATCCATGGAATCGGGCCCCGCGGGGGCGTTGGTCGCAGGATAGGCCGCGCGCCCTATAAATTCAAGATTTTGAATATTTTGTCGCAGCCCCGCCCGGCCTTGACCCCGGTCCCGGCAGGTTGTCCTTTGGCGCAAATGCCGGAAACCGCTTTGGGAGGATGCCCCATGAAACTTGTCTCTGCCGCCTTCGCCGCGCTGGTGATCGCCGCCGCGCCCGCCTGGGCCGAAACCCGCGTGACCTACAAATCGGCCAAGTCGGGTTCGTCCTATTACCAGATGGGTGTGCAGATCGCCGAGGCCATGAAGGCGGGTACCGATGGCCAGATCATCGTCACCGTCGAGGAAAGCCAGGGCTCGGTACAGAACGTGATGGAGGTGCGCGCCCGCGGCGGCGATTACGTGTTCACCACGCCGCCGGCATTGGTGGGGCTGGCGCAGGCCGGCAAGGCGATGTTCGAAGGCAAGGGAGACCCGAAATTCGACGAGATCCGCGCGCTGTTCCCGATCCCGTCGCTGACCATGCATTTCGTCATGTCCGAGGCCTCGGGCGTGACCGATTTCGCCGGGATGGAGGGCAAGACGATCCTTCTGGGTAAGGGGTCCTTCGGGGCGCGCGAGAGCGAGAAATATCTCGGCCTCTTCGGTCTGGATGGCAAGGTGAAGATTGCTGATGTCGAACTGTCGAACGCGGTGCCCGCGCTGAAGAACGGACAGATCGACGGCTTCGTGACCGCCGGCAGCTGGCCCGCGCCGAACGTGATCGAGGCTGCGGCGTCCACCGGTGTGCACGTCATCTCGATGAGCGACGAGCAGGTCGCCGAAACCGGGCGGACGCGGCTGGTGATCCCGGCGGGTACCTATGCAGGACAAGAGGCCGATATCGTGACCACCTCGTTGCCCGTCGTCGCCTATACGACGACCGCGATGGACGACGAGACGGCCTATCAGCTGACGAAAACCTATTGGGAGGAAAAGGCCCGCATGGCCGACAGCGCACCCTGGTGGAAGGGCGTCGACCAGGGGCTGATGGCCACCATCGCGGGCAAGATCCACCCCGGCGCGCTGCGCTATTACCGCGAGGCGGGCTTTCCGCTGACAGACGCGCAGATGTAACCCACCCCCGATCCGACCCGACCGGCCGGGCCAAGGCGGCCCGGCCTTTTTCGCGAAGG
>JBNGDM010000014.1:0-23674 GCA_049975105.1 Rhodovulum sp. | reverse complement strand
GCCGAGCAGAAGCTCGGCCCAAGTCCAACAGGGAGGTAAAGACGAAAGCGCTACTTTCGCCTTCGTCCGATCAATTATGGACGCTCAGCCTGTCGTTCAAGGCAAAAAACGCCGCAAGGCAGAATACCCGTCATGCGTGTGACAGATATCTCACAATCATGACGTGTCTCTTTGCCTTTGACGCTTCTCAGTGATCTGCTCGGTGATGAATTCTCGGAACGCTGCGATTCGGCGCGATGAGCGAAGCTCTTCGGGATAGGCAAGGAACACCGGAACCTCGTTTGACTCGACCGTATCGAGTACTCGGACCAGCTGCGGGTGATCCTCGGTCACGTAATCGGGCAATACTCCTATCCCCAGCCCGTTGAGAACAGCCTGAAGCACGCCGAAGTAATTGTTCACCGTAAGAGTCGATCGGATCGGGTGAGTCATCAACTCGCGCACCAAACGGGCCCCGGCACTGACCTGGGTCGAACTGGTATTCTGACAGATCATCCGGTGATCGGCCAAGTCGTCCATGACGTGTGGCGTGCCATGGGCATCCAGATAAGGACGAACCGCGTAGAGCCGCATCTTGACGCTCATCAGGCGAAGTCGGATCAGGTCGGCCTGGCTGGGCTCTTTCATGCGTATCGCGACATCGGCTTCGCGCATCGGCAGGTCGAGCACGTTCTCTTCCAGCATCAGGTCGATCTTGAGGTCCGGGTAGCGCTGGTAAAGCTTGGGCAAACGTTTGGCGAGCCAGAGCGATCCGAAGCCGGTCGTCGTTGTGACACGAAGTTCTCCGAACACCTCTTCGACACTGTCGCGAATGCGCGCCACGGCGGCGTCCAGCCGCTTGCTCATTGCGGTGGTGGCGTCGAACAGCAATTCGCCCTGCTCGGTCAGAATCAGTCCGCGGGCGTGCCGGTGGAACAGGGTTGATCCCAGCGACTCTTCCAGCGCGCGAATCTGTCGCGAGACGGCCGATTGCGAAAGGTGCAGCGTGTCGCCTGCATGGGTTAGGCTGCCGGCATCCGCGACTGCGTGAAAGATCCTTAGCTTGTCCCAATCCATCTTTGCATTTCCCGCAAGGCCGCTATCCTGTTCGCGCAAGATACCTACCCGTGCACTTTCCCCCTTGGCAAACCCCGATTTGCCAGTGAATTGATTTTGTAGGTCATGGTTTGTGACCTAATATGGTGCGTAGAGTTGCCAAGGGAGGGGTGGCGATGGTCCGCCAGGACATCAGCCTCAAGGATCGTTACGATCTGTCGAAATCACCGGTGCTGCTGAACGGCACCCAGGCGCTTGTCCGGCTGATGCTGATGCAGAAGGCTCGTGACCGTGCCGCGGGGCTGAATACGGGCGGTTACGTCACCGGCTATCGCGGCTCGCCATTGGGGGCGGTCGACCAGCAGATGGCGCGGGCCGAGTCCCAGCTGAAGGCCGCTGATATCGTTTTCCAGCCGGGCCTGAACGAGGATCTCGCCGCCACCGCCCTGTGGGGCACGCAGCAGGCCGAACTGCGGGGCGAGGGCCGCTATGACGGCGTCTTCGGCCTGTGGTACGGCAAGGGACCCGGGGTCGATCGCTCTGGCGACGTGATGCGGCATGCGAACCTCGCCGGAACATCGCCCCATGGCGGCGTGCTGATGGCCATGGGCGACGACCACACCGGCGAATCCTCGACCACCTGCCACCAGTCCGACTGGGCGATGGTCGACGCCTACATGCCGGTCCTGTCACCCGCGGGCGTGCAGGAAATCCTCGATTTCGGACTCTACGGCTTTGCGCTGTCGCGCTTTGCCGGGGTCTGGGCGGGGCTCAAGCTGATGAAAGACACGGTCGAGGTGACCTCGATCGTCGACGGCCGGCCTGACCGCATGTCATTCGTCACCCCCGATTTCCAGATGCCGCAGGGCGGCTTGAACATCCGGCTGAACGATCACTGGGTCGCCCAAGAGGCCCGCCTGGTCGATCACAAGAGGTTCGCCGCCGAAGCCTTTGCCCATGCGAACAAGATCGACCGCAAGATCTGGGGCGGACCGGGGGCCACGATCGGCCTGGTGGCGGCGGGAAAGAACTGGCTCGACCTTGTGCATGCGCTGGGGCTGCTGGGGATCGACGAGGCCGAAGCAGCGCGGCTGGGAATCGCCACCTACAAGGTCGGCCAGACCTTTCCACTGGACATGAAAGGGTTCGCGGCCTTCGCCGATGGCCTGGACTTGATCGTCTGTGTCGAGGAAAAACGCAAGCTGATCGAGGTGCAGGCGAAGGAGGCGATCTTCCACGACCGGCGCGGACGGCGCATCTATGGTTGGAAAACCGACCGCGGCGAGGAGTTGTTTCCCACCCGCTATGCGCTGGACCCGGTGATGATTGCCGAAAAGCTGGGCCAGATCCTGATTGAGGAGGGGCGCGGCACCGAGGCGATATCGGCCGCGCTGGCCCGCATCCGCGATGCCCGCCGCGCCGACAATGCCGAGGATCTGGCAGCGCGTCTGCCCTATTTCTGCGCCGGTTGCCCGCACAACACCTCGACGCGCCTGCCCGAGGGCAGCCGCGCCTATGCCGGGATCGGCTGTCACATCATGGCAATGTGGATGGACCGCGAGACCAGCGGGTACACCCATATGGGCGCCGAGGGGGCGAACTGGATCGGCGAGGCGCCTTTTTCGACGCGCGATCACGTGTTTCAGAACATCGGTGACGGCACCTATAACCATTCGGGCCGGATGGCGATCCACGCCGCCATCGCGGCGGGGACCAACATCACCTACAAGATCCTGTATAACGATGCTGTCGCGATGACCGGCGGGCAGGGCAATGATGGCGGGCTGACGCCGCGGCAGATCGTGGCTGAACTGCTGGCCGCGGGGGTCAAGCGGGTGGAGGTCGTCTATGACGAGAAAGAGGCGTTCGATCCCAAAACCATGCCGCCGGGTGTCGCCTGCCACCCGCGGGACCAACTGATATCGGTTCAGGAAAGCCTGCGGCAGGTCAAGGGCGTGACGGCCATCGTTTATGTCCAGACCTGCGCTGCCGAGAAACGCCGACGCCGCAAGAAGGGCACGTTTCCCGACCCCGATACGCGCGTCTTCATCAATACCGAAATCTGCGAAGGCTGCGGCGATTGCGGGGTGCAGTCGAACTGTGTGGCCATCGTGCCGGTGGAGACCGAACTGGGCCGCAAGCGTGCCATCGACCAATCCGCCTGCAACAAGGATTTCTCTTGCCTGAAGGGCTTTTGCCCCAGCTTCGTGACGCTGAAAGGCGCCAAGCTTCGTAAGGAGGCCTCGGCCCAAGTCGAGATCGGACAACTGCCCGAACCGGCTTTGCCGACCATCAAGGGTACGCATAACATCGTCATTACCGGTGTCGGCGGCACCGGCGCCGTGACCATCGGCGCGATCCTA
This sequence comes from Rhodovulum sp., assembly GCA_049975105.1. Lineage (GTDB taxonomy): Bacteria > Pseudomonadota > Alphaproteobacteria > Rhodobacterales > Rhodobacteraceae > Rhodovulum. The sequence continues at coordinate 20,276 of JBNGDM010000014.1, read as the reverse complement.
GCGATGGCGGCCCATGTCGACGGCAAAGGTGCCGGGATGATGGAGATGGCGGGCCTCGCCCAGAAGGGCGGCGCGGTGCATATCCACTGCAGGATCGCGGAAAAACCATCCGATATCAGTGCGATCCGCGTGGCAACCGGCGAGGCTGATGCAGTCATCGGCGGTGATCTGGTGGTGACTGCGGGGGCGCGCACCATCGGGCTGATGACCACGGGGCGCACCGGGGCGGTGGTGAACAGCCACGATATCGTGACCGGCGCGTTCACCCGTGACCCGGAATTCCGCGTACCGTCCGATCAGCTCGAGGCGGCATTGAGAACGCGCCTGAAGGAGAACCTGCAACTTCTGGACACGACGGAGCTTGCGCGCAGGCTTACGGGCGACTCGATCTATGCAAACATGATCGTCACCGGCGCGGCATGGCAACGCGGCCTGCTGCCGTTGTCCCATCAGGCGATCACGAAGGCGATCGAGTTGAACGGCGTCGGCGTCGAGGGGAATCGTCGCGCGTTCGAAATCGGCCGCTGGGCAGCGGAAAACCCGGAGGCCGCGGCGCAATTGATCTCCGCCGCGGCGGTCGAAAAACCGAAAAGCCTGGCCGAGAAGATCTCCTACCGTGAAGCGCATTTGCGGACCTATCAGTCGGCCCGGCTGGCGCGGCGCTATCGCCGGTTGGTCGACCGCGCCGAAGACCGGCGCCTCAAGGAGGCCATCGCGAAGGGTTATCATAAGCTTCTGGCCTACAAGGACGAATGCGAGGTCGCCCGGCTGCACCTGAAGACTGCAAATAAGGTCCGGGCCGAGTTCACAGGTGAGTTGGAGATTTCCTACCTTCTGGCGCCGCCCTTTCTGGGCGGGCAAGGCCCCGACGGGCGCCCAGCCAAGCGACGGTTCGGGCGTGGCATGGAAACCGGGTTCCGCGTTCTGGCGGCGATGCGCCGCCTGCGGGGTACGCCCTTTGATCCGTTCGGCTGGCAATCCGAGCGACGTGGCGAGCGCGCGGCGATCCGCATCTATGAAGCAGACATGCGCGAGGTTTTTGCAGACTTGACGCCCGAGCGTCTGGAGACTGCGGTCGCCCTTGCCGAACTGCCGCTGACCATTCGCGGCTTCGGCCCTGTCAAGGAAAAGGCCGCCCGTGCGGCGGCAGCGCGGCGCGAGGAACTGCTATCGGCGTTCCGTGCGGGCGGCGACGTGCTTAAGATCGCGGCAGAGTAGGCCCAAGCGCTTCCTCATTCGATACGCTCGCTGCAACTCGCCTCTTTGCTGCAACCGCGATTCGGTGTAGCCCGCAAGGGCGGATGGAGGCAGGGGGCGACAGACGGGGCAGGCGATGCGGGGGCAGGTCGCACGCGACATTAGCTATGCCGGATCAGCTCGCACTCGGGGCGGTCGGGCGGTCATCCGCATTCTCGAGAATGCCACCGGGCGGATCGGGCTTATCCGGCGTGCCGAGGGGTACGAGGCAGAGGTGGCGCGTGGCCGCGATTTCTGGGAGGTGATGGTCGACCGCTATGGCCTAAGCCTTGAAATTGTCGCAGGTGATTTGCGCGACATTCCGGCGGACGGCCCTGTGGTGCTTATCGCGAACCACCCTTACGGGATCCTGGACGGGTTGATGATGGGTCATCTCCTGTCCCTTCGGCGTGGTGATTTTCGTATTCTCGCCCATTCCGTCTTTCGCAAGGCCGAGGCCCTGAACCGAGTGATCCTGCCGATACATTTCTCCGGGACGAAGGAGGCGGTGCAGGAAAATATCCGGACACGCAAGTTGGCGCTGTCTTATTTGGGGGCCGGGGGAGCGGTGGGGATTTTTCCCGGCGGTACCGTTTCGACCTCGGCGCGCCCGTTTTCCTGCCCGATGGACCCGGGTTGGCGGAGCTTCACCGCCCGGATGATTGCAAAATCGGATGCGACTTTGGTTCCGATCTTCTTTGACGGACATAACTCCCGCTTGTTTCAACTGGCCAGTCACCTGCACGAAACCTTGCGCCTTGCCCTGCTGATCAACGAGTTCCGTGCGCGCGTTGACGAGCCGGTGCGCATCGCGGTCGGACGGCCTATTGACCGGGCGCGGCTGAGTGCTCTTGGCGGAGACACCAAGGGGATGATGGATTTCCTTCGCAACTCCACCTATGAGTTATCCCCGAGGCCTCTGAAGTCGTTGGATTACGGCTACGAGTTCGAGAAGCGCTACAAGGACTAGGACCATGGCGGTTGGGGTGTTCGATTCCGGGCTCGGCGGGTTGACGGTTCTGGACGCGGTCGCGCGTCGCCTGCCGAATGTGCCCTTCGTCTATTTTGGCGACAATGCGCATGCGCCGTATGGCATCCGCGACGCGGAAGACGTGTTCAACCTCACCACGGCCGGGGTTAGCCGGCTGTTCGATGCGGGGTGTGATCTGGTGATCCTGGCCTGCAACACCGCGTCCGCCGCCGCGCTGAGGCGGATGCAGGAAAGCTGGGTGCCAAAGGACAAGCGGGTGCTGGGGGTGTTCGTGCCGTTGATCGAGGCCCTGACCGAACGGCAATGGGGCGACAATTCCCCCCCACGCGAGGTTGCGGTCAAGCATGTGGCGCTGTTCGCGACGCCCGCCACGGTGGCTAGCCGCGCGTTTCAGCGCGAACTTGCGTTCCGCGCCATCGGCGTCGATGTCGAGGCTCAGCCCTGCGGCGGCGTGGTCGATGCAATCGAGGAGGGCGACGAGATGCTGGCCGAGGCGCTGGTGCGCTCCCATGTGGAGGCGCTGAAGCGGCGGATGCCACACCCCGAGGCGGCGATTCTCGGCTGCACCCATTACCCTCTTATGGAGAAGGCCTTTCAGGAGGCGCTTGGACCTGACGTGCGGGTCTATTCACAGGCGAACCTCGTGGCCGAGAGCTTGGCCGACTACCTCAACCGGCATCCCGACATGATCGGCCCGGGCAACGAGCGGATGTTCCTGACCACCGGCGACCCGGGCGCTGTCTCAGCCAAGGCCACGCAGTTCCTGCGACGGAGCATCGGGTTTCACGCCCTGTGATTGCGGCCGCCCCGATCAGCGTCTAGAACCGCCTCGACACCGCAGGAGCCTTCGATGACTGTTTCCGTCGCCATTCTGGGTGCCTCGGGCTATACCGGGGCAGAGCTTGTCCGGCTGATTTCCACGCACCCGGATATGCGGATCGCTGCCCTGTCGGGAGAGCGCAAGGCGGGCCAACCGATGGCGGCCGTTTTCCCGCATCTGCGCCACCTGGATTTGCCCGACCTCGTCAAGATCGCGGATATCGACTTCGACGGTATCGACCTCGCGTTCTGCGCCCTGCCGCACGCGACCAGTCAGGCAGTCATCCGAGACTTGCCGCGGACGCAAAAAATCGTCGATTTATCCGCCGATTTCCGTTTGCGCGACCCCGCGTCCTACGAAAAATGGTATGGCAAGCCGCATGCTGCGATCGAGTTGCAGGCCGAGGCGGTCTATGGCCTGACCGAGTTTTACCGGGAAGAAATTCGCGCCGCACGCCTGGTCGCGGGCACCGGCTGCAATGCCGCGGCCGGCCAATACGCGATCCGGCCGCTCATCGAGGCCGACGTGATCGACATTGACGAGATCGTGATTGACCTAAAAGCGGGGGTTTCCGGCGCCGGCCGCGCTCTTAAGGAAAACCTTCTGCATGCCGAACTGTCCGAGGGTTTCCATGCCTATGCTGCAGGTGGGATTCACAGGCACCTGGGTGAATTCGATCAAGAGTTTTCCAAGGTCGCTGGACGCGTGGTCGAAGTGCAGTTCACTCCCCATCTGATCCCGGCAAACCGCGGGATCCTGGCCACATGTTGGGTGCGAGGAGACGCGCCGGCGGTTCATTCCGCCTTGGCAAAGGCTTACGAAGATGAAATCTTCGTGCAGGTTTTGCCATTGGGTGAACATCCCTCAACGCGGCATATGCGCGGTTCGAACTTCGTGCATATCGGTGTGGTGGGCGACAGGCGACCGGGCCGGGCTATGGTGATTGCCGCGCTCGACAACCTGACCAAGGGCTCGTCGGGGCAGGCGTTACAGAACGCCAACCTGATGCTGGGGATCGCGGAAGAGACGGGGTTGATGATGGCCCCTTGCTTCCCCTGAGGCGGAGAGAGACGGATGCGCGGACTTAAAAAGAAACGTCGGATTCAGGTCATTGTGTTGGCCTTTGTGGCGCTTGGGCTGTCCACGGGTCTCATAGGTTATGCGATGCGAGATGGTATCAATTTCTTCCGCGCGCCAAGCCAGATCGTCGAGGCGCCGCCGCCGCCCACCGAAACCTTCCGGATCGGCGGCCTTGTCGAGGCTGGCAGCCTCCAGCGTGGCCAAGGCGAGACGATTCGGTTTAACGTGACCGATGGCGGCGCGGTGGTGCCTGTGGCCTATACCGGTGTGCTGCCCGACCTGTTCGCCGAGAACCAGGGCATGATTGGCACGGGCCGTTTGGTCGATGGTGTGTTCGAGGCGAGCGAGATTCTCGCCAAACATGACGAGAGCTACATGCCCAAGGAGGTGGTCGACGCGCTGAAGGAACAGGGTGTCTACCGCCATGATCCCGCCGACCCGCCCAGCGGCAGCTAAGGTGTAGGGCCAGGCGTCGGGGTGGCTTGTGGCAGTGCTCAAGCGCTGTCTTTGATGATCAACACGACGATGATCTGCTCTCGGTTCTGTTCCATACGTAGTGACCAGGGGCGGTGACCAGCAACCATGGGCGCTGGCCGCAGCGCATAGAATCGGTGGATTAGTCCCCTCCCATGAGGTGTGAACGGAACGCGCGCCTCCAACGCCCTAGCTTAACCGACATCGTCAAAAATGCCCTCGCTTCGACCGCAGAACGGGGGGTTCGATGGAAAAAGTCAGGACACTTGCCGAGGAGATCGTCATTCGCGAAGGCGGCTTCGTGAACGATCCCGATGATCCGGGAGGCGTCACCAAGCATGGCGTGACCCTCGCCACACTCCGCCGTCTGAAGGCTGATGTGACGAAAGATGGCAACGTCAATGTGGACGATGTCCAGGCGCTTTCTCCTGACGATGCGGTGGAAATCTTCATCGAGCACTATTTCCACCGACCGCGGATTCATCTTTTGCCCGAGATCCTGCAACCTTCGGTGTTCGACATGTATGTAAATGCTGGCTCGAACGCGGTCCGTATCCTTCAAAGGTTATTCAACGACATGGGGCAGCGCGTGGCTGTAGACGGGGTGATCGGCCCGCATACCGCCCTCGCCGCCGAGACCGCTGCAGCCGCTGCACCGGGGCATATCGCCGACGCCTACGGCATCGCCCGGCGCAACTATTACTACGAGATCGCTGATCGCCGGCCGGCCAGCCGTAAATTCGCCCGGCGTCGTGATGGGAGCAAGGGCGGCTGGATCAAACGGGCCGAGGAGTTCATCTCGCCGCGCTATCACCTCAGCGACGCCGAGCACCGCAAGAGGACAGCGAAATGGGATTGATCAAGGGACTGGCAGGCGTTCTTTTCGGCAGCGGACGCAATGTGATTACGGAGGCGGCCGAAGTGTTTCGCGTGAATTCCGATGCCGCCGACCGGCGCGCGGCGGAGATTCAGCGCGCGGCATTGCAGCAGTTCGCCCAGGAATTCGCACATCCCAATCGCTGTACCTTCGATAGAGCCATCGACGGAATGAACCGGCTGCCGCGGCCGCTACTGGCGCTGGGAACGGTGTTTCTTGCGGCTTCGGCGATGGTGGACCCGGTTTGGTTCGCGTCGAGGATGCAGGGCGTGGCGCTTGTGCCCGAGCCGCTCTGGTGGCTGCTGGGCGCGATCATCAGCTTCTATTTCGGCTCGCGTTATCAGGCCAAAGGCCAGGAATTCCAGCGTTCGATCGCGGAAACCGTCGCGCGTGCCCCGGCCGTGGTGGAAAACCTGCGCGCCCTCGGAGAGCTGGATTCGCTTGCGCCCCTGCCGCCTGGAGAAAGCCGGCGCGCAACCGGGGCAGCTCTGTCCGGACAAGAAGCGGCCGCCGCGCCGCTGCCCCGAACCGGACCGAATCCCGCGCTCGAAGCCTGGAGGTCCCAGCAATGATACTTCCCCTTGCCGCCGATCTTTGCGCGCTCATGGCGCTGGGAAGCCTGGCCGCATTCTGGCAGCATGATCGGGCCGAGCCGCTTTGCCGCGAGTTGCTGACGGCGTTGGCCGGGGTGGCGGTGGTGCTCGCCGTATTCTAGCCGCTCACGATCCTGTCAGAGCGCCAGCCCGTTGGGCGAAAAGCGATTGGCGCAGCCCCGCAGCCCGTCTATTACTTTCACCATGTTCATCGAGCTTGGTCATTTCGCCCTGACGCTTGCCTTCGCGATCTCGCTTGTGCAGGCTATAGTCCCCCTGATCGGCGCCCAGAAAGGCTGGAGCGGCTGGATGGCCATGGCCGAGCCGGCCTCGATGGCCCAGTTTCTACTGACGGCGTTCAGTTTTGCCGCGTTGACCTATGCCTTCGTCACCTCGGACTTCTCGGTCAGCCTTGTGGTCAATAACTCGCATACGCTGAAACCGATGCTTTACAAGGTGTCCGGTGTCTGGGGGAACCACGAGGGCTCAATGCTGCTGTGGGTTCTGATCCTCACACTCTTCGGGGCCATGGCTGCGTGGTTCGGCGGAGGGCTGCCCCCAAGTTTGCGGGCGCGCGTGCTTGCGGTGCAATCGTCGATCTCGGCTGCGTTCTTCGCCTTTATCCTGTTCACCTCGAACCCGTTCACCCGGATGCAGGCCGTTCCCTTCGACGGTCGCGACCTCAACCCCTTGTTGCAGGATCCGGGTCTCGCCTTCCATCCGCCCTTTCTATATCTGGGGTATGTCGGGCTCTCGATCTGCTTCTCCTTTGCGGTGGCAGCCCTGATTGAGGGGCGCGTGGACGCCGCTTGGGGCCGCTGGGTGCGTCCTTGGACGCTTGCGGCCTGGATATGCCTGACCATCGGTATCGCGCTTGGGTCGTGGTGGGCCTACTACGAACTCGGCTGGGGTGGCTTCTGGTTCTGGGATCCGGTCGAGAACGCTTCTTTCATGCCATGGTTGATCGCAGCCGCTCTGTTGCATTCCGCAATCGTTGTGGAAAAACGCGAGGCATTGAAAAGCTGGACCATACTGCTTTCTATCGTCGCTTTCGGCTTCTCCCTGATCGGTGCGTTCATTACGCGCTCGGGCATCATAACATCGGTTCACGCATTCGCCTCTGACCCCGAACGCGGTATGTTCTTGCTGCTGATCCTGGGCGTTTTCATGGGCGGTGCGTTGATGCTCTTCGCCGCCCGGGCCAGTGCGATGGAGGCGAAGGGTGTGTTCGGAATGGTAAGCCGCGAATCTGCGCTCGTTTTAAACAACATCTTGCTGGCCGTGGCTGCGCTGGTCGTATTCGTGGGAACGATCTGGCCGCTGGTGGCGGAGATGGCCTTTGCGCGAAAACTCTCGGTCGGGGCGCCGTTTTTCAACATGGCTTTCACGCCATTCATGGTTGCCTTGGCAGTCATCTTGCCGGTCGGTGCGATCCTTCCCTGGAAGCGTGCCCGACTCGGCCGTGCGGTCGCGCGGCTGGTGCCGGCCATGCTGCTCGCACTTGCCTTTGGTGCACTGGCTTGGGCGATGCAGACTGGACAAAGTGCGCTTGGTCCGGTGGGGGTCGCACTTGGCACATGGTTGATCTCCGGGGCGGCGGTTGACCTTTGGCTACGAGCGGGAAATGCGCGCTTCGCAGAAAAGCTGCGTCGGATGAGGCGGTTGCCGCGTGCTGACTGGGGTAAAGCGGTGGCGCATTCGGGCCTTGGCATCACCATGATCGGGATCGCGGGTGTGATGGCTTGGCAAGTCGAGGATATCCGCGTCGCGCAGGTGGGTGATCGGTTCGATCTGGGCGGTTATGGCATCACGCTCGACTCGGTAGAACGGGTGCAGGGACCGAACTATGTGTCGACGACGGCGACGATGGGCGTTTGGGAGGGAGAGCGACGGACTTCCACCCTCTATCCTGAAAAACGTGTCTATCCGGTCGCCGGTATGCCGACCACCGAAGCCGCGCTTGATAACGGATTTTTCCGCGACATCTACCTTGTCATTGGCGACCCGCAGGAGGGCGGAGGTTGGGCCGTGCGCGGTTATATTAAACCCTTCGCCAACTGGATATGGATGGGTGCAATCATCATGGCCCTTGGCGGCGGGTTGAGCCTTTCCGACCGCCGGGTGCGAGTCGCGGCGGGAGCGCGCAAGGATTCGGGGGCCGCCCCGATGCCGGCGGAGTAAGGGCGCGATGTTCAAACGGTTGATGCTTGGCCTAACGCTGGCCCTTGGCCTGTCCGGTCCCGTTTTTGCGGTCGAGCCTTCGGAGATAATGGATGACCCGGCCGAGGAGGCCCGAGCGCGAGAGATTTCCAAGGGGCTGCGTTGCCTCGTTTGTCGCAACGAAAGCATCGATGATTCCAACGCCTCTCTAGCCAAGGACCTGCGTCTTCTGGTGCGCGAGCGGATCGAGGCGGGCGACTCGGACGAAGAGGTTCTCGATTATGTGGTCGACCGGTACGGCGAGTATGTGCTGCTGAAACCGACGGCCACTGGGTCGAACCTGCTGTTGTACGTTGCCGGCCCCGCGATGCTTGGACTGGGTCTAGTTGTGGCTTTTGGGTATATCCGCAGCCGTCGAGGACGCGATGCCGCCACGGATGTATTGAGTCCCGAGGAACAGGCTCGGCTGAAGGAAATTATAGGCGAGTAGGCGGTTCGCGGAAACCTGCGCCGAAGGCAAAAAACACCAGCCTGCATATTCATTCGGCGGCATCCGGCGGACGCGTGCAGGATTTTCACGCTTGGCTGTACACGCACTCTTGCACCGGCGCGCAACGCTTCCCATGATCTTCGCGGGCTTGGGAGGCATACACGCCGGATGAGCGACGGGACCAGGACGCGCCTACATGGGCGACGCGAGGCGGCGCAGGGCTACCTGCTGGTTGCGACACCCTTCGCGTATGCGCTTTTGCTCCTAGCGGTGCCTCTCGGGTCCATCCTGATGTTCAGCTTCTGGACGCAGGACTACCTGACCCTTGACACCACCTTCTCGCTCAACAATTATCGCGAGGCGGTCTCCGAACCGCTCTATGGCGAACTTCTGATCCGCTCGCTGTTGGTTTCGGGGGCTGTGACGCTGGCGACCGTGCTGACCGCGTTTCCCATCGCCTATTTCGTGTCGTTTTACGTCTCCCCCGAACGAAAAGCGATGTGGATCTTCCTGATCACCATCCCGTTTTGGACCAGCTACCTGATCCGCGTGTTCCTGTGGAAGGTGATCCTGGGCTATAATGGCGTGTTCAACACCACCTTGCAGGGCCTCGGCCTCATCGACGAGCCGCTGACCTTCATCCTTTACAACGTGAATGCGGTGGTGATCACGCTGGCCCATGCCTATGCGCCCTTCGCGATCCTGCCGATCTTCGTCGCGCTGGAAAAGATCGATCGGACCTTGCTGGAAGCAGGGCGCGATCTGGGCGAAGGGTACGTTATGACGTTTTTCCGCGTGACGTTGCCGCTGGCGATGCCGGGCGTTGTGGCGGCGGTTTTGATTGTGTTCATCCCGACCATCGGTGACTACGTCACGCCGCGGCTGGTGGGCGGGCCGGACGGGCTGATGATCGCCAACATGATCCAGACGCAGTTCCTGAAACTCAACAACGCGCCGATGGGGGCAGCGCTCGCGGTTCTGGCGATGGCGATGGTGGGGACAGTCGCATTGGTCTTCCTGTTCCTGACCCGTCGCTTCCTGAGGGGGCAGCCATGAAAGGGCCGCTCCGCATATACGCCGTTCTCTACCTTGCTTTCCTTTACGCGCCAATCGCGCTTTTGCCGCTCTTCGCGTTTAACGATGGCACGGTGATCGCCTTTCCGCTGCGCGGTTTCACCTGGGAATGGTTTTGGCAACTGACGGCAATCCCGGCGCTGCACACGGCAGTAATGAACAGCCTGATCATCGCGGTTTCGTCTGCGGTTCTGGCGACTTGCCTCGGCGTTCTTGCGGCACGCGCGGCCTCCCGGTTCGCATTTCCTGGCAAGAAGGGAATCCTGGGGCTGATCATGCTGCCGCTGGTTCTGCCCGAGATCATCGTTGCGGTCGCCCTCTTGGTAGTGTTGTTGCAAATTGGGTTGTCGCTCGGCGCCTGGGCGGTCATCCTAGGCCATGTGCTGATCTGTACGCCGTTCTCCATTGCGATCCTGAATTCGGCGTTTCAGAGCCTCGACAGCTCTCTTGAGGAGGCCGCGATCGACCTCGGCGAGACGAAATGGTCAAGCTTCCGGCTGATCACCTTGCCGCTGGTGATGCCGGGGTTGGTCTCGTCGCTGCTGATCGCCTTCACGATCTCGCTCGACGAGTTCATCATCGCGTTCTTCCTGACGGGAACCGAGCCGACCCTGCCGGTCTACCTGTGGAGCCAGTTGCGCTTTCCGCAGAAACTGCCCGTGATCATGGCGCTTGGGACGCTGTTGGTCCTGGCCTCGGTACTGCTCCTGACGATTGCCGAATATGTCCGCCGCCGGGGTGCCGCGCGCACCGGGCAGAGAGATGCCGGAGGATTCCTGTGAAAGACACGTCTGGCATGGTCGCGCGCCCGCTCATCGCGCTGGAGCACGTCGAGAAGTATTACGGCGACTACCACGCGCTTAGGGGCATCACGGCCGAGATCGGTCAGGGTGAGTTCTTTTCGCTCCTCGGACCGTCGGGCTGTGGCAAGACAACGCTCTTGCGAACCATCGCGGGATTCGAGGATCTTTCCTCTGGCCGGTTGACCATTGGCGGGCAGGACATGGCAGGGGTGCCCGCGAACAGGCGGCCCACCAATATGGTCTTCCAGTCCTACGCCATCTTTCCGCACCTCAGCGTCGCCGAGAATGTGGGCTTCGGTTTGCGCCGGTCGGGTCTTAGCAAAGTAGAAAAGGCCGAAAAGGTCGGGCGCGCGCTCGAGATGGTCGGGCTGGGGGGCTACGGGGGGCGGGCGGCGCATGCGCTGTCCGGAGGACAGCGGCAACGCGTGGCATTGGCCCGCGCCTTGATCCTGGAGCCTCAAGTCTTGCTCTTGGATGAACCCCTGTCGGCCTTAGACAAGAAGCTGCGTGAGCAGATGCAGATGGAACTGCGACGGTTGCAGCGGCAGGTCGGTATCACTTTCGTGCTGGTAACCCATGATCAGGAAGAGGCGCTGATCATGTCTGACCGGATCGCGGTGATGTTCGAGGGCCAGATCGCGCAGCTCGATACGCCACAGATGTTGTATCGCCGCCCGGTCAGCCGCCAAGTGGCCGAGTTTATCGGAGTGATGAACTTTTTGCCTGCCAAGGCCGTGGTGAGCGATGACACCCAAATCGAGGTCGAGGTCGCGGGGCTTGGTCGAGCGGTGATAGGTTGTGATCAACTGCCCGGGGGCTGGCATCCCGGACAGACCCAAAGCGTAGGTATTCGGCCCGAAACGATGTCGATCCTGTTCGAGGGGGAAACGACAGAACGGCGGTTAGCCGTCGGCGTCGTGGAGGACCGGGCCTACTATGGCGACATGACCTATTACGAGGTTCGGTTGGACGGGGTCGAAAAGCCGATGACCATCTCCATGAAAAACCTCGTTGGCCGACCGGTGCTAGAGCGCGGAGTGCAGGCGCGCGTCGCTTGGGACGCGCGGTCGCTGGTTTTGTTCGCCTGAACTCAGCCACCGGGTCGCAGCGGCGTCGGCGTATCGTTTCTCGCCTTGCCATGGCTGTGTGGCCCGCCGGTGGCGCCGCTGCACTCGCCCCCGGTGTGTCCCATCCACGAAGAAGCGAGCAGCGAGCAGTGCGCGGCCTTATGGGGCAGGGCGCGCACCCCGCCTGCGGCATGTGGAATGTTCGTAAAAGGCAGATGCGAAATCTCTACGCGTCGGCCGGGATAAGTCCCAATCCGCGGAGGTAGATGCCGATACCGCTTTCCAGCAGTTCGTCGGCCGGGAAAGGGGCACGCGCGCCCGGCGTGCCGCGGGTGTAGAGTTCGACCACCCCGTGGCTTAGCGCCCAGATATGGGCCGAAACCATCGCAACGGGCGGGCGTTTGTCAGGGGGAATATGCTGTGAGAGTTCGCGCGCGGCCAATTCCAGAACGTCGCTGGCGCGGTTGGCCACAGTGCAAAGGTCAGCATTGGCGTTCAGCGACAGCCCGGATTCGAACATCGCCATGTAATGGCCGGGGTATTTCCGCGCGAAGGCGAGATAGGCCCGTCCTGTCGCCTCGAGACTGGCCAGCGGCGAGGGCTGGCCGGTCGCGTAGGCGTGTTCCATCAGGTCGGCGAAGATCACGAAGCCTTGCCGCGCGCACTCCGCAATCAGGTCTTCGCGGCCCTGGAAATGGCGGTAGACGGCGGCTGGCGTCACGCCGGCGGCCTTGGCAGCCTCGGTCAGGGTGAACCCTTGCGGGCTTTTCTGGCGGATCAGGTCCAGCGCGGCGTCGACCAGCGCCTGGCGCAGGTTGCCGTGATGATAGCCGCGTTTAGACATCCCATATCTCGGGGCCGCCGCAGATCGCCGGATCGGGCGAGGCGACGACGCCCACGTCCTTGCCGGTGTAGTCGAGGCTGGAAAGCACCCGCCGGATGGTCGCGATCCGCGCGCGCCGCTTGTCGTCCGAGCGGATCACCGTCCAAGGCGCAAGCCCGGTATGGCTGCGGGCAAGCGTTTCGCGGATCGCGTCGGAATAACTGTCCCAGCGGCGTAGCCCCTCGACGTCGATCCATGACAGTTTCCACTGTTTCAGGGGGTCACGCTCGCGGTGGATGAAACGGCGCAGCTGCTCGGCGCGGCCGACATTCAGCCAAAGTTTGATGAGATGTAGGCCCTCGTTGACCAGCAATTCCTCGAAATCTGGAAGCTGGTGAAAGAAATGCTGCCGCTCCATCGGCGTGCAAAAGCCGAAGACATGCTCGACGACGGCGCGGTTGTACCAGGAACGGTCGAAAAACACGATTTCGCCGCCGGCGGGCAGGTGGTGGATATAGCGTTGGAAATACCACTGGCTGGCCTCACGGTCCGAGGGCTTGGACAGCGCTACGACGCGAGCCACCCGCGGGTTAAGGTTTTCGCGAAAACGCTTGATCGTGCCGCCCTTGCCGGAGGCGTCGCGGCCCTCGAAGACGACGCAAAGCCGTACGCCCTCGGCCTTGATGAAGGATTGCAGCTTGACCAGTTCGATCTGCAGCGCCTCCATCTCGTCCTTGTAAATGCTGCCGTCAAGCCGCTTGCTGTAGGGGTAGCTGTCGGACAGGATGTCCTTCTTGTGCCCATCCTTGACCGCGTGGCGCAGCTCCTCTGGTGCTTCCTCCTTATAGAATTTGCTGATCGCGCCATCGAATGGCAGGTCCTTCATGGGCGCCTCCGCTTGAGATTTACGCCAGTATGGCGATCAAGCGCGGGCTTGCAATCCGGACCTGCGCGCGGCGCGGTCGATGGCTGCCACGGTTGCGCCCTGGGCCCCATGGTGGGGCATGTGGCCGATCCCAGGCAATTCGGTTAGCCGCGCATTCGGCAGGCGCCGGGCGAGTGGACGTGCATGGATGTCGATTCCCACGGTCCGGTCGGCCGTGCCGTGGACGATCTCGACGGGTGTGCGGAGGTTCGAGTAGCGCGCGGCCATCGCCTCGAGATGGGGTTTCAGAGAGTTAACCTGGCGGGCGCTGGCGCGCAAAGTGTCTTGGCGAAGCGCGAGGTCGACGCCAACGTGGTCGATATATCCAGCTGGCGGGCGCTGTGGCGCAAAGATCGCGCGCAGGGCGCGCGTGGCGGTCTCTTGGGTGGCGAAGGCCGAGATCAGGGCGCTGCCCAGACCAGAGGAGGCCACCGCGTAGAAGGATTTCAACTCACCCTGCCAAGGCATCGTCGCGCCGGCGAGCGGAACGATACCGGCTGCGCGGTCGGGGTGGCTGAGTGCCCAGGCCATTGCAACGGAGGCGCCGTACGAATGTCCGACGATTACCGCTCGCTTGACGCCCAACTGTGCCGCAGCCGCGTCGAGTTGCGTGGCCTGCTCAGTGGGGCTTTCGCCGCGGCCATGCAGCGCATCCGAATACCCCAGTCCGGGGCGGTCGAAGGCGATCACCCGGTAGCCAGACCGGGCAAGCCGCCCGGTCAGCTCGAAGGTGAAGTCCCGCAGGTTCCCCGAGGCTCCGTGAAGCAGGATCACAGATGGGCCCCGTCCCTCGACAAACGCATGGACGGTTCGTCCGTTCACGCGCAAGCACCGCCCCGAGGGCGGAGTAACGCCCGCAGTCGTTTCGGACGTCGCGTGCGGCGCCGTCTGTACGGTGGGCGTACAGGCGGTTATCAGCGAGGCGGCCATCAGGCCGCTCATCGTTCGTCTGGTGGGCATGTCGTCGGTATCCCTTTGTCTTGGACATAGGGAACGAAGACGACCCGGCCAGCGCGATCCGAGCTGATCAGGCGGTCTTTCGCAGGCCTGCGCGTTGCGCCGCGCGGTGAATCGCAGCCACTGCGGCGTCAGGACGGGCATGATGCGGCATGTGGCCGACGTCGTGCAACTCAATCAGGTTGGCCGATGGCACACGCGCCGCGAAAGGGCGTGAATGAACATCGGTCGGTACGATCTCGTCCGCGGTGCCGTGCAGAATCTCGATCGGCATCGCCAATTCATCGTAGCGTTCGGCCATGGCGCGGATAAGCGGCTTCAAACGGTTGACCTGCCGGGTGTTGGCTCGCAGCGTGTCGGGCCGCAGCGATAGTTCGATCCCGATGTGGTCGCTATAGCCTTCGGGTACCGGGTCTGGCTCGAAGATGCGTTCGATGGCGCGGTCTGCAAGTATCCGGGGCGAGAAAGCCGAGACGAAGGGGATGACGAAGGCGGACCCGAAATCCGACGACGCGATGGCATACCATGGCCCCAATCCGCCCGGCCAAGGCATCGCCGCGCCCGCGAGCGATACGATGGCCGCAGCGCGCGCCGGATGGTCCAGCCCCCAGGCCAGCGCGACCGTACCGCCGAAGGAATGGCCTACCAGCACCGAGGGCCCGAGCCCCAGCTGCGCGGCCGCTGCTTCAAGGATGGTGGCCTGTTCGGACGGGCTTTCCCCATCGGGGTGCAGGGAGTCGGTGTGCCCGAGGCCAGGTCGGTCGAAGGCGGTCACGCGGAACCGGTCGGTCAATCGGGACATCAGGTCGAAGGTGAAATCCCGTGTGTTGCCGCCAGCCCCGTGCAGCAGGATTACGTCCGGGCCGTCACCCTCCTGGTGGGCATGAACGCGGGTGCCGTTGATATCGAGAATCCGGCCCGTGGGCGGAAAGCGGTCGGACATGGTCAGACGCTCCCGATCCGTTCGGGATCGAACGGCGTTGTCTGGTAGATCTGGTTGATCCAGTTGCCGTAAAGCAGGTGCGCGTGGCTGCGCCAGCGGTTCTGTGGCGTCTTAGACGGATCGTCCCCGGGATAGTAGTTCAGCGGCACGTTGATTGTCGTGCCATTGGCCACATCGCGATCATATTCCTGCTTCAGCGTGTCGCTGTCATACTCGAAATGGTTGAAGATATACAGCGCGCGGTGCCCCGGATCCTCGATCAGGCAGGGGCCGACCTCGTCGCTGCCCAGAAGCGTGACCAGTTCGGGCACCGCGTCGATCTCGGCTTGGCGCATCTCGGTCCAACGGCTGACCGGGATAACGAAATCGTCCGAGAAGCCGCGCAGATAGGGCGAGGCGGGCATCAGGTTGCGGTGCCGGAAACAGCCGAACGCCTTTTGCGTCAGCATGTGTTTCTGGACGCCGTGGAAGTGATAGATCATGGCCATCCCGCCCCAGCAAACCCCGAAGGTGGAATGCACATGGGTCTGCGTCCAGTCCATCACGCGCACCAGCTCGTCCCAATAGGTCACCTCGGTAAAGGGTAAATGCTCGATCGGGGCGCCGGTGATGATGAATCCGTCGAATTTCTCTCCGCTCGCCTCGACATCGGCGAAGGGGCGATAGAACGCCTCCATGTGTTCGGCGGCGGTGTTCTTGGTCTGATGCTCGGTCATCCGGATCAGCGACAGTTCGATCTGTAGCGGCGTGGCCCCGATTAGTCGGGCGAACTGGGTCTCGGTCTGGATCTTCTTGGGCATCAAGTTCAACAACCCGATCCGCAACGGGCGTATATCCTGGCGCGCCGCGGCCTCTTCGCCCATCACCATCACGCCCTCGCGCGTCAGCACGTCATAGGCCGGCAGGGTGGTGGGAATCTTGATCGGCATCGGATTGCAGAACCTTTTGGAGACAAAGGCAGATAAGCCCTTCCGTTGCCGAAGTCCATCGACGGGGTGAAAAAGAATGGCCGATACGGTCCCGCCGTGTAGGATTGGGCACGACGGATCAGGGGGAGGACGGATGAGACCCAAATGGGGCGTTCTGGTTTTGACGTTTCTCGTGCAAGGCTGTTCGACCGACCTCGTTCAGCCTGAACTTTCGGGGTTGGATAAGGCGTTTCAGGAGACCCGCAAGGCGATGGCGCCGCGCTTGGCCGCCGGCCTGGAACGCGACCGGCAGGCCGAGATCACCGCGGCCGCCCAAGCGGGCGATGTCTGGACCTTGGGCGAGGGATGCGGCGCGCAGGCGGCGACCGGCGTCTTCGTGCCCGATATAACCTGTTCCATCGAAAAAATCAGCATGGGCGACCGGCCGCAGGTGGTGGGCGAGGCCACTGCGCTCGACCGGAAGATGACTGCGCTCTCGGTCTACCTGGGCGCGCTCGAGGCGCTGTCGGATGCCAAGGCCGAAGACGATTTGAACGATTCCTATGCGCTGGCGTTGGCGGCGTTCTTGGATTTCGGCAAGGCGGCAGAGCTTGACGGGCTGGCGGACTTCCTCGCCGAACGGCGCGCCAACCGTGATAAGGTCGAGGCGGTCGTCACGTCGGGCATTTCGGCGCTGCGTTTCGCGCGCATGCGCGCCGTCGTGCGCGCGGCGGATCCGGACGTGCGACGGCTTGTGGGCGAGGCGATCCTACATGTTCTGAACCTCGACCTCGACCCTGGCTTCGCGGGCCGCGTGGCCGATCTGCGCGCCGCAGACGAGGCTGTCCTACTGGCTGACAACTCGAATCCGGCAGCCTATCGCGCCGCGCTGGTCGCGCTGGAGAAAGAGCACGCCAATTTCATGGAGTATTATGAGGGTACGCTGGTCTACCGGCTTGCGCTGGTCGCCGAGTTGCACCAAGACTTAGCACGCGTGCTAAACTCGCCGGGCGAGGCCGAGGCAATCCTGTCCTACCTCAAGCGTCTAAAGGCGCTGTCAAAGCTTTTACGGGAGTAGGCTGATGTCGCGTCTCGACCCAATGCGCTCGCCACAGTTCGATGCGATTCTTCGGACTCATGTAGAACTTTTGCGGATCAACCTGCAGGAGTTGCGCAAACATGCCCGCGCGGGCGATGCCGCAAAAGTGGCCGCATTGAAACGCGCCCGGGCCGAACTGTCAGAGGCGGCCGGGACGATACTCGAGGCCCAGCGCGCCTACCAAGCTACGCACTTGGCCCCAAGCTCCGCCGAGCAGCGCGTGCACGCACACGCAGCGCAGGCAGAAGATGTGGTACGCCGCATTGGAACCCTTGCGGATGTTATTGAAAGCGCGGGAAAATTCGCCTCTGTTCTAACGCGGCTCGTTGGCGCCCTCAGCTGAGCTTGCGGTCGATTGCGGCGGCAATGACATCGGTGAAATCCTGGGCGTCGCGCAGCACGGCCATGTCAGCAGCGGCAACCTTGATGCCCCAGTTGCGCGCCATCGCCGCGTAACGGGGTTGGCGGTGAGCAAGCGCGCGCGCATAGGTCCAACGCACGAAAGCGTCTGGATCGACCTCGGCTTCGCTCAGCCCGGTCTCGTCCACGTATTCCGCCCAGGCCGAATGCAGAAACTCGGGCTGGTAATACATCGGCTTGGGCGCCCGGTCGAAACGGCGCACCAATTCCTCGGTATGGGCTTCCGTGCCCTCGATCCAGACCAGCAGCAGGTGGTCGGATAGAACCGTCAGAACTTCGTCTTCCGGGTTCTCCGGGTCGACCACCTCACAAATCGACCCGCCGGAATCGCAGACGAAATTGCCGTAGCCGTAGAGTTCTTTGGCCCGGTCGATGAAACGCGGCGTGTCCAGCAGCGCGCTGATCTCGGCGCCCCGATGTTGTTCCTGACGGCGCATGTATTCCTCGAACGGCAGGCCGCCCCTTTCCGGCGCGCCGGGCTTGCCCAGATAGGTCGACAGTGGCGCAAGGTTGTCGAAGGTGATGTTCGACGCAATGTAGACGCTGTCCGACAGAAGCAATTCGCGAAGCAGCGGCACCTTCATCGCCTCGCGCTTGAAGTTGTCGGCGATGAATTCGCCCATGTAACGGGTGCCGATGCGGTAATCTATCGAATAGTGGAACCAGCCACCCGACTCGCGCAGCATCGACGAGACGTGTGTCTTGCCAAGGCCGGACATTCCGAATAGGAGCACCCGCTTTTTCTCAGCTGCTCGCCACGCCTTGCTGGTCGCGTAGATCATTATGCCCGCCCGCTTTCGAGAATCCGGCCCATCACGTAACGGGCGGCTGCGGGTCGGTCAAACGAAACCGCCCGGTCCTGTGGTGGTGGGCCGGGCAAGGAACTTGGTCAGAAATAAAAGCCCACGCGCATGCCGAACGCCACCGCTGTGTTGTCTTCAAACCTGCCCAGCGGAATGCCCGACGCGCCGCTCACCAACGCGGGCGGTGCCTCGGTGTCGGCATCGCCAATCCAGACATAGCGAGCGCCGGCGGTGATCTTCATGTTTCCGCGCGTATGGGTTACCGCGAGGCCGATGGATTTGAAACCGTCGGTGGGACCGAGGTTGCCGGCAAAATCGTTGTTTGCCGGTTCATAGCCGATGGTGATAGCCCCCGACCAGGCATCGTTGAATTTTCGACCGACGCCGAGGTTATAGGTAACCGTGTCGCTGTCATAGTCGACGAAAACGCCGCCGGCGGTTGCACGATACACGTCCGGGTCAATGGAAAACTGCGTCCAGTTCGCCCAGCGCACCGAGCCGAACAACAACGTGTCGGCGGCGATCCCCGTCTGGAACTCCAGGTTGACCGACTCGGGGAGTTCTGTCGTGAATTCCGTGGGAACGCCGCTCTCATCTGCGTCGAAGTCGTGCTTGATCGATGAATTGTAGGTAAGCGCGACACGGGCGGCGATTTCGGGCTTTTCCCAGGCAATGCCGACGAGATAGCCGAAATCGGTCTCTGTACTGGTCTTCAGCGAGTAACCGGTGAACAGATCCGCGGTCCCCGAGGTTCGGACACCCCGAATGCCGCCGTATATGCTCACCATGTTGTCGAACTTGTAGCGCAGCATCCCGGTAACACCGACGCTGTCCAGGGAGGCGGTGGAGGGCGCGTAGATGTAGTCGAGTTCGCCATAGGTCAGGTCCGCCCCGATGGGTTCATCGACGACCAGCGCGAAACTGATCCTCTCGGTCAGGTCGGTTTTGAACGCCAGGGACCAAGTGGTGTAGTCGTCGCTCATGTCACCGGAACTGTCGCCGCCCAAGCCGGTGAGGATTTCCTTGCCGCTTACGCGCGGAGCTAGGCTGGCGAAGCCGAGTTCGACATAGTTGCCTTCTTCGAACAGGATACCAACGGACTGCGTGGAGCGCTCCACTCCGCCCGCGTGTGCCTGTCCGATCCCCAACGCGGCCAGGACGGCCATGGTCACCGCATGCTTCATGTTTCCTCCCAACAACCTTATGGCGTGCATAACGCTAGTGTGACACGTCCAGAACGGTCAATCCGGAACGCCGCGTTAGCTGCCCCCGGCGGGCGCTTTGGTTCCGGGCCGTGTCAGCGAGGTCGCACTTCGGCCCTCAGGTTCAGAAGGTTCGCGGCCAGGATCACCACCGCGCCAGCAAATACCGGGGCCTCAAGAGGCTCGCCGTAAAGCGCCATGCCCACGATGGCGATTGCCGGCAGGCGCAGGAAATCGAGAGGCATGACGATGATCGCGGGCGCGACCATTAGCGCGTTTGTCAGGCAGTAATGCGCGATCAACCCGGCGCAGCCGATAACCGCAAGCGGCGCCAAGATAGCGGCCGACGGCAGAGCAATATCGCCATCGATCCCGGCGCAGATCAGCCCAAGCCCCGCCTGCATAACCGTCAGCCAGAACAGGATCGAAACTATGCCCTGCGTCGCGGTCAGACGCTTGGTGAATAGCGCCGATCCGGCAAAGCCTACCGCCGCTCCCAACGCCGCCAGCGCGCCGGGTTCCAGCGCGGTC
>JBNGDM010000013.1:0-23734 GCA_049975105.1 Rhodovulum sp. | reverse complement strand
CGAGCCGGTGGCAAGCCGCTAAGGGGGCATGATGGAAACCTATTCCGCCATACGCGAATTCGCGCACAGTTGGGCGCTCCTGGCGCTGGTGCTGTTCTTCCTCGGTGTGATTGCCTGGGTGTTTCGCCCGGGCAGCACCAAGGAATACCGCGATACCGCAGACATCCCGTTCCGACACGACGACAAACCCGCCCCGCCCGAGTCCGACGACAGCGCGGAGGCGACGTGCCACAAGGAGGCGCGGACATGAGCACCAATGATCACGACACGACCAAGGATGGCGAGGTTCCGACCACCGGCCACAGCTGGGACGGCATCCAGGAATTCGACAACCCGATGCCGCGCTGGTGGCTTTGGACCTTCTATGCCTGTATCGCCTTCGCGGTCGTCTATGCCATCCTCTATCCGGCCGTGCCGCTGGTGAAAGGCGCGACACCGGGGCTGCTGGGGTATTCCACCCGGGCCGAGGTCGAAAAGGAGATCCAGCGCTTCGAGGGCGCCAATTCCGACCTCGTGGCCAAGCTCACGCAGGTGGAACTGACGCCCGAGGCGGTCAAGGCCGACCCGGATCTCTACAACTACGCGGTCCAGGGCGGCGCGGCGGTGTTCCGCACCTATTGCGCCCAGTGTCACGGGGCCGGCGCCAACGGCGTGCAGGCGGCGGGCTATCCCAGCCTTCTGGACGACGACTGGCTCTGGGGCGGCACGCTGGACGAGATCTATTACACCGCGACTCACGGCATCCGGAACGAGGATGACCCCGATGCGCGCTGGTCCCAGATGCCCGCCTTCGGCGACGACTACCTGCCGCAGGACGAAATCGACGCGGTTGTTCAGTATGTTCGCAAGATTTCCGGGCAGGAACACGATGCCGCATTGGCAAGCACGGGTGAAACGGTGTTCCTTGATAACTGTGCTGCCTGTCACATGGACGACGGGACTGGCGACCGCTATCAGGGCGCGCCCAATCTGACGGACGCGATCTGGTTGTACGGTGGTGACGTTGAAAAGCTGACGGAGACCGTGACCTATGCGCGCTTCGGCATCATGCCAAGCCACCAGGAACGGTTGACCGACGCGGAACGTCGCGCGGTTGCCGTCTACGTGCACCAGTTGGGGGGCGGCGAGTGATTATCGGCTTCCGGGGGTCGCAAGGCCTCCGGTCGATGGCACCGGCCCCCATCCTGTTCGCGCGTTTCCACGGGGGCCGGTGTCTATCTTTGCCCAACCTTCTCGACCCGTCCAGCGCGTCATCTGAGAGACAGTTGTGCGCCTATGCACAAAATTGGAACTTTTCCAATTCCATCTTGTGGCGCCAGCCGATTCGACAACCGATTGACCAATCGACATGTGATCGCCGCGGCGCTTCCAATCCGGCGCTGCAAGACTTAGCTAGAGAACGTGAAGGGCCAGTGTCGCGCCGCGACCTAAGCGGCAGGTGGGCACGGCCCTCAGCCCGAACGGAGTGAGCCCTTTGAGCTCGACAGACCAAAATCCCGACCGCCTCTATTCCGCCCGTGAGCCGATTTTCCCGCGGCGCGTGTCGGGCACGTACCGAAGGCTCAAGTGGTGGCTTCTCGCGATCTGTCTGGGCCTTTACTACCTTTTGCCATGGGTGCGCTGGGACCGCGGACCGAGCCTGCCCGATCAGGCGGTTTTGCTTGATCTGGCGAACCGGCGCTTTTTCTTCTTCTGGATCGAGATATGGCCCCACGAATTCTATTTTGTCGCCGGACTTCTGATCATGGCGGGGCTGGGGCTGTTCCTTTTTACCTCGGCGCTGGGACGGGTCTGGTGCGGTTATTTTTGCCCGCAGACGGTGTGGACTGACCTGTTCATCTTGACCGAGCGCTGGATCGAGGGGGACCGGAACAAGCGCGTCAGACTTTGGAACGCCAAGTGGGATCTTCGCAAGACCCGGCTGAGGCTGACCAAATGGGTCCTCTGGTTGGCGATCTCAATCGCCACGGGAGGAGCCTGGGTGTTCTACTTCGCCGACGCACCGACTCTGTTCTGGAACCTGATAACCCTTCAGGCCCATCCGGTTGCCTATTCCACTATTCTGGTGCTGACGCTGACCACTTTGATCCTGGGCGGCTTCATGCGCGAACAGGTCTGTATCTACATGTGCCCCTGGCCGCGCATCCAGGCCGCTATGATGGATGAGGATACGATTACCATCGGGTATCGCGAATGGCGCGGCGAACCGCGTGGCAAGCACCGAAAGGCCGAAGGGGCGGACCTGCTGGGCGATTGTATCGACTGCAATGCGTGCGTGAACGTCTGTCCGATGGGGATCGACATCCGCGATGGGCAGCAACTGGCCTGCATTACCTGCGGGCTTTGCATCGATGCCTGCGATGAGGTGATGGACAAGATCGACAAGCCGCGCGGGCTGATTGACTATATGGCGCTGTCGGACGAAGCGCGGGAGCGTGCAGGCGCCGAGCCCAAGTCGGTCTGGAAGCACGTTTTCCGGGTGCGCACCATTCTTTACACCGCGCTGTGGTCGGCAGTGGGCATCGGCCTGATCGTGGCGCTGTTCGTCCGGTCGGAAATCGATATGACGGTTTCGCCGGTGCGCAACCCGATCTTCGTGACCTTGTCGGATGGCTCTATCCGTAATGCCTACGAAGTGCGCGTGCGCAACATGCATGCCGACGACCGCTGGTTCGAGATTTCGGTGACGCCGAACGACGTGTTCCGGCTGGAGGTCGAGGGCGCCGAGAACGGTATGGTAGAGGTCGCTGCAGACGCTACCAAGCTGAACCGCGTCTATGTGATCGCTCCGCCGAATAGCGCACCCGCGCAAAGTCAGAGCACCGAGATTCGGCTATGGCTGCACGATATCGAGGGCGACGAGCGCAGCTATACCGATACGGTCTTCAACGGGAAGGCGGCCCAATGAGCGGAAGAGAATTGACCGGCCGCAAGGTGCTGATCATCACGGTTTCCGCATTCTCCGTGGTGATCGGGGTCAACCTCCTGATGGCCTTTCAGGCGTTGCACACCTTCCCGGGACTGGAGGTCGACAACTCCTATGTGGCCAGCCAGGAATTCGATGCGATGCGCGACGCCCAAGAGGCGCTTGGCTGGGCTGTCGAGGCCGAATACGACACCGAGGCGCAACTGTTCGTGCTGCGCTTTACCGACGAGGAAGGCCAGCCTGTCAACGTGGACGAGATGGCGGTAACGATTGGCCGGGCCACCAGCCAGCGCGACGACCGCACGCCGGAGCTTCTGTATTACAATGGAGAGTTCACGGCCCCGGTCGAATTGGGGCCCGGCTATTGGACCATCCGGCTTGAGGCGCGCGCCGAGGATGGTACGCGCTTTCGCCAGCGGATGGAACTTTTCGTGAGGGGGTAGGGCCATGACCGCGGCCATTCCCTCTCGCCCGTCGGCCTGCCCGGCTTGCGCCGTGGCCCCCTCGTCCGAAGCGATGGCCGACGCGACCGCGCCCAAGGACGCGCGGCTGTTCCTGTCGCTTCCGACAATCCATTGCGCGGGCTGCATCTCGGCGGTGGAACGCGCGCTGAATGCCACGCCCGGCGTGCGCGGGGCACGGGTGAACCTGACCTTGAAGCGCGTGGCCGTCGAGGCCGAACCTGACTTGGCCGCCGAAGATCTTATCCGCGTGCTGGATGGCGTCGGCTACGAGGCGCATGAACTGGATGCGGGCGTGATCGCCGCGACCGCCACTGACAAGGCGGGGCGCGACCTGTTGATGCGCATCGCGGTTTCCGGCTTCGCGATGATGAACGTGATGCTCTTGTCGGTCGCGGTCTGGTCGGGCGCCACAGATTTCACCCGCGACATGTTCCACTGGATTTCCGCGATGATCGCGTTGCCGACCATCGCCTTTGCCGCTCAGCCTTTTTTCCGGAACGCTCTGTCGGTACTCAAGCATGCTCGGCTGAACATGGATGTGCCGATCTCGTTGGCGATCATACTGGCCGCCGGCATGTCTCTTTTCGAAACGTGGCAGCACGGTCCGCACGCCTATTTCGACGCTGCGTTGTCGTTGACTTTTTTCCTTCTTGCGGGACGTTACCTGGATCATCGGACCCGCGCCGTAGCGCGCTCGGCTGCCGAGGAACTGGCAGCGCTCGAGGTGCCGCGCGCATTGCGTCTGGGCACCGATGGAACCGAGCAAACCGTACCGATCGCAGAAATAGCGCCGGGTGACCGGGTGAGGGTCAAGCCCGGTGCACGGGTGCCCGTTGACGGGGTTGTCGCCGAGGGCCAGTCGGAAATCGACCGATCGCTTTTGACTGGCGAAAGCCTGCCCGCTTTTGCCGGGCCGGGCATGACTTTGTCGGCGGGCGAGGTGAATTTGACCGGACCGCTGGTCGTCACCGTTACGGCGGCGGGCGAGGACAGTTCGCTGCACCGAATGGCCGATCTTGTGGCCATCGCTGAAAGTTCGAAGAACCGCTACACGTCTTTGGCCGACCGCGCTGCGCTCATATACGCGCCGGGGGTTCATCTGCTGGCCCTTGCGGCATTCATCGGGTGGCTCTGGGTCACGGGTGGAGACATGCGGATGGCGATCAACATCGCGGTGGCGGTGCTGATCATAACCTGCCCCTGCGCCTTGGGGCTCGCGGTGCCGGCTGTGACGACCGCCGCTTCGGGCCGTTTGTTCAAGCAGGGAATGCTGATCAAGGACGGCACGGCGCTGGAGCGGTTGGCCGAGATCGATACCGTGGTCTTCGACAAGACCGGGACGCTGACCCTGGGGACGCCCGAGCTTACGAACCTTGCCGATCATGCCAGTCGCGACCTTGAAATCGCGCTGGCCCTGGCCGAGGGGTCCGAACATCCCTTGGCGCGCGCGCTGACCGATGCTGCGCGCAAGGCCGGGATTCGTAGGGCCCGGTTGACCGATATCTGCGAAGTGCCGGGTCACGGCATCGAGGGGCTGCTTGGCGGTGAGTCGGTTCGGTTCGGGCGTGCCGCCTGGGTCGGAGCGGATGCCAGCGATCAGACCGCGGCGTGGCTGCGGGTCGGTGGCGGTCGGCCAGTGCCCTTCACCTTTTCCGACCGCTTGCGCCCCGGCGCCGAAGAGGCCGTCTCGCGGTTGCGGGCGCAGGGTTTGGCGTTGCGGTTGGTGTCGGGCGACTCCCCGGCGCCGGTCGCGGATCTTGCCGGCAGACTGGGAATCTTGGACTGGACCGCCGAGGCGCTGCCGGGTGACAAGTCCTCTTTGGTTCAGGCGCTGACCGCAAGCGGGGCCAAGGTGCTTATGGTTGGCGACGGGCTGAACGACACCGCGGCACTCGCCGCGGCGCATGCCTCGATCTCGCCTGCCACCGCGCTGGACGCGGCGCGCGTTGCCTCGGACATCGTGCTTTTGGGATCAGACATCGCGCCGCTGGGCGAAGCGGTGAGGACAGCGCGCAAGGCCACTCGCCGCATCCATGAGAATTTCGCGATTTCGGCGCTGTATAACCTGATCGCCGTACCGATCGCGCTGTTGGGCTTTGCAACACCCTTGGCCGCGGCGCTGGCAATGTCGGCCTCGTCGATCACCGTGTCCCTGAACGCTCTTCGGTTGAGGTGACGGTGATGGAGGTGCTGGCCTTTCTGATCCCGATTGCCCTGTTTCTCGGTGGGCTAGGGCTTGGGGCATTCTTCTGGGCGCTGAAGACGCGCCAGTTCGACGACCCCGAAGGCGACTCCCGCCGGATTCTTACCGATGACTGGGACGACCACCCAAAGCCGTAATCCGAACAGTGCGGTCAAGCGGTGCCGCACGCCACCCGCGCATCCAAGATGTTTCCATCCGGCCGCAAGGTTTTTCGTCGCTGATCAGGACCGTGGGCCGATGGTGACGCATTCGGTGCCATGGGATTGCAGCCGACGGCAGGCCAAGGCAGCTTCGTCCTCTGTCATACCGACGAAATTCGCCTCGAAGCCGCGCGGGTTTCGCACAACCTTTCGTAGCGCGTCGTCGAGTGTTCCGAGTTCCTGCAAGGCGGTTTTCAGCAAGACACGCTCGGCCTTGTAGCGCGATCCGTAACGCCCGACATTGATACCCCAGTGCCGCCCGCCCGATGACGAGAGACGAGTGACCACCTCTTGCCCTGCATCTGCGGGCGCGGTCGTTCCGGCTGGTTTGGCCGCAGGGGTGGAGCCGGCGGCAGTGGGGTTTGCTACGGCGACCATAAGGCCTCTGGGACGGGGCTTGGGCGAGATCGCGGGCACATCGACGGCCGGGTGTGTTGCGGGCAACGCGCCAACCGCCAATTCTGCCTGGGCGGCCTCTATTGCGCTCTCGACGCTTTCGGCCACTGCCGCCAGCAGTGTTTCCGCCGGGCCGGCAACGGGCCGGGGCCGCGGACGCAGGGATGCCCTTAGGGTCATCGAAACGCGGATCGTCTTTCCCGCGGCCCCGGGGGCACCCGCACCGGCCACGTATACGGGTTTCTGGGGCTTGCGTACTGCGACCCGGCTGGGCGCGCGCTGGAACCCCAGGTCGAGAAGCTTTGCCACCTTGGCATTGCGCGCCGCAGAGGACCGGCCGCCGAACACGGTGGCGATGATCCGTTCGTTGCCGCGTTCGGCAGAGGCCACAAGGTTGAAACCCGCGGCGCGGGTGTAGCCCGTCTTGATGCCGTCCGCACCCCGATAGCTGGAAAGGAACCGACGGTTGGTGTTTGACACGGTGCGTATCCCCGCATCCGTCGATCGGCGCGAAAACAGATTGTAATATTCCGGGTAATCGTAGAACAGATGCCGGCCCAATGTGGTCATGTCACGCGCCGTGGACAGATGGCCCTCTTCGGTCAGACCATGGGCGTTCTTGAAGGTCGTCCGCGACATTCCCAGCGCTTTGGCTGTACGGTTCATGCGCCGGGCGAAGGCGGCCTCGGACCCTTCGATCGCCTCGCCGATAGCGGTGGCTGCATCGTTTGCCGATTTCACCGCGGCGCCGCGGATCAGGTAGCGCAGTCTGATTTTCTGCCCCGGTCGCAGACCAAGCTTCGACGGTGGTTCGGACGCTGCCTTTTTCGAGATCTTCACAACGGTGTCGAGGCTGATCTCACCGTGCTCCACCGCCTCGAAGGCGATGTAGAGTGTCATCATCTTGGTCAGCGAGGCCGGATGCAGCCGCGTATCGGCATTCCGCGCATGAAGAACCTCGCCCGACCGGGCGTCTATCACCATGGCGGCCTGAGGTGCGGCTTGCGCACCGCTGGTGAACACCGCCATAGCCACCGCGAACATGGATAGAAAAAGTACGCGCCGGACGTACTGCCCCAAACGTTGCACGTCGCTTGCCTTTTCACTGCCTCTCGCCGCCCGGTTTTTTTGTGGGCGATCTCTGCTGAAAGAAAGGTAGCACAGGCCTTGGGGCGGGAAAACTCCCGTATTTCGGGGAGAAGCAGTGTTAAGGAAAGCTTGATCGAGATATGGCGTCGAGCCGAAACGCGGCCACAATTCCTGCCATTGTGGTCTAGTGGAGCGCGGCAATCAATGCAGGCAATTCTCCGAGGTGTTGCAGTTCGGCAAACCGTGCGTGGTCCGAGGGTGGCTCTGCATGTTCCAGTTCCCAGGTCAGGTCATGGGGTACGAACACGCCCCATGCGCCGGCCTCGATCGCCGGAATCACATCGGAGCGCAGGGAATTTCCAACCATCATTGACCGGTCGGCGCCGTGGCCATGGCGTGCGAAGATCGTCTCGTAGCGGGGCGCGTTCTTGTCCGAGACGATCTCGACCCCGTCGAACAGATCGCCCAAGCCCGATTGTGCCAGTTTGCGCTCCTGGTCGAGCAGGTCGCCCTTGGTGATCAAGAGGATCCGGAACTCGGTTGCCAAGGCTTCGATCGCCTCGCGGGCATGCGGCATCAGCTCGATCGGGTGGCGCAGCATCTCTTGCCCGGCATCCAGCAGCTCGCGGATCACGCGCGCCGGAACCCGGTCTTCGGTGACCTCGATCGCGGTCTCGATCATCGATAGGACGAACCCCTTGATGCCGAAACCGTAATGGCCGAGGTTCCGCTTTTCCGCCGCCAACAGGCGGTCCATCAAATGATCGGGTTCGGCGAAATCGGCAAGAAGATCGGCGAATCGGGCTTGGGTCATACGGAAGAAGCGTTCATTCTTCCACAATGTGTCGTCCGCATCGAAGCCGATGGTTGTGATCAGCCCTGTCATGTGACCCTTCCGCAGCGCGCTCGGCCCTTTTCATGGGCCCCGCGCCGCATATATAAAGGCGCTCAAGCCGAACACCACCCGAAACGCCGGAGACGGGCAGCCGTGACCACCGACCCGCGACTGATGGCCGACAAGGGTGACGACCCCGAGGGCGAAACCGGGGTCATCACCAAAACCAAGCCAAAGACCCAGCGCCCGCCGCTGTACAAGGTGCTGCTGTTGAACGACGACTATACGCCCATGGAATTCGTCGTTCATGTTTTGGAGCGGTTCTTTGGGATGAGCCACGCCCAGGCGTTCGAACTGATGCTGGTTGTCCACAAGAAGGGGGTGGCCGTGGTAGGGGTGTTCAGCTTTGAGGTGGCCGAGACGAAAGTGGCGCAAGTGATGGATTTCGCGCGCCGCCACCAGCACCCGCTGCAATGCACCATGGAAAAGGAATAAGGGCCGCGGCCCGCCCATGTCGGACGCTCGCCTGACCCTTGCGCTGCAAAGTGGTGCCGTGGCCTTGCCCGCGATCGGAAGGATCGCGGTTTTCGGACCGTCGGCCGAGGCGGACCTTTCGGCATTACCGAAAGACCGCGTCCAGATCGTTCAGGGCTTTGCCCCGGATCACGCTGCCTGGGCCGCGCGCGGTTGGGCGGTGGCTGTTGCGCCAGAAGGTGATTTCGCAGGTGCGGTGATATCTATTCCCCGGTCCAAGGCGCTGGCACGGGCTTGGCTGGCCGAGGCGCTTACGCTTGCCGGAGGTGGTCCCGTGATCGTGGACGGCGCAAAGACCGACGGCGTGGACAGCCTTCTGAAAGCGTGCCGCGCCGCGGGTTGCGCAGTAACGGCGCCCTTCGCCAAGGCGCATGGCAAGTGTTTCGCCGTTACGGGCGACCCGGACGCACTTGCTGACTGGCGGCCGGGCGCAGGAGAACTGATCGAAGGGCGCTACAGAACGGCACCGGGCGTGTTTTCGGCCGACGGCGTAGACCGCGGTTCGGCATTATTGCTGGCGGCGTTGCCCGCGAAGTTGAAAGGTAGGATCGCCGATCTGGGTGCCGGTTGGGGCTATATAGCGGGCGAGAGCCTGGCGGCCCATCCCGAGATCGTCGAGATGCACCTCGTCGAGGCAGACCACGCGGCGTTGGACTGTGCGCGGAGCAATGTCCCAGACCCGCGGGCGCGGTTTCATTGGGCCGATGCGACCACGTTCGAAGCTGCGACCGCTCTTGATGTCGTGCTCGCCAATCCGCCCTTCCACATTTCGCGTGCCGGCGACCCGGCTTTGGGACGTGCCTTCTTGGCGGCCGCCGCCCGGCTGTTGGCGCCACATGGTCAGGCTTTCGTCGTGGCCAATCGCCATCTGCCCTATGAACGCGACCTCGCCGGGCTCTTCGCGGAGGTGCATGAGATCGGCGGAGATGCGGGGTTCAAGGTTCTTCGCGCGATGCGGCCGCGCCGTTCGGGTCGCGGGGGGCGGTGAAATCGCCTAGGTTTGGCGTCCGAATCGGGAGAGTTTCCGCATGTCCTTCTCCATTGCAGGCAAGACCGCAATCGTGACCGGGGCGGCGAACGGTGTCGGATTGGCCATCGCGCGGCACTTTGTGGACCGCGGGGCCAAGGTGATGCTGGCCGACATCGACGAGGATCGGCTGGTTGATGAATGCGGTAAGGATACCGAGGTCGAAGGCACGATGCGTTATTTCACCGGCGACCTGCGCGAACGGTTGACCGTTGCGAACCTTTTGTCCGCGACCATTGACGCTTATGACCGGATCGATATCCTGGTGAACGCGAGCCGACAGATGGTCGCCTCGGACCCATTGGACCCCGACCAGGACGCGGTCGAGTCGCTTTTGCAGCAGAACCTGATGACA
Organism: Rhodovulum sp.; assembly: GCA_049975105.1. Taxonomy (GTDB): domain Bacteria; phylum Pseudomonadota; class Alphaproteobacteria; order Rhodobacterales; family Rhodobacteraceae; genus Rhodovulum. The sequence continues at coordinate 13,705 of JBNGDM010000013.1, read as the reverse complement.
AGCCTGCGCTTATCGCAGATCGTCGCCCGGCGGATGATCCGCCAGGCAGAGGAGGACGGGTTGGAGGAAGGTTCGGCGGGGGCGATCGTCAACCTCTCTTCAATTGCCGCGCGCCGCACCCATCCAGAACTGATGGGCTATTCCGTCAGTTGCGCCGCTCTTGATCAGTTGACCCGATCGATGGCCGTGGCGCTCGCGCCGCACCGCATACGCGTCAACGCGGTTGCTTTCGGCTCGGTGCTGTCGGCCAGTCTTCAAGGCGTTCTTAAGGAGCATACCGACTATCGCGAGGACATCCGCGACCACACGCCGCTCGGTCGGATCGCCAAACCCTCGGAACTGGCCGAGGCCGTGCAATTCCTTGCGTCGGATGGTGCGCAGTTCATCACGGGCCAGATCCTGACCGTGGATGGTGGGCGGACGCTGCTTGATCCGGTCAACGCGCCGGCGCATTAGGGACGGAGTGGATGAAGGCCGGTTTTTGCTCGGGCGATAGCGAATGGCATGGCGTCGGCGTTATTCGGTGGGATAGCGCGCCCTGCAAGCCGCAAGGTTTCGGGCGGCGACGCGGGCGACATCCCGTCGTTTGGTCTTGAGTTCGTTTAGTTTACGGCGCTCGGCGCGCAAATCGACCGCGATGGGCCGTTCGCGAAAGTCGATGTCGGGACGGTTGCACCAGACCACGCCGATACCATCGCTTTCGCTCAGGCTACTAGCATAGCATAGTTCCAGTCGGGTACGCCGATAAGGTTCGCGTTCCAGGGCATAACCGCGCGCGATTGTCTGCTCTGTTTCGCGGATCAGCAGGTCGATCATCTGCAGATCATAAAGCGCGTTCCGCTCGCAGGCCTGGCGAGGCGTCGAACAGGCGGACAGCGTGATCAGACAAAGAAGGGCGAGCGCGCGCACTGGGCGATTCCTTTCATGTTTAGCGGATCATAAGCATGGACACGCGCATTCCAAAGGCTGCCCGGCTGTAGCGCGGCATGGGCAAAACTGCTAGGCAAACTGCAGCAGGGGAGACGCCACTATGACTGAGCTTTTCGATGACCAGAAGATGCAGGCGGCAGCCTGGTTCCGTGCGCTGCGCGACGAGATCGTGGCCGCTTTCGAGGCCTTGGAGGATGCTCAGGAAACGGGTCCTTTCCGAGAGGCGTCAGTGGGGCGCTTCGAAGTGAGTGAGACGCGGCGCACATCGGAGGACGGGGCAGATGCCGGTGGCGGGCTGATGAGCGTCATGCGCGGCGGGCGCGTTTTCGAAAAGGTCGGAGTCAACGTTTCCACCGTTTTCGGTAAGCTCAACCCGCGCGCTCAGGCGGCGATGATGGCCCGCAAGGACATGCCCGGCATGGCGGATGACCCCAGGTTCTGGGCCAGTGGCATCAGCCTGGTGGCCCATATGCAGAATCCGCACACGCCCGCCGTTCACCTGAACACGCGGATGTTCTGGACGCCGCACGGCTGGTGGTTCGGCGGCGGAACCGACCTGAACCCCTGCTTGTCCTATGACGAGGACACCGAGGCGTTCCACGCCGTTCTCAAGGCGCATTGCGACCGGCACGACCTGAGCCATTACCCGAGGTTCAAGGCCTGGGCGGACGAGTATTTCTATGTGCCGCATCGGGGACGGGCGCGGGGCGTCGGTGGCATCTTCTTCGACGACCACAATACCGGCGAATGGGAGCGTGATTTCGCCTTTACTCAGGATGTCGGGCGCGCGTTCCTACCGGCGTTCCTTCCCTTGGTGGAACGGCGCCGCAACACCGCCTGGACCGACGAAGACCGCGCCGCGCAACTGGCCCACCGCGGACTCTATGCGGAATATAACCTGCTCTATGACCGGGGAACGAAATTCGGGCTGGAAACCGGCCATGACCCGGCTGCAGTTCTCATGAGCATGCCACCATTGGCCAGTTGGCCCTAAGAGGGTTGCGTCAGCCCTTGAAGATACCGCCGGCCAGGACCGCGGTCCAGCGATGAGGCGCTTGAGAATCCTGAACCTTGAGGAAGGAGTAGCCGGTCCGGGACCAGTGCAGCATCCGGTCGGTCAGGTTGTCTAGCACGTAATCGCCACGGTTAGTTCGCAAGATCAGAACCGCGTGATTGTTACGATTTCGGTCCAGCACGGTTGCCAAAAGCAGCCGGCTGGGAGAAAGGCCCTGGCGAATCAGTTCGGCCTTTTTCAGCAGCGCAATGTCCTCGCAATCGCCGCCGCGCGCCGTGGGCAGAGTCCAGAATTCCTCGCGCTGGTACTGCTTGATGTCCGTGATCGGGTGGACGCTGGCATTGATCCGCCGATTGAGCTGCTCTGCCAGCTTTACTTGTTTGGCGGTAAGTGCTCCCGAATTGCCGCTCGCACATGCCCATTCGTAGCGGCGGCAGAGCCCATACGCGCCGTCTGGCGCCGGCGCGGAGGACTTGCTGCTCAGATGGGCGGTGACGCCGCGCTCTGCCGCTTGCGTGTCAGCGGGCAGCACGTTGAGCGTCATCGCCAATACCGCGCCGATTATGCTCAAGAAATGGCTTTGCCCCGGTCCCCAAAACTCTACAGCGGCGCCCGTGTTGCGCGTGTTTTCCGGATTATCCTTTTGCATGATCGTGCCCTTGTCTCCGTGCGGTTGCCCGGGGCGGACTCGCCGCCGGGGCACGGTTCGAAACCGGCACAAGGGCATCCCGGCGAAGCCCGTGACAGACTCCACCCTTCCCCGCGCCGCCATTTGGCGGTGCTGGTCTCGTCAACGCGTTGATCGAGATGCCCTTGGGCCTTGCGATGTCAGACCCGTGCAGGGGTCACGTACCGCAATGCCGTAAATAGGAGGTTTTTTTGGGGAGAGATCGTGGCGGCCGTGGGCCATGTGGGGGCAGCAATCAGACTTGGCGTCGATCCCCAGCGCGACGGACTGTGGCCCGAAACGAAAAAGGGGCCGCAAGGGCGGCCCCTCAGTTTAAATTATCGTTTTGGCTGATATCTCCGAAGGAAAGGCCCGGCCGCAGATGGTTCGGCCGAAAAGGGCAATCGGATTAGCTGGGCTCAGGCTCGGGTTCAGGCTCGGGTTCAGGCTCGGGTTCAGGCTCGGGCTCAGGCTCAGGCTCAGGCTCAGGCTCGGGTTCAGGCTCAGGCTCAGGCTCAGGCGGAATCGGTGGGCTTTCGTTCCGTGCATTTGGCTGTGGGACGTCTGGCACCCCACCCCCGGGAACCGTCGCGGTGGCCCCCTCGGTCAGTAACGCTGCCACTTCAGGACACGCCTGACCGAGAGAGCTGACAAGACGGCCAAAATAAGATTTCTGACCCAGCTCCTCCATCACGGCCTTCGCGCCGGGACTGTTCCATTCGATGCTGCAGAGCGCGGCGGGGCATTGCTCGGTGACGTACCTCATGTTTCGATTAAAGTCGTCCCGAGCGGCAAGTCGCGCCAAAAGGCCGTCCGAAGCTGGACTGCTCCAGTCCCAGGTGCAAAGTCCAGAGGGCACCCTGATGGATTCCTGAGCATCTACGTGCGGCGCCGTTGCAACCGCGCCCGATAGAATCAACATCGCTCCGCATGCGAACGTTGAACCCTTGTGAATGATATCTTCAGGCTTCATCGGTTTCCCCCTTCAAGGCGTTTTTCGTTAGTGTGCTAAACTACCCTACTCTCTAAAAATTCTGCATTGACGCTCATCACTGGGAAAGCCTTACACAGGAACACCTGTGCGGTCAAACACTGTTGGACGAAAGTCGTGCCACGTTCCCAACTGCCCACGCCTGTCTGCGCATGGAAGGCCGAACAAAAAAAAACGCCCTGGGTCGAACCCAGGGCGTTTTATCCTGCTAAACCGTAGACGGTCAGCCGCGCAGTGCTTCCAGCATTATGGTGACGTTCTCGGGGTCGGCATCGGGCGTGATGCCGTGGCCTAGATTGAAGATATGCGGCCCTTTCGAAAAGGCTTGTTTGATCCGCTTGGTCTCGTCGATCAGGGCTTGGCCACCGGTGACCATCAGTTTCGGATCCATGTTGCCCTGGACACAGCCATCGACCTGGACATTGTCCGCTGCCCAGTTCGCGTCGACCGAGTTGTCGAGCGCGACGCAATCGGCCCCGGTCGCTTTGGCGAAGCCGACATAGTATTCGCCCGCCTCGCGCGGGAAGGCGATGCAGGGCAGGCCGGGGTGGCGTGACTTGAGTTCCGCGATGATCCGCTTCGTCGGCTCCAGCGCATAGCGAGTGAAATCCTCGCCCTTCAGCGAGCCGGCCCAGCTGTCGAAGATCTTGACCACCTCGGCGCCCGCCTCGACCTGCTTCGACAGATACTCGATCGTGGAGTCGGTCAAGAGGTCGATCAACGCCTCAAACGTTGCGCGGTCCTCGGCCTTGAGCTTGTGCGCGGGCGCTTGATCGGGCGTGCCGCGGCCTCCGATCATGTAGGTGGCGACTGTCCAGGGCGCCCCGGCAAAGCCGATAAGCGTGGTTTCGGAGGGCAGTTCGCGCGCTAGAATACGCACGGTTTCGTAGACCGGTGCCATGTGCTCGTGGATGTCGTCCTTGCCCTTCAGCGGGGCCAAGCCCTCGGGGCCGGTGATGGTCGACAGTCGCGGCCCCTCGCCGGTAACGAACCAAAGATCGGCCCCGAGCGCCTGAGGCAGAAGCAGGATGTCGGCGAACAGGATCGCCGCGTCGAAGCCGTAACGACGGATCGGCTGCAGCGTCACCTCGGCGGCCAGGTCGGAATTGTAGCACAGCGACAGGAAATCGCCCGCCTCGGCCCGGGTGGCTCGGTATTCGGGCAGGTAACGGCCTGCCTGGCGCATCAGCCAGACCGGCGGCACCGCTTGCGTTTCACCGGCCAGCGACCTCAGAAGTTTTTTGGTTTCCGCCATCGTCTTCCCCGTTTATTGGTGCGGCTTGTCGTCCCCTGCTTGCGTCAGCATGTCAAGACGGGCCGAGTTGTCAGGACGACGTGACGCGATTAGAGGTTTGGCGCATGGCTATCACACTTCCGTCCCCCGCTTCACCCCTCAAGATCGGCACTCGCGGATCACCGCTGGCGCTGGCGCAGGCCCATGAAACTCGAGCCCGCCTTATGGCTGCGTTCGATCTGCCCGAAGACGCTTTCGAGATCGTGGTGATCAAGACCATCGCCGACCGTGTTCTCGACCGTGCCCTGAAAGAGATCGGGGGCAAAGGCCTGTTCACCAAGGAGATCGAAGAGGCGATGCTGGATGGCCGGATCGACATCGCCGTCCATTCGACCAAGGATATGGGCGTGGAACAGCCCGAGGGGCTGGTGCTGGACACGTACCTGCCGCGCGAGGATTTTCGCGATGCCTTCATTTCGCACAAGTTCGAGGGCCTGGCGCAGGTCGCCGAGGGGGCCGTGGTCGGCACCTCCTCGTTGCGCCGCCGGGCGCAGTTGCTGAACAAGCGGCCCGACCTCAAGGTAGTGGAATTCCGCGGCAACGTGCAAAAGCGCATGGAAAAGCTGGGCAATGGCGTAGCGGACGCGACTTTCCTGGCAATGGCCGGTCTGAACCGACTGGATATGGCCGATATCGCGCGGGCGACCATCGAACCCGAGGAGATGCTGCCCGCTGTCGCACAAGGCGCGATCGGGATCGAGCGCCGCGTAGACGACGCCCAGGCTGCCCACATGCTGGAGGCTTTGCACGACACGGCGACGGGCGAGCAGATGGCCTGCGAACGCGCTTTCCTGGCCGCGCTGGACGGGTCGTGCGAAACGCCGATCGGCGGGCTGGCCAGGCACGAGGGCGGGCAGATCTGGTTGCGCGGCGAGATCCTGCGCCCCGACGGGTCGGAATCGATCAAAGGCGAGGATCGCGCGCCGATCGAGGATGCGGCCGAGATGGGCTGGGCGCTGGGTAAGACGCTGCGCGAACAGGCGGGCGAAGGCTTTTTCGACTGGCTCGAGGACTGAGGTCCGCGCCTTGGGATATGCGACAGGAAACGCCGGAACTTCCCGTTCCGGCGTTTTTTGTTTGTGCTCCGATGTCGCACCCGCACCCCCAGAGGGTCGCCGTTTGACCGGAAGGGGAGGGGATGATCGCTTAGGCTTTCGCCGGAGGAGGTCCCGCCCATGACCACGGACCCGTTGCTGACACCCTACCGAATCAAGCACTTGTCACTGCGCAATCGGCTGATGTCGACGGCACACGAACCCGCCTACTCCGAGGATGGGATGCCGAAGGAGCGGTATCGGCTCTACCACGTCGAAAAGGCGAAAGGGGGCATCGCTCTGACGATGACGGCAGGGTCCGCCGTGGTTTCGCCGGACAGTCCCGAGGCCTTTGGGAACCTTCTGGCGTATCGCGACGAAATCGTCCCCTGGCTTTCCGAGTTGACGGAGGCCTGCCACGAGCATGACACGGCTGTAATGATCCAGTTGACGCATCTCGGCTGGCGCACCGGTTGGAACAAGGGCGATTGGCTGCCGGTGCTGGCGCCGTCCGCGATGCGCGAACCCGCCCATCGCGCCTTTGCGAAGGAAATGGAGGAGTGGGATATCACTCGCGTAGTGGCGGACTACGCGGCGGCGGCGCAAAGGATGCAGGCGGCGGGGCTGGATGGGATCGAGATCGAGGCCTACGGCCACCTTATGGATGCGTTCTGGTCGCCCTACCAGAACCGGCGAGAGGATGCGTGGGGTGGATCGCTTGACAACCGTTTGCGCTTCACCTGGGCGGTGCTGGATGCGGTCCGCGCGGCGGTGGGGCCGGATTTCATTGTGGGGCTGCGGCTGGTGGCCGATGAACAGTTTGAAAAGGGGATCACCCGCACCGAAGGGGTCGAGATCTGCCGCCGGTTGGCCGATAGCGGCAAGGTTGACTTCCTGAACCTGATCCGGGGCCGGATCGCGACGGACGCGGAACTGACCGGCGTGATCCCGGTACAGGGCATGGCTTCGGCCCCGCACTTGGATTTCGCGGGTGAGGTGCGGGCGGAAACTGGCATTCCGATGTTCCATGCAGCCAAGCTCTCCGATGTGGCGAGCGCGCGCCATGCGGTGGCGGCGGGCAAGCTGGACATGGTGGGCATGACGCGCGCCCATATCGCCGACCCGCATATCGGCCGCAAGATCGCGGCGGGCGACGAGGCGCGCATCCGCCCTTGCGTCGGGGCGACTTACTGTCTCGACCGGATCTACGAGGGGGGCGAGGCGCTCTGTGTCCACAACGCGGCGACGGGACGTGAGCGTTCGATACCGCACGATATTCCGACGGCTGGAAAAGGTCGCCGTTCGGTCGTCGTGGGGGCTGGGCCTGCCGGGCTGGAGGCTGCCCGTGTGGCGGCCGAACGGGGCCACGAGGTGACTGTGTTCGAGGCCGCGGATCGAGCAGGTGGGCAGATTAACCTGCTCACCGCGAACCCGCGTCGCCGGGAAATGACTGGGATCGTTGACTGGCGGCTGGAGGAACTCGACAGGCTGGGTGTGGAAATTCGCTATAACACCTGGGCGGAGGCCGAGGATGTGCTGGCGCTGGAGCCCGAGGTGGTTGTGATCGCCACCGGCGGCCTGCCCCAGCCCCCCGAAATGGAGGGTGCGGACCTGACGGTTTCGAGCTGGGAGGTCCTGTCGGGTGCGGTGAAACCAGCAGGTCGGGTCCTGGTCTATGACGACAATGGCGGTCATCCGGGAATGAGCGCGGCCGAGGTGTTGGGCCACGAGGGGGCACAGGTGGAACTGGTCAGCCCCGAACGTTTTTTCGCCCCCGAAATGGGCGGCATGAACCACGCCCCCTATGCGCAGAGTTTCGCGGAGGCTCGCGTGCGCGTGACGATCAACACCCGGCTTGCCTCGGTTGTCCGGGAGGGCAACGAATTGGTGGCAACGCTGCGGTCGGATTATATGCCCGGTTGGTCGGATGTCCGGCATGTTGAACAGGTGGTGGTGGAACACGGGACAGCGGCGCTGGACGAGTTATACCACGCTTTGAAGGCCGACAGCGCCAACCGGGGGGCGGTCGATTACGGGGCGCTGATCGGGTCGCGGGATCCGTTTCCCCGGACAAATCCGGAGGGGCGGTTCCTGCTCTACCGGATCGGCGATGCGATCGCTTCGAGAAATATCCACGCCGGCATCTACGATGCGTTGCGCTACGGGCTACGCTGGTAAGCCGATCCGAATGTGCACCTCCGGTGCAATCCTTTCCTCTCGAGCCCGACCCTTCGGCCGGTCCCTCGGTTGGGCGCCAGTTGAATACCGTTGCTCGTCGTTCGTTTGGGGGAACGCATCTAGGAACCTGACGCTTTGGCCCGCGCAACGAGGTCAAGCACGGCCGGACCCATCGCCTCGACGATGCGTTCGACTCCCGCGGCCGAGGGGTGGATGCCGTCCTCCTGCATGTAGTCGCCCATTGCCGCATCGCGGTCGGGCAGGTCGGTCAGTCCCTTGAGGAAACTCTCGAAATAGAGCGTGTCGTAGTTCTCGGCGAGTTCGGGATACATCGCATCGAAGGCGGCCTTGTAGTCGGGGCCGTAATTGCCGGGTGCGCTCAGGCCCACGAGCAGCACCTCGACGTCGGCTTCTCGGGCCGCCTTGAGGATACCTTCCAGGTTGGCGCGAGAGGCGGCCGGGTTGATGCCGCGGAGCAGATCGTTGCCGCCGAGTGCCACGATCATCGCGCCGACCTCGGGGGTCAGAGTCCATCCGACGCGCGACAGTCCGCCAGCCGTCGTGTCGCCCGAGACACCGGCGTTCAGAACCGTCGCATCGGCGCCGTGCTCGTGCAGCCAGGCCTGAAGCTGCGGCACAAAGCCGTCGCCCTGCGCCAGCCCGTAACCTTGGGTCAGGCTGTCGCCCAGCGCTGCTATTGTTACTTCTGCGGAGGCTGGGGCCCCCAGGCCGGCGATCAGCGACACTGCGGCGACAAGCTTGAGCGCATGGCACCGAGCACCATATGCAGAGGCAAGTCCCGTTTTCAGAAGGCCCGCCATGGCAAATCCGATCCTTTCTCTCGCCGATGTTTCCCTGACCCTTGCCGGCAATGCTGGACCGGTTGAAATCCTGCACGGGATCACGCTTGACGTAACGCCAGGCGAAACGTTGGGGTTGATCGGGCCGTCAGGGTCGGGCAAGTCATCTCTCCTCATGCTCATGGGCGGGCTCGAACGGGCCAGTTCGGGCCGGGTCACGGCGCTGGGCCATGACCTGACCGCGATGAACGAGGACGCGCTCGCCCGGTTCCGCAGGGAGCATATGGGCGTCGTGTTTCAGTCTTTCCACCTGATACCCACGATGACGGCGCTGGAAAACGTGGCGACGCCGCTGGAGTTGGCCGGTCATCGCGACGCATTTGACCGGGCCGCCGAGGAACTGCGCTCGGTGGGGCTTGGGGCGCGTATGGATCATTATCCATCCCAGATGTCGGGCGGCGAGCAGCAGCGCGTCGCGCTGGCCCGCGCTGCAGCGCCGCGTCCGCATATCCTGTTGGCGGACGAGCCGACGGGGAACCTCGACGGAGCCAATGGGGCGGCGATCATGGACCTCTTGTTCGGGTTGCGCGACCGGCACGGCGCGACACTGGTGCTGGTGACGCACGCCGCTGATCTTGCCGCGCGCTGTGATCGGGTCGTGCGTCTTGCGGATGGGCGGATCGAGGGAGAAGAGATACGGAGGGCGGCGGAATGACCTTGCCGGTTGCGGCCCGCATCGCCCGGCGTGAACTACGCGGGGGCCTGCGTGGATTCTATGTGTTCCTCGCCTGCCTCGCCCTTGGCGTCGGGGCCATCGCGGCCGTTGGTTCCGTGCGGGAAAGCATTGAGGGCGGGCTGAAACGCGAAGGCGCGGTGCTGCTTGGCGGTGATGCCGAGATGTCGCTGACATATCGCTATGCCGAACCCGAGGAACGGGCCTGGATGGAGGCCACCGCGATGCGCGTATCCGAGATCGTCGATTTCCGCTCGATGGTGGTGGCCGAGCGCGATGGTGGAACCGAACGGGGTCTGACCCAGGTCAAGGGCGTCGACCATGCTTACCCCCTGTATGGTCAGGTCGAACTGGACCCGCCTAAGCCATTGAGCGAAGCGCTTGCCGGAAATGGTGCCGTAATGGAGCGGGTTTTGGCGGATCGGCTGGGATTGACGCCTGGTGAGAGCTTTCGCCTAGGAACCGCCGAGTACAGACTGAGCGCGATCCTGACCCGCGAGCCGGACGGGGCCGGGGACGGGTTCGGACTCGGGCCACGGCTGTTGGTTCGCACCGCTGCCCTTGAGGGATCGGGGCTGTTGGCCCCCGGTACGCTGTTCGAAACGAAGTACCGCCTCCAACTGCCCGAGGGCGCCGACATGGCAGCACTTGAGGCGCGTGCCGATGACCGGTTCGCCGACAAGGGCATGCGCTGGCGTGATGCGCGCAATGGTGCGCCCGGAATGACACGTTTCGTCGACAGGATGGGATCGTTTCTGGTGCTGGTGGGGTTGGCTGGGCTTGCTGTGGGTGGCGTCGGTGTTTCGGCTGCGGTCCGCGCCTATCTGGACGGCAAGACCGAGGTCATCGCCACGCTCAAGACGCTGGGTGCCGAGGGGCGCACGATCTTGACGGCCTACCTGATCCAGATCGGTGCATTGGCGGGGCTGGGGGTCGCTTTGGGCCTGCTACTGGGTGCGCTTGCGCCGATCGCCGCAGCACCGTTCATACAGGCGCAACTGCCAGTCCCTGTCGAGGTGCGCGTCCACCCCGGACCTTTGGCCGAGGCCGCGCTTTACGGCCTGCTGACCGCGCTGCTGTTCACGCTCTGGCCCTTGGCCAAGACCGAAGAGGTGCGGGCTGCGGCACTGTTCCGCGATGTCTCTGGGCGGGTGCGGGGCTGGCCTCGGCCCATCTATGTCGCTGCAACGGTCGCGCTCGCCGCAGCCCTGATCGGTCTGGCAGCCTGGTTCTCGGGTGTGCCCGAACTGGCATTATGGACGGCTTTTGGTATCGTCGCCGCGTTGGGTCTGCTGGCGCTGACTGCGGCCGCGCTTAGGCTCGTGGCCCGTCGATTGGCCCGCGTGAAGATGTTGCGGGGGTGGACGGCGGTCCGCCTTGCCCTGGGCGCGGTGGGCGGACCGGCGGGCGAGACCGTATCGGTGGTGCTGTCACTTGGCCTGGGGTTGTCGATTCTTGCTGCCATCGGCCAGATCGATGCCAATCTGCGCAGCGCCATTCAACAAGAACTGCCCGAGCGTGCGCCGTCCTATTTCGTAGTCGATATACAGCCCGACCAGCTTGAGGGAGTGCTCGAGCGCCTGACTACGGACCCCGGCGTGAACAAGGTCGAGAGCGCGCCGATGCTGCGTGGTGTGGTAACCCGGATCAACGGCCGCCCGGCGAAGGAGGTCGCGGGCGATCACTGGGTGATCCGGGGAGATCGGGGGGTGACGTATTCCGCGGCCCCGCCCGAAGGCACCATCGTGAATGCCGGGCAGTGGTGGCCCGAGGACTATGACGGACCGCCGCAAATGAGCTTTGCCGACGAAGAGGCCACGGAGATCGGTCTCGATCTCGGCGACGAGGTGACGGTGAACATTCTTGGCCGCGACATCACCGCGACGGTGACAAGCTTCCGAGAAGTGGATTTCTCGACGGCGGGGATCGGGTTCGTCATGGCGATGAACCCCGCGGCCCTGGTCGGCGCGCCACACACCCATATCGCCACGATCTATGCCGAACCCGAGGCCGAGGCGGCGATTTTGCGGGACTTGGCGTCGGCTTATCCAAACATCACGGCAATCCGGATACGGGATGCGGTCGACCGGGTGGCCGAGGTGCTCGGCTCGCTTGCGGCAGCGATTGCCTACGGGGCTTCGGCGACGCTGTTCACGGGAGTCATCGTGTTGATCGGCGCGGCGGCCGCGGGTGAACGGGCGCGGGTGTTCGAAGCGGCGGTTCTCAAGACGGTGGGAGCAGTGCGGGGGCAGGTGTTGGCCTATTTCGCGCTACGCTCGGCGATGCTCGGGGCGGCGGCGGGCGTCGTGGCAATCGTCGCGGGCGGTGTTTCCGGCTGGGCGGTGATGGAATTCGTGATGATGGGCGGTTATGAATTCGAGCCGTTCTCGGCCTTGGCCATTGTGCTGGGCGGAGCGCTGGCCACTCTTCTGGCAGGTCTGGCCTTCGCATGGCGCCCGCTCGCGGCACGGTCGGCCCGGGTGTTGCGCGCCCGCGAGTAGATGGCCGCCGCCGCTCACAGCCTGAACGGGGTCATGCCCCGTTCTTGCGCGGCGCTTCGCAGTCTCGGTTCACGCCTTTGCGGGCCCTTGGTCTTTCGATCGTCCGGATCACTCTTCATAGTACCATGGGCGCCTGTCCAGACTGGGGCGGGCCGCAAGCAATGCGCCGCAGGCGCTTTTCTGGATAACGCCCGGCTCAGTCGGCCCATCGCACAGAGGTCAGATCGTTTGCCTGCGTCGGCGCGTTTTCCCAAAGCCCCTCTAGTCTTGCATTCGCCACACCTGTCTTTGCCAGTTGGAACAGAAAACCATTCACGAAATCACTTGCGATCATCCGCTGTGCCTTTTCCAGAATGTCCGAGCGTTCCCCGGGGTCGGTCTTGCCAGTCAACTGGTACATCAATGCCGCGAATTCGGGCTTGTCGTAGCCGAAATAATAATCGGGCCTTGCGTATATGTTGATATCCGCCGGCTCTGTATGGCTAACGATGGTCAGGTCGAAATCGCGGCCCTTGAACACCTGCTCCAACCATTGCGCCCATTCTAGATTTGTGATCGTGGTCTGGATCCCGACTGCACGAAGCTGGGCGGCCACGATTTCGCCGCCACGCCGCGCGTAAGAGGGCGGAGGAAGCGCAAGGCGCAGTTCAAGGTCCGTCTGCCCGGCCTCTGCCAGCAAGGCCCTCGATCTCTCGGGATCGTAGGCGGAAAGATCGGTCAGGTCGACATAGTCGGGATTATGCGGTGCGAAATGCGTGCCGATTGGCGTGCCGTAGCCGAACATCGCACCGTCGATGATGTCCTGACGATTGATCGCATGGGCGATCGCCTCGCGCACCCGGACATCATCCAAAGGCGGCTGACGGTTGTTCATTGCCAGGATCGTCTCGCCTTCGGTCGACCCGACGATCACGCGGAACCGGGGGTCGGCCTGGAATTGCGCCAGAGTCTCCGGCGCGGGGAAATTCGGAAATGCGTCTACGTCGCCCGCCAGCATCGCCGCGAAGGCGGCGTTCGGGTCCGAGATGAACTTGAAGGTGGCGCGTTCCAGCGACGGCGCCTCGCCCCAATAGGCGTCATTGCGCACGATCTCGACCCGGTCACCCTGGATCCAGCGGTCGAACCGGAACGGGCCGGTTCCCACAGGCGCGCTCGCAGCGGTTTCGATGCTTTCCGACGCCACGATCACCGCGTCGCCCCAGGCCATTTTGAACGGGAAATTGCCGTCGGGCGCCTTCAGGGTCACGCGCACGGTCAGCGGGTCGACGATCTGGACGTTTTCGATGCCTGCGAACAGCGCCTTCTGTGCGTTCGTTGAATCTTCGGCCTGCGCCCTGTCGAGGCTGAACTTAACATCCTCGGCATCCATCGTCGTGCCGTCGTGGAAGGTGACGCCGTTGTGCAGGTAAAACATGTACTCGGTTGCGTTCGCGTTCGCTTCCCATCGTACCGCGAGGCCCGGCACTATGGACCCGTCCGGTGCGAACCGGGTCAGTCCCTCGAAGAGTGTCTGACGTCAGCGCCTATGGGACAGATTTGAGGTTTTCGTAACGGAGGATTTC
>JBNGDM010000012.1:0-23848 GCA_049975105.1 Rhodovulum sp. | reverse complement strand
CGCGGGACCCGGTATTCGGGGCCTCCACACCCCGGTTCCCTTCCTGTCAGACACAGGACACTGGCGCCGTGTGGAGACGTGTCCACACGGCGCTTTTTTAATGAGAAACGCGCGGGAGAAGACCAATGAACAAGGCCCCGACACCGATGCTGGACCGCGTCGCCGGCCCGGCCGACCTCAAGGGGATGACCCAGGCCGAGCTGACCCAGCTTGCGCGCGATGTGCGCGAAGAGGTGATCTCGGTCGTGGCGCAGACCGGCGGACACCTGGGTTCGTCGTTGGGCGTGGTGGAACTGACGGTCGCGCTGCACGCGGTCTTCAATACCCCCTTCGACAAGCTGGTCTGGGATGTGAGCCACCAGTGCTATCCCCATAAGATCCTGACCGGGCGACGCGACCGCATGCATACGCTGCGCCAGGGCGGCGGGCTGGCCGGGTTTTGCAAGCGGTCCGAAAGCGAGTACGACGCTTTCGGCGCGGGCCATTCGTCCACGTCGATCTCGGCGGCGCTGGGCTTTACCGTCGGGCGCGACATGGGCCAGCCCACGGGCGACGCCATCGCGGTAATCGGCGATGGCTCAATCTCGGCGGGCATGGCCTACGAGGCGCTGAACAATGCCGGCCATGAAAAGCGCCGGATGTTCGTCATCCTGAACGACAACGAGATGTCGATCGCACCGCCCGTGGGCGCGATGTCGAAATATCTCTCGGGCCTTTACAGCGATACGCCCCTGGGCAAGCTCAAGGACATGGCCGAGGATTTCGAGGCGGTTCTGCCGGGGCCGATCCGCGAGGGCGCGCGGCGCGCCCGTCAGCTGGTCACCGGTTTCCCGGGCGGCGGAACGCTGTTCGAGGAACTGGGCTTCGACTATATCGGCCCGATCGACGGCCATGACATGGATCAGCTTCTGACCGTGCTGCGCGCGGCGCGCGCGCGGGCCTCGGGGCCGACACTGATCCATGTCTGCACGGTCAAGGGCAAGGGCTACAAGCCGGCCGAAACCTCGGCCGACCGGGGCCACGGCGTTTCGAAATTCGACGTGGCATCCGGTGCGCAGGCGAAAAGCCAGCCCAACGCGCCCAGCTATACCTCGGTCTTCGGAAAGACCCTGACCGCCGAGGCCGCGCGCGACCCGCGCGTGGTGGCGATCACCGCCGCGATGCCCTCGGGCACCGGGCTGAACATCATGCAGGACCGGTTCCCGCAGCGCGTCTTTGACGTGGGAATCGCCGAACAGCACGCGGTGACCTTCGCCGGTGGCATGGCCGCGGCGGGGCTGCGCCCCTTCTGTGCGATCTACTCGACCTTCCTGCAGCGCGGCTATGACCAGATCGTGCATGACGTGGTGTTGCAAAACCTACCGGTGCGGTTCTGCATCGACCGGGCGGGGCTGGTGGGCGCCGACGGGTCGACCCATGCGGGCGCCTTTGACGTGGCCTTCCTGTCGAACCTGCCGGGGATGACCGTGATGGCCGCGGGCGACGAGGCGGAACTGGTGCACATGGTTGCCACCGCGGCCGCCTATGACGAAGGGCCAATCGCCTTCCGTTATCCGCGGGGCGAGGGCGTCGGCGTCGAAATGCCCGAACGCGGCCAGATCCTCGAGATCGGCAAGGGCCGCATCGTCAAGGAGGGCACCAAGCTGGCGCTTCTGTCGCTGGGCGCGCCGCTGGCCGATTGCCTCCGCGCCGCCGAAGAGCTGGAGGCGCGCGGCGTGTCGGTCACCGTGGCCGATGCCCGGTTCGCGAAACCCTTCGACACGGACCTCGTGGCGCGTCTCGTGAAAGAGCACGAGGCGCTGGTGACCGTGGAACACGGCGCAGAGGGCGGTTTCGGCGCGCTGGTGCTGCACTGGCTGGCGCGGACCGGGCGGCTGGATCGCGGGTTGTCGATCCGCACGATGACCCTGCCCGATACCTTCATCGAACAGGCCAGCCCCGAGGCGATGTATGCCGAGGCCGGTCTGACCGCGCGGGACATCGCCAATACCGGGCTCGAGGCGCTGGGTATCGCGGCGGCTCTGTTCGGCGCCGCCAGCGCCTGAGCGGCCGGGCCGAAAACGGCACGGCCCCGTCCGCGGACGGGGCCGTGCGCCGTTTCAGAGATACCGTTCGATGATCGCGCGCAGGTCCACCCGCGCCTTCAGCCGGCTGGCCAGCAGGTAGATGCCCCCGAACTTGCGCTGCATGAACAGCGTGTCCATCGGCGGGATGTGCCAGAAGTCGCGGTCCGCACCCAGTTCCATGCCCGCATCGCGCATCCGCATCGCCAGGTCGTTCTGCGCGAAGTCGAACGCGCCGGGCTGGCGCAGCGGTTCCATGGACATCTCGAACATGTTCAGCATCGTGTCCTGGTGATGCGCTGCCGTGTCCTCCGCGAAGAACCCGATATCCAGGATCGCGCGGCGCACCGCGTCACGATCACCCGACAGACCCGCCCGCATCAGCGCCCGGAACTGGTCGGCCATCTCGGGGGCGAAATCGCGTGAGGCACCGAAATCCAGCAGAATCACGCGCCCGGTTTCGGGCTGATAGCGGTAGTTGGCAAAGTTCGGGTCGGTCTGCATCAGGCGGAACTCGAACAGCTCGCGGAACAGCAGGCCGATCAAAAGCGCCATCACCCGGTCGCGCTCCTCTTGCGGGGCGTCCGTCAGCGACTCGATTGCCGCGCCCTCGACGAAATCCATCGCCAGGACGTCGCGCGTGGTCAGGTCTTCTTGCAGCTTCGGCACTACGAAATCGGGAGCGTCGGCCAGCAACTCGCCGAACCGGCGCATATAGCGCCCCTCGCGTTCGTAATCGGCCTCTTCGTGCAGCTGGCGCTTGGCCTCGTCCAGCATCGGCGCGATGTCCAACTCCCTCGGCATGACGCCAGAGAATCGCATCAGCGCGGCCACGTTGTTCACGTCGCTGTCGATGGATCGGCGCACGCCAGGGTATTGCACCTTGATCGCAAGGTCGCGGCCATCCTTCGTATGTGCCCGGTGCACCTGTCCGATCGAGGCCGCCGCGATGGGCCGCACCTGGAACTTGTCGAAGCGTTTAAGCCAATCTGCGCCCCAGTTGTCGGTCAGCACCGTTTTCAACTGCCCGCCAGGCATGTAATGAGCATCCGCCCGCAGCCGGGCCATGATATCGGCCAGTTCGGGCGGCAGCATGTCACCCGCATCCATCGAGATCAGCTGCCCCACCTTCATCGCGGCACCGCGCATGTGGGCCAGCTGGTCGGCTACCTTGCGCGCATTGGCTGGCGTCAGAAGCAGGTCCGATGCCTTAGGCCGCTTGCCCTGCGCCACCTGCCGCGCCCCGTGCAGCGCCATGTTGCCCGCGATGTTCGAGGTCAGCGCGCCAAAGCGTGCCAACCGGTTCAGCCGGCCACTGGGAACGGCAAGGGCACGGGAATCGGGTTTTGGGTCGGCCATGGCGGAATCCTTTGGGGGGTGTGAGGCTGCGACCTTATCCCGCCGCTGCCGGTTTCGCTGTGACATAGGCACAAAACCCGAACGTGCAACGCGTGGGGCGTGATCCCGGCGCGCAAAGCACTAGGTGGGCAGGGACGAAAAGGTAGAAAAACGGGTCAGGTCATGAGTGTGAACGCGATGATCGTGTCGGCCGGCGAGGCGCTGGACGTCCTCCGCGCCGGCTGGGAGGCGCAGCGGGCGGGGCATATGCTGGCCTCCTACATGATGCACGGGCGCCCCGGCGTGGGCAAAACCCAGGTGGTCGAGCAACTGGCCGGCGAGATCGGCGCCCGGCTGTTCGATTTGCGTCTGACCACGATCGAGCCGCAGGACCTGCGCGGTCTGCCCTATTACGACCACGAGACGCAGAAGACCAAGTGGTACCGGCCAGAGGACCTGCCCGACGATGTGGATCACCCCTCGATCCTGTTCCTAGACGAGTTGACCGCCGCCTCGCCCATGCTGCAGCCCACGGTCTACGGTCTCTTGCAGGAACGCCGGGTCGGCCGTCACCGCCTGCCCGGCAACGTGTTCATCGTGGCCGCCGGAAACACCGTCGAGGACGGCGCCATCGCCTACCAGATGAACACCGCGCTTTCCGACCGGCTGATCCACCTGCACGTACAGGCTGCCGCCGCCGACTGGCTGGACAATTACGCGGTGCCGCGTGGCCTGCACCCCACCGTCGTCGCCTTCATCAAGACCCGGCCCGACCTTCTGGACACCACCGAACGCACCGTGGCCGAGGGCCAGCTGATCGCCACCACGCCCCGCAGTTGGGAACGCGTCAGCCAGATCCTGACTGCCGTGCCCGACCGGCGCATGCGCAACGTCCTGGTCGCGGGCACCGTGGGAGAGGCGGTCGCCGCCGAATTCGCCATGATCGCCGACGACATCTCGGCCACGGTGCAGGTGCAGGACATGCTGGAGGCCGACCGCAAGGAACGGATCAGGCTCTATCCCGCCTCGATGCATGGGTTGAACGCGCTGATCTACGGGCTCATCGGCATTCTGGAGTCGCGCAACGTGAACGGCGTGATCGACATCATGGCCGATATCCGCCAGCTCTCCCGCCTGCGCGAGGAAGAGGACTTCAAGCGCATGCCGCTGGGCGAACTGACCACCTACGGGTTCGAAGGTCTGATCCGAAAGGGGCTGGACCTTGGCCTGGGCGAACGCTTCCTAGGCCATGACGCCTATCGCGCCTACGCCGCCGAGCGGAAGGAGGCGGGCCTCGCGTGATCCCGCAGCGCCACTCGACCCGTGCGCGGCGCGCGCTGACCAAGCTGGCCGAACAGGACCCGGCCTTTGCCGCGCTGGCGTTGTGGTGCACCCATGTCGACAGCGACGGGCGCGAAGGGCCGGCCTGGACCGATGGCCGCGCGATTCATTACGGCCCCGGGTTCGAGCCCCTCAGCCTGCCCGAGCAGATCGGCCTTGCCGCCCACCACATCCTGCACATCGCCTTTCGCCATGCGCCACGGTCGCACGCGATGCATGTCCGCTTTGGCGACCGCTATGACGAGGACCTTTTCAACCTAGCGACCGATGCCATCGTGAACGAAACGCTGATGCTGACGGGCTTCATCCTGCCCCGGCCGGCGGTGCGGCTGACCGGCCTTCTCAAGGCCACGCTACGCGAGGATATCCGCGGCGAAGAGGCGTTGACGAAATACGATGCCGAACGGCTGTATGTCGCCCTGATGCAGGACGGCGCGCCCCCGCGCAGCACTCGGCCCGGCGACAAGGGGGCGGCGGGCGGCGGCGGCAAGGGCGACGGCGAAGGGCAGGGCAGCCAGGGCGGCGACCGGCCCCGGCCCGGCGGCGCACTGGCCGAGGCCGCCCGCGCCTATGCCGAACGGCAGGCCTTTGCCCCCGACATCGAAACCGGCCGCGATGACAAGGACGACGGCGCGGGGCGCGAGGAAGATGCCGAATGGCGCCAACGCATCGCCCGCGCGATGGAGGCCGGGCGCCTGGCCGGGCACGGCATCGGCATGCTGGGCCACCTTCTGGCCGACCTGCCCGAGGTGCACACCCCGTGGGAGGTCGTGTTGCGCGGACTGGTCAGCCGCGCGGTGATGCAGAACCCGCGCCCGCAAGGCACCCGCCCCGCCCGCCGCTGGCTGGCCCGCGATGCAGATGCGCGGCAACGGGGCGCCCCCGACCCCGCCTTCGAACCCGGCGTGCTGCGCGACCAGGACATCCCGCGCATCGTGGTGGGCGTCGACAGTTCGGGGTCGGTCGACGGCACGCTGCTGGCGAAATTCGCCGCCGAACTGGGCGCGATCGCCAAGCGCACCGGAGCCGAGACGCATGTCCTGGTCTTCGACAAGGAGGTGCGCAACCGCGCTGTGATGGGCGGGGCGGCCTGGGAAAAGCGGATCACCGACATCCTGTTCAGCCGAGATGGCGGCACCTCTTTCATCCAGGTGATGGACGAGGCGCTGGCGCTGGACCCGTCGGCGGTAGTCATCCTGACCGACCTGCAGGGCCCGTTCGGCCCGGCGCCGCCCCGTGGGCTGCCCGTGATCTGGGCCGTGCCCGGCGACCCGCCGCCCGAGGGCGCGCCGTTCGGCCGGGTACTGAGCCTCGTGCGCTGACGGCGAACAAGGCGGCGTGAGGCGCCCTTGTCTCCCTGGGCGTAGGCTTCACGTGAGATAGCGAGCAGCACGCGAAAGGAGACGGACATGGCCAAGACACTTCTGATAACAGGCGCATCCTCGGGTATCGGGGCCGAAACGGCCCGCGCCGCCGTCGCGGCGGGTTGGAACGTCGGCCTTTTCGCCCGCTCGGCTGAAAAGCTGTCGGCCCTTGCCGATGAACTGGGCGAGGCGGCCCTGCCGATCCCCGGGGATGCGACTGATCTTGCCGCGCAAGAGGCTGCCGTGGCGCGCACTGTTGAGAAATTCGGCGCGCTTGACGCGGCCTTCGCAAATGCCGGGCGTGGGCTGGATACCCCGGGAACCGAGGCCGGCGACCCCGAGGAATGGCGCGCGCTGGTCGATCTGAACGTCATGGGCGTGCTTTACACCGCCCGCGCCGCCCTGCCCGAGCTGCGCAAGACCAAGGGGCACATGGTGCTGACCGGCTCGGCGGCCGGGCGCCGGCACATCAAGGGTTCGATCTACGGCGCGACCAAGTGGTTCGTGCATGGCTATGCCGGCAACATGGTCGAGGAAATGCGCGAATGGGGCGGGCGCTGTACGGTGATCGCGCCGGGGATGGTCGACACGCCGTTCTTCGACGAGGCGAAGCCCGACAAGCTTCAGCCGAAGGATGTGGCGGACGCGGTGCTCTTCGCGCTGCAACAGCCGCCGCGGGCCGAACTTCGCGAGGTTTTCCTCATGCCCACGGCCTGACGGCCGGGCGCCGGGTCACGCCGTCGCCAGCGCCTCCAGCCGGGCATGGGCCGAGACGCTTTTGGTTTCCAGCGTCACGTCGTGCATGAACCGGCCCAGCGCGAGGCTGGTGATGTGCATCCGCTCCTCGGTGAATTCGGCATCGAACAGACCGTCGCGGATCATCTGCCGCTCCTCCTCGTCTAGGTCCAGAACCTGCGGTTCGGGCGTGTCGGTCTGGACCGAGACGAAGGTCATCGGCCGGATGCGCGCTAGCGCCGATTGCTCGATCACCATGTGCAACTCGCCGGCCTTCAACCCGCGCTTGGCGGCGATTCGGGTCAGTATCTCCCGCCCGCGCACCTTGGCGATATCGGCGCCCTGTTCCGCCTCTTCCTCGGGCATCAGGCGGCGGCGGCGCTCGGGGTTGTCCACGGACAGTACCCGCGATTCCACCAGGTAGACCATCAGGAACATCAGCGCAGGCGCCTGCCCGATCGGCAGGGCGAGGTCGGGAAACATCAGGATCAACACGGGGAACGGGCTGAGCGCCAGAAGGTAGCGCAGGAACGAAACCTCCATGATCATCCGCCAGTAAAGCGAACTGCCCAGAGAGCCGGGCGGCAATATCCCGAATCCGTGGCCGATCAGCTTGCGCGGAACCTTGCGGATTTTCATGGTCGAGCGGTTCGATACCGTCGAGGGCGTGACGACATGGAGCATGGGCGGGGCCTCTGCAACCTTTAGGTTGTCTAACTCTAGCCTTGTTCCTCGCGTCGTCCAGCCCGGCCCAGATGCGCGGTGCCGCGCGCCTCGGCCAGCCGCACCTGCCGGTGGCGTTCCCGGAACCGGGCGCGCTGCGCCTCGGAATACTCGTCCGCGCAGTGGTGACAGCGCGCGCCTTCCTCGTAGTCGGGCCGTTCCAGGTCTGCGGGCGCCAGGGGCCGCCGGCAGGCATGGCACAGCACGTGCGGCCCCTCGCGCAGCCCGTGTTCCACCGACACCCGCCCGTCGAAGACGAAACATGCGCCCCGCCACAGGCTCTCGCCCTCGGGTACCTGTTCCAGGTAGTTCAGGATGCCGCCCTTCAGGTGAAACACCTCTTCGACCCCCTGGCCCAGCAGGTAGTTCGTGGATTTCTCGCAGCGGATGCCGCCGGTGCAGAACATCGCGATCCGCCTGTTGTGAAAGCGGTCCCGGTTGGCCTCCCACCAGGCGGGAAAGTCCCGAAAGCTGGCCGTGCCGGGGTCGATCGCCCCCTCGAAGGTGCCGATCGCCACCTCGTAGGCGTTGCGCGTGTCGATCACCGCGACGTCGGGGGCCGCGATCATGGCGTTCCAGTCGCGGGGTTCGATGTAATGGCCGACCGCCGCATGCGGGTCGACATCGGGCTGGCCCATGGTGACGATCTCGCGTTTCAGCCGCACCTTCATCCTGCCGAAGGGGCGGTCCTGCGCGGTGCTTTCCTTCCAGGCCATCCCCGCGCAGCCGGGCAGCGCGCGGATGTGCGCCAGCACGGATTCGACGTCATCCCGCTTGCCTGCTATCGTTCCGTTGATCCCTTCCCGTGCGAGGAGAAGCGTTCCACATAGCCCCGCCCGCTCGCAGGCCGACAAAAGCGGCGCGCGCAGCGCCGCGGGGTCGTTGAACCGGGTGAAGTGATAGAGCGCTGCCACCGTGTACATGGGTAAACCGATACGATGGCCGCCCGGGGTGCGGCAAGAGCGGGGCATTGACCTGTCAGGGGCGGCCCCTTAACCCCAAAGACCGACAGCGACCGGAGGAAGGCCCATGCGACCCGCCAACGAAGCCCTGATCGTGATCGATGTGCAGAACGATTTCTGCACCGGCGGCGCCCTTGCCGTGCCCGGCGGCGAAGAGATCGTTCCCCGGATCAACTCGCTGATGGACGAATTTCAGACCCGTGTCTTCACCCAGGACTGGCACCCGGCCGACCACAGCTCCTTCGCCGACAACCACGAGGGCAAGAAACCCCACGAGGTCATCGACATGCCCTATGGCCCGCAGATCCTGTGGCCGGTCCATTGCGTGCAGGGGACGGCAGGGGCCGAATTCCATCCCGAACTGGATGTCGCCAAGGCGCATCATATCGTGCAAAAGGGGTTTCGCCCCGAAATCGACAGCTATTCCGCCTTTTTCGAGAACGACCACGAAACGCCCACGGGACTGGACGATTACCTGTCGGCCAAGGGCATCGACCACCTGACCCTGGTGGGCCTCGCCACCGATTTCTGCGTGCTCTACTCGGCCCTGGATGCCAACCGGCTGGGCTATGCCGTCACCGTGGTCGAGGGCGCGACGCGTGGCATCGACCTGAACGGGTCGCTCGAGGATGCCCGCCAGGCGATGCTGAACGCCAATATCGTGCTGGAACCCTGACGATGGTCGACATCGCCACGCGGGTCTACAACCACAAATGGAAGATCGACCCGATCGTCCGGTCCCTGATCGACACCGATTTCTACAAGCTGTTGATGTGCCAGTCGGTGTTCCGCAACCGGCCGGACACCCAGGTCACCTTTTCGCTGATCAACCGCACCACCGACATTCGCCTGGCCGAGTTGATCGACGAGGGCGAGTTGCGCGAACAGCTGGACCATATCCGCACGCTGCGCCTGACCCGCGGCGAAAGCACCTGGCTGCGCGGCAACACCTTCTACGGCAAGCGCCAGATGTTCCGCCCCGATTTCATGGAGTGGTACGAGAACCTGCAATTGCCGCCCTACACCCTAGAAAAGCGCGACGGCCAGTACGAACTGACCTTTGAGGGGCGCTGGCCCGAGGTGATGATGTGGGAAATTCCCGCGCTCGCCGTGTTGATGGAACTGCGCGGGCGCGCGGTTCTGGCGCATATGGGCAAGTTCGAGCTTCAGGTGCTGTACGCCCGCGCCATGACCAAGCTGTGGGAAAAGATCCAGCGCCTGCGCCCGCTGGAAAACTTGCGGGTGGCCGATTTCGGCACACGGCGGCGGCATTCCTTCCTGTGGCAGGACTGGTGCGTGCAGGCGATGATGGAGGGGTTGGGCGAGAAATTCGTGGGCACCTCGAACTGCCTGATCGCGATGCGCCACGATATCGAGGCGATCGGCACCAACGCGCATGAACTGCCCATGGTCTATGCCGCCCTGGCCGAAACCGACGAAGAGCTGCGCCAGGCCCCCTACAAGGTTCTGGCCGACTGGCACGAGGAACACGAGGGCAACCTGCGGATCATCCTGCCCGATACCTACGGCACCAAGGGTTTCCTGAAGAACGCGCCTGACTGGCTGGCTGGCTGGACCGGGATCCGGATCGATTCGGGCGACCCGGCCGAGGGCGCCGAGACCGCCATCGCCTGGTGGAAAGAGCGCGGCGAGGACCCGCGAAAAAAGCTGATCATCTTTTCCGACGGGCTGGACGTGGATGTCATCACCGACCTTGCCCAGCGCTTTGCCGGTCGCGCCAAGGTCAGCTTCGGCTGGGGCACGCTGCTGACCAACGATTTCCGTGGGCTGGTGCCGGATGACGCGCTCGCGCCCTTCAGCCTGGTCTGCAAGGCCATCAGTGCGAACGGGCGACCCACGGTCAAGCTGTCGGACAATCCCAACAAGGCGATGGGTCCGGCGTCCGAGATCGAGCGTTACAAGCGCGTCTTCGGCGTGGGCGAACAGCAGGCACTCGAGGTCATGGTGTAAGGCCCGCCCGCCGCGCCCCTTACACCCCCCGTTGGACCGTGCCGGGCCCCGTGGTTTCCTTGGGCGCGGGCGGCGCCGCGGCCAGCAGGGCAAGCGGACCCAGCAACACCGTCAGCAGCCGGCCGTTTTCGCGCCGTGTGACATGCCATCCGACATAGGGCAGCGTCTGGTTGCCCTGGGTCCAGGGCCGCGGCTCTGCCCACTCGTCCGACAGGCGCAGGCAAAGAAAGACGGGCAGGGTGCGCCGTCGTTCGGGAATGCTCAGGGTGAACAGGGTCTTGGGCATGTCGTTCTCCGGTCGTCTGGGCCGGGGGCGCATCGGGCGCGCCCCCGGACGTCGGTCAGAACATATGCCGGATCAGGCCTTTGGCCACGCCCGTTCTTACCTTTTGCCGCACCCGCACGGTTGCGCTTTGCCCCGTTCCCCTCTTCAATGCCGGCGGGAGGAAAAAAGGATGGCCCGGTGCAGGCGTCGCCATCCGCGACCCGTTTGGGAGGAAGGGTCATGCAGTTCGACGGCAAGCGCGTCCTCGTCACCGGCGCGTCCAGCGGGCTGGGCGCGCATTTCGCGCGGCTTTTCGCGCGTTCCGGCGCCGAGGTCACCGCCTCCGCACGCCGCGAGGGGCCGCTGGCGGCGCTGGCCGATGAAATGGCCGCCGAGGGTGCGGTGCTGCGCCCCTGCCGTTTGGACGTGACCATGAGCGACGAGATCGAGGCGGCCCTTGCCGCCGGGCCATTCGACGTCGTCATCAACAATGCCGGCCTTTCGTTGCCAGGGGCCGCGCTGGACTATCCCGAGGCCGACTGGGACCGCACCTTCGACACCAACCTCAAGGGTGCCTTCCTGGTGGCGAAGGCGGCCGGCCGGGCGTTGCATGCGGCCGACCGCCCCGGCGCCATCGTCAACGTCGCTTCGATCCTGGGGTTGCGTGTCGTGGGCCATGTCGCCGCCTATGCGGCGTCCAAGGCGGCGCTGGTGCAACTGACGAAAAGCCTCGCGCTGGAATGGGCGCGCCATGGCATCCGCGTCAACGCGCTGTGCCCGGGTTATATCGAAACGCCCCTGAACGAGGAGTTCTTCGCCTCCGACGCCGGTCAGGCGCTGATACGGCGCATACCACAGCGCCGGCTGGGCCGGCCCGAGGACCTGGACGGTGCGGTGACACTGCTGGCGGGCGATGCCGGCCGCTACATCACCGGCGCGGTTCTGGCCGTCGATGGCGGGCATCTCGTTTCTTCGTTGTAAGGAGGACAGGCATGGATTTCACGATATCGCCCGAACTCGACGCACTTCGCCGCCGGATCGCGGATTTCGTGGCCGAGCGGATCCTACCCCTGGAGGACGACCCCGCTGCGCGCGACGAACACGGCAACATCACCGAGGCTGCGCTCGCGCCCCTGCGCGACCGCGCGCGGGCCGAGGGGCTGTGGTGCCTGCAACTGAAAAAGGAATCGGGTGGCGGCGGGCTTTCGAAATGTGCAATGGCGGTGGTTTACGAGGAAATGAACCGCTCGATCTTCGGCCCCGTCGTGTTCAATTCCGCCGCGCCCGATGACGGCAACATGATGGTGCTGGAGGCGCTGGGCACCCCCGAACAAAAGGCGCGCTGGCTGGCGCCGATGGTCGAAGGAAAGGCGCGCGCCGCCTTCGCGATGACCGAACCGCATCCAGGCGGTGGATCGGACCCGGGTATGATGCGTACCACCGCCACGCGCAAGGGCGACACCTACGTGATCCATGGCCGCAAATGGTTCGCTACGGGCGCCGAGGGCGCGGCGCATATCATCCTGATCGCGCGCACCTCCGACGACGTGCGGCGGGGGCTGACGGCCTTCGTCTTCGATGCCGACCAGCCCGGCTGGCGGATTTCCCGTCGCATCGGGATCATGGGACCCGAGGAGCATGGCGGCCATTGCGAACTGGAGTTCGACGGGCTGGAAATCCCGGCCGGTAACATTCTGTTGGGCGAGGGGCGCGGGCTGAAGGTGACGCAGACGCGGCTGGGCCCCGCGCGGCTGACCCATTGCATGCGCTGGCTGGGGCTGGCCAAACGCTGCGTCGAGATCGCCGAAAGCTATGCCTCCGCGCGCGAGGGGTTCGGCGTCAAGCTGATCGAGCGCGAGAGCGTGCAGACCATGCTGGGCGATCTGGCCATGCGGATCGAGGTCGGTCGCCTGCTGGTGATGAAGGCCGCGTGGGAGATCGACCGCGGCGGTTACGGCCAGAAAGAGGTGTCGATGGCCAAGATCCATGTCGCGAATCTGCTGCACGACGCGGCCGATATCGCGATCCAGATCAACGGCGCGCGGGGCTATTCCACCGATACCGTGTTGGAATGGATCTATCGCTATGCCCGCCAGGCGCGCCTTGTCGACGGCGCGGACGAGGTGCACCGGATGCTGCTGACCCGCCACCTGCGCGAGCAGGGGCGCGCGTTCTGGACCTGGCCCGTGGCCGAGGGCGCACCATGCTGAGCGACCCGCACCTGGCACCTTGCGCGGCCAACCACGCGCCCCTGACGCCACTCGATCTCTACGACCGCACCGTGGCGCTGATGCCCGACCGGGTGGCGGTGATCTGGGGCGACTTGCGACTGACTTGGGGCCGGTTCGACGCGCTGGTGCAGCGCATGGCCAATACCCTCCGCGAGCGGGGCATTGGCAAGGGCGATGTTGTATCGATCATCGCCGCGAACCGCCCCGAGATGCTGGCCGCGCATTTCGCAGTGCCGATGCTGGGGGCGGTGCTGAACGCGATCAACATGCGCCTCGATGCCGAGACGGTGCGCTATATCCTCGGCCATTCCCGGTCGCGCCTGATGCTGTGCGACCCGGCCCATGCGGGTTTGGCGACCGAGGGCGCGGGCGCGCTGCCGGTGCTGTGCTTCAGCCCCGATCCGCCGCCGGGGACCGAGGCGTTCGACCTGCTGGACCGCACCAACCGGCCCGCGGCCCCCATCGACTGGCGCGCGAACGTCGCCGACGAATGGCAGCCGATCGCGCTGAACTACACTTCGGGGACGACGGGCGCGCCCAAGGGGGTCGTGCTGCACCACCGGGGCGCCTACCAGAACGCGCTGGGCAACGTGCTCGCGCTGGGATTCGGGCGCGACACCGTCTATTTGTGGACGCTGCCCCTGTTCCACTGCAACGGATGGTGCCACGGCTGGGCGGTGACGGCGGCGGGCGGCATCCATGTCTGCCTCGACGGGGTTCACCCGGACGCGATCTTCGCCGCCATCCGCGAGGCCCGCGTCACCCATCTCGCCTGTGCGCCGGTGGTGCTTTACATGCTGCTGAACGACCCCGCTCGTGCCGCCCGCACCGCCGATGCGCCCCGTCTTCTGGTCGCCACCGGCGGCGCCGCGCCGACGCCCAGCCTTATCGAGCAGATGGAGGAGATCGGCTTCGACCTCACGCATCTCTATGGGCTGACGGAATGCTATGGCCCCGTCTCGATGAACGAGCTGACCGACGACCGGCGGGGCGCGACTGCGGCCGAGAACGCCGCACTGCTGACGCCACAGGGCATGCGCCACGCCACCGGCAGCCTGCTGCGCGTGGTGGACGCGACCGGCGCCGAGGTGCCCCGCGACGGGCAGACCATGGGCGAGATCGTTCTGCGCGGGAACACGGTGATGGCGGGATACCTCGGCGATGCCGAGGCGACGGCGGCGGCCTTTGCGGATGGCTGGTTCCACACCGGCGATCTGGCCGTAGTGAATCCCGACGGCTATGCCGAGATCCGCGACCGGGCCAAGGACATCATAAATACCGGCGGCGAGAAGGTGTCCAGCCTCGAGGTCGAGCGCGTCCTGCACCGCCACCCCGATGTCCTTCTGGCCGCAGTGGTCGCCGCCCCCCACCCGAAATGGGGCGAGACGCCCTATGCCTTCGTCGAGGTGAAGGCGGGGGCATGCCTGGCCGAGGAGGCGCTGATCGGCTTCGCGCGCGATCACCTTGCCCATTTCAAGGCGCCGCGCCAGGTGATCTTTGCCGCGATTCCAAAGACCGCCACCGGCAAGGTTCAGAAATTCGTCCTGCGTCAGCAGGCGGCGGCGCTGGCCGCCGAGGCGGAATGACCGACGCGCCCGATTTCGCACCGAGGGTGCTCAAGGCGTTCCTTGATACGACCTTCGGCCCCGCGCCCGGCTTCGAGGTCGCGCGCATCTCCGGCGGTCAGTCGAACCCGACCTATTACGTGACCCACGGGGGCCGTGAGATGGTGTTGCGCAAGCAGCCCGCCGGACCGATCCTAAAGGGCGCGCACGCGGTCGACCGGGAATACCGAGTGATGCGGGCGCTTTGCGGCCAGGGCGTGCCGGTGCCGCGGACGATACTTTTCCACGCGGACCCGGCGCCGCTGGGCACGCCCTTCTACCTGATGGAGCGATTGCAGGGGCGGGTGTTTCACGATTGCGCCCTGCCGGACCTTGCCCCAAGCGACCGCCGCGCGGTCTACCTCGCCATGGCCGAGGCGATGGCGCGGCTCCATGCGGTCGATCCGCACGCGGCGGGGTTGTCGGATTTCGGCCCGCCGGGGAACTATTTCGAACGCCAGATTCGGCGCTGGATGCGGCAGCTTCGGGCCTCGGACGGCCCGCGCCCCGATCTCGAACGCGTCGCCGACTGGCTGGCTGCGGAACTGCCGCCCGACGACGGCCGCCTTGCCGTTGCCCATGGTGATTTCCGGTTGGGCAACCTGATGTTCCACCCGACCGAACCGCGCGTGATCGCCATTCTCGACTGGGAGCTTTCGACGCTGGGCCATCCCTTGGCCGACCTGGGTTTCGCCTGCATGACCTGGCTGTGCGCGCCCGACGAATATGGCGGCATCCGGGGCCTCGACCTGGATGCGCTGGGTATTCCCGAACGGCAGGAGTTCGTCGCGCACTACCATGCCCATGCCGCGCCCACCGCGCCGCTGCTGCCGTTCCACATGGTGTTCGCGCTGTTCCGGTTCGCGGTGATCTTCGTCGGCATCGCCGACCGCGCGCGGACCGGCACCGCGGTCGATGCGGGTGCCACACGGTTCGCGCATCTGCCCGAGGCGCTGGCCGCCCGTGCGCTGGACCTGATCGGGGCCTGAGGGCGCCTCAGCCTATGCGGAACAGCCGCTGACCTTCCAGCACCGCGTGCGCGGTGCGCACCGCGCGGTTCAGATAGGCCCGGATGCGCGGATCGCCGGGCGCAAGCCGCGGCATGGTCCAGCCGACCGAGGCCAGCGTGCGCATCATGACCATGACGGGCAGCATCGCCAGATCCTCGTCGGTCAGCGGGCGCAGCGTGGCATAGCCTTCGACCAGCCCTGTCGCGATCAGATCCAGCGCCGGTTCCTCGACGTTCTGCGCCAGCGCCGTGCCCAGGTCGTACAGCCGGAACCCGAAGCCACAATCGTCGAAGTCGATCAGGTGCGCGTGGTGACCATCGTGCAGGATGTTCTCGCGCAACAGGTCCGCGTGGATCAGCCCCTGGTCCGCGCCGTGGGCGGCGAAATCGGACAGGTGTTCGCGGGCGAAGCGGCGCGCCTCCTGCAACAGGATCGCCTCGGCCTCGCTGGCGGCCGGGTGGTCCCAGAACCGCCCCCAGAACGGCGCGGGGCCCAGCAGCCCCTCGATATCCCAGTGCGGCCGGGTGAAGCCCGGCGGCAGGTGCAGGCGGTCGGTGGTGACATGCAGTTGCGCGATGCTCCGCCCGACGCTGGCGTAATGCCGCATCTGGTCGTCGGGCGTGCCCTCCAGCGGCACGCCGCCGGCGCCCAGCGGCATGCCCTCCACCCAGTTCAGGACCGAGGCGAACCGCCCGTCCGCCAACTGTGCCACAAGCGCCCCGTCCGAGGTGCGCTGCGGCCGGGGCACCGAAAGCCCGGCCTCGGCCAGCGCCTCCATCCACCAAAGCTCGGACCGGATCGCGTCTTCGCTCTGATAGCCGATGCGGTGCAGGCGCAGCACGCCCTTGCCCGCCCGCGGCAGGGTGACCGCGAAGACCGCGTTCTCGCGATGCGAAATCGGGCGCGGCGTGGTGCAGCCCGTCCAGTGGAGGGCGGCCTCCTCGGCCAGCGTCAGGGCTTCGGCCTCGGTCATGCGGGTTCCTCCGTCTGGGCCAGCACCTCGGCGAGCGTGTCGACGAGGAGATCGGCATTCGCGCGCGAGAAGGGCATCGGCGGCCGGATTTTCAGCGTGTTCATCGCCCGCCCGATCCGGCCGGCGAGGATTCCGCGCTGGCGCAGCCCCTCGACCAGACAGTCGGCAAAGACGGTTGCGGGGCTGCCGTCGTAATGGGTGAACTCGGCCCCCAGGAACAGCCCTGCGCCGCGCGCTTCGGCCAGCATCGGGTGGGCCAGAGCTCGCATCCGGTTCAGCAGATAGGCGCCCATCTCGCGTGCATTCTCGACCAGCGCTTCCTCTTCCAGCACGTCCAGCGTGGCCATCGCGGCCGCCGCCGCAACCGGGTTGCCGCCGAAAGTGTTGAAATAGCCAAAGGCGGTGCGGAACTCGGCCATGATGTCGGGCCGGGTGACCACCGCACCCACCGGGTGGCCGTTCGCCATGGGTTTGCCCAGTGTCACCACGTCGGGCACGAACCCCAGCCTGTCATAGCCCCAGAACCCATCGCCCAGCCGCCCGAAGCCCGGCTGCACCTCGTCGGCCAGGATCAGCCCGCTCGCGCGCCGGATCACCGCGACGCTCGGATCGAGAAACCCGCGCTCAAGCGTCGGAAAGCCCTCGTTGGCGAAGAACGGGCACAGCATGAAGCCTGCGAAGCCGTGCCCGGCCTCGTCCAGCTCGGCGATGGCGCGCGCTATATTGGCCGCGAAGGCTTCGGCCTGCGCCGCGCGGCTTCCGCCCAGCGGTGCCAGGCTTTCCGGCGCGGGTACCAGGCGCACATGGGACGGATAGCCGCCGATCGGCGGGCGGCGGGTCGACAGCTGGCTGACGGCAGAGGTGTTGCCGTGATAGGTGTTGTCGGTCGCGATCAGCCCGGTCGCCCCCGTCGCCGACTGCGCCATGCGCAGCGCCACGTCGTTCGCCTCGGACCCGGTGCAGACCATGATCGCCTGGGACAGCCCGTGCCCCATCGTGGCGGTCAGCCGCTCGATATAGTCCAGAACGGCCCCGTGCAGATAGCGCGTATGGGTGTTCAGCGTGCCGGCCTGCCGGGCGATGGCCTCGACCACCTTGGGGTGGCAATGGCCGACATGAGGCACGTTGTTGTAGCAATCGAGATAGCGCCGCCCCTCTGCATCCCACAGCCACACGCCCTGCCCACGCACGACATGTACCGGCTCGGCATAGAAGGTGGGCACGTTCGGTCCCATCAGCCGGGCGCGGCGCTGCATAAGGGTTTCGGTCATGGCGGTCCTCGCCCAGCCTATGGCCTAGTCTG
Source organism: Rhodovulum sp. (assembly GCA_049975105.1). Classification (GTDB taxonomy): domain Bacteria; phylum Pseudomonadota; class Alphaproteobacteria; order Rhodobacterales; family Rhodobacteraceae; genus Rhodovulum. The sequence goes on along the minus strand of JBNGDM010000012.1, from coordinate 5,965 downwards.
GGACCGAGGCCCGCCCGATGGCAAGAGCGACTTCAGGCGAAGCCTTCGGCCAGCCGGATTTCCCCGGTTTCGATCCCGCGCCAGTTGCGGATCGGATCGCCCAGCCGCTTGCGCGCGGCGGGGTGGTCGCGGTCCAGCACGCCCAGATGCGCCAGAAGGCCCACGATGGCGGCCTCGGAGGCCCGCGTCGCGCCGTCCTCGATCTTGAGCGCGACGCCCAGGCCCCGCGTGGGCAGTATGGCGACGAACACGCCCTCGGCGCCAGTCTTGACCGCGACCTTGCCATCCATCGCGCGCATCAGTTCGGTGCAGGCCCGCCCCTCGCCCGCGACCAGGTCGGGATGGGCCAGCATCGCCTCGACCAGCCGCGCGGCAGCGCGGGGGCGGGCGTCGGGCGCATCGGGGCGGGCCACCGCGAAAAAGGCCATCGCGCGGGCCAGCCCGTGCATCGTCGTGGCGAAGTTCGGCGCCGAACAGCCGTCGATGCCGTAACGCGGGCTGTCCATCCCGGTCACGTCCTCGAAGGCGGCGCGCACGGCGCGCTGCACCGGGTGGGCGGTGTCGTTGTAATCGGGGCCGCCGCCCAGGTGCCGGGACAGGGTCAGGAACCCCGCATGCTTGCCCGAACAGTTGTTGTGCAACTGGCTCGGCGCCTCGCCCGCGATCAGCATCCGCTTGCGTTCCGCCCGGTCGCGCGTCGGCTGCGCGCCACAGCGCAGATCGGCCTCGGCCAGGCCCAGCCGGTCCAGCCAGGCGGCCACGCGGGCGACATGCATCGGCGCCCCCTCGTGCGAGGCGCAGGCCAGCGCCAATTCCTCGCTGCCCAGACCGGCCGCATCGGCCGCGCCGCTTTCGACCAGCGGCAGCGCCTGGATCATCTTGACCGAGGACCGCGGCAGGATCACGGCGTCCGGTTCGCCCCAGGCCCGAACCACCGCGCCGGTCGCGTCGCAGATCACCGCATGCCCGCGATGGCGCGACTCGGCCATGCCGCCGCGCCAGACCTCGACCATCGGCACCGCCCCGGCCATGATCCGCCTCCTCTTCAAGCCCGCGCGATTTTGTGCCATCAAGGCTTTCACATTCGCGCTGGCCTACGTTAGGTTGCGCATATCGAGTTGCAAACCGCCACGCCACCGGAAAAGCGACCCGGCCAAGGGCCGATCGGCGGGCAGAGAGGCAAGCACGGCTGGAGGCTTATCGACGATGACTTCCCTGATGCGAACGGCCCTTGCGGGCGGGATGATCGCCCTGTGCGCGTTGACCGCCCAGGCGCAGGAGGCATCCACCAACAATGTCGCGGTCAAGACCGACTGGAACGTCTTCGTCGAGACCGACCCGAGCGAATGCTGGGGCGTCTCGCCGCCCAAGGAGACGGTGAACACCCGTGACGGACGCGTGGTATCGGTGCGCCGGGGCGAGATCCTGTTGTTCGTCACGTTCCGTCCCGGTGCGGGTGCGGCAGGCGAGGTGTCGTTCACCGGCGGCTATCCCTTCGCCGACGGTTCGACCGTGAGCGTCGAGATCGGCGACGATACGTTCGAACTGTTCACCGATGGCGAATGGGCCTGGCCCGCGTCGAAATCCGACGACGCCGCGCTTCTGGCCGCGATGAAGCGGGGCGCCGAGGCGGTACTGACCGCGCGCTCGACCCGCGGCACCCAGACCAAGGACACCTTCTCGCTGATGGGCTTCACCGCCGCGATGGAGGAGGCCGAGCGCCGCTGCGCCGGGAACTGATCGGGGCCGCGCGCCCCGGCATCCACATCCCGCATGCGGCCTGCCCGCCTGCGGGATGTTTATTTTCGCACCCGAATCCTATATCCAGTGCGACTTAATCCATGGAGACGCGCCAAATGACCGCGAGCCCGCCGATCACCCCCGAGGCGATGCCGATCCCGCGCAAGGCCCCCGCGCCTGCGCGCCGGAACCTCGTGGGCCTGACCCGGCCCCAGCTGCGCGCCGCGCTGATCGAGGCGGGCACGCCCGAGAAACAGGCGAAGATGCGCGAGACGCAGGTCTGGCAGTGGATCTATCAGAAGGGCGTGCGCGACTTCGACGCGATGACCAACCTCGCCAAGGACTACCGTGCCCGGCTGAAAGAGCATTTCACCATCGAGGTGCCCGAGGTCGTGTCGCGCAATATCTCGGCCGATGGCACGCGCAAATACCTGGTACGCATCGCCGGCGGCCACGAGGTCGAGGTCGTCTATATCCCCGAGGACGGGCGCGGCACGCTGTGCATCTCGTCCCAGGTGGGCTGCACGCTGACCTGCACCTTCTGCCACACCGGCACCCAGCGGCTGGTGCGCAACCTGACCGCGGCGGAAATCGTCGGCCAGGTCATGCTGGCGCGCGACGATCTGGGCGAATGGCCCGAACCGGGCCGTGCGCCCAAGGACGAAACCCGGCTGATTTCCAACGTCGTGCTGATGGGCATGGGCGAACCGCTCTACAATTTCGACGCGGTGCGCGACGCCATGCTGATCACCATGGACGGCGAGGGCATCTCGCTCAGCCGCCGCCGGATCACGCTGTCGACCTCGGGTATCGTGCCCGAGATTCCGCGCACCGGCGCCGAAATCGGCTGCATGCTGGCCATCAGCCTGCACGCAACCACCGACGAGCTGCGCAACCAGCTTGTACCGATCAACCGGAAATATCCGCTGGCCCAGCTTTTGGACGCGCTGCGCGCCTATCCGAAACTGTCGAATTCCGAGCGGATCACCTTCGAATACGTGATGCTCAAGGGCGTGAACGATTCCGACGAGGACGCGCGCCGCCTGGTCAAGCTGATCGCCGGCATCCCCGCCAAGATCAACCTGATCCCGTTCAACGAATGGCCCGGCGTGCCCTATGAACGGTCCGACTGGGACCGGATCGAGGCCTTTGCCGACATCGTGCACAAGGCCGGCTATGCCAGCCCGATCCGCACCCCCCGCGGCGAGGACATCATGGCCGCCTGCGGACAGTTGAAATCGGCCACCGAACGGGCCCGCAAGAACCGGTTCGAGATCGCCGCCGAGGCCGGCCTGCCCCAGCCCGAGCGAATCGTCCGCCGCCCGAACGCGCCCGACGTGCATTAGCCGTTTCTCGCGCGGCGGCCGGACTATCGGCCTGCAACAGGTTGCCCAAGAAAAAGAACAACCTCGAATTGCGCGCTTGCGGGAATCTCTCGACTGATTCTACGCTGAATTCACATAAAATAGTCGAGCAGGACAATCACCATGAAGGATATTGCGGCAATCGCGCCGGTCCCGTTCGCGTGGACACGCGGAATGGTCAGTGGGCGCGCCGCCGGTTTGCTGGCGGATCTGTTTCCCCGTGCGCGCGACGCAGAACCCGGCGAGTGTATCGGCATCGTGAAACAATTCGTCGCCTTCGGCCGACGGTCGCTGACCGGGCGTTCGGCGACGGCGATGATCATCATGGGCTATGGCGGACAGCCCGTCTATCTGACCGGCGACGCGCTGGGCACCGAGGGCCGGCACGAGTTGCGGCGGCTCGAGGAATTGATCCTGCGCCCCGGCTATCTCGCCTTCGGGGCGCTCGCCCCGCACGCCGCGACCCTGCGCGCCCCCGGCGAGTCGAGCCGGACTTTGGAACTGGTTCTGGGCGCGCATATCCACATGCTGCGCGCCGTGGATTGGCGGACGGGCATCGGTATGCGCATGGGCGAGGGACAGCCGATTTCCGCCGCGCTGGCCGGGAACGTGCGGCTCTTGGCGGAACATCCCGGTTCGCCGGACGTGGTCGCGGAACAGCTCGAGGTGCTGTATGCTGAGGCCGGGTGTCTTTTGAAATTGCTGGAGTTCGACACGCCCGTTCTGCCCGCGATGCAGGCCATCGCCGCCTGAGGCGGCGCGCGACCACAGGTGGCCCCGTCAGGGTTGGCGGGGTTGCCAGGTCTCGATCACCCGCATCGCTTCCTCGGCGGTTTCGACATAGGTGAACAGGTCCAGGTCCTCGCGCGCGATGGTGCCCGCATCGGCCAGCGCGTCCCAGTTGATGACGCTTTCCCAGAAGTCGCGCCCGAACAACAGGAACGGCACCGGGTCCATCCGCTCGGTCTGGATCAGGGTCAGCGCCTCGAACATCTCGTCCAGCGTGCCGAAGCCGCCGGGGAAGATCGCGATGGCCGCCGCCCGCAGCAGGAAGTGCATCTTGCGGATGCCGAAATAGTGGAAGTTGAAGCACAAATCGGGCGTCACGTATTCGTTTGGCGCCTGCTCGTGGGGCAGCACGATGTTCAGCCCGATCGACACGCCGCCCGCCTCGGCCGCGCCGCGGTTGCCGGCCTCCATGATGCCGGGGCCGCCGCCGGTGACGATCACGTGGTGCTTGCCGTTGGTCTGGCTTTTCTCGGTCATCAGGCGGGCGAATTCGCGCGCCTCGTCGTAATAGCGCGTGTAGTCGGCCAGCGTCTTCGTCGCCGCCTCGCCCGCGCGCGCGGGTTCGGGGATACGGGCCGAGCCGAACAGCACGATGGTGCTTTCGATGCCGTATTCCTTCATCAGCAGTTCCGGCTTCATAAGCTCTAGTTGCAGCCGCACGGGCCGCAACTCGTCGCGCCACAGGAATTCGGGGTCGGCAAAGGCCAGCCGGTAGGCCGGGGTCCGGGTCTGCGGGGTATCGGGCACCTCGCGGACGGTTTCGACATCCTTCTGGGCGTCACGGAACGGGCGTCGGATATCGTCGTTCATGGACCTCTCGCAGGGCTTGGATTGCGCCGGGCACCTCTTGCGTCTATAGCCTGACGCCCAACGAGACCAGTCACCTTTTCCGGGGGGAATGCCCATGTCCAACGCCCAGCTCGAAGCCGCCATCGAAGCCGCCTGGGAGGCGCGCGACACGATCACCCCCTCCACCGGCGGCGGAACCCGCGAGGCGATCGAGGCCACGCTGGCCGCGCTGGACAGCGGCAGCCTGCGCGTGGCCGAACGGCAGGAGAACGGCGACTGGCTCGTGAACCAGTGGGCGAAGAAGGCGGTGCTGCTGGGCTTCCGGCTGAAGGACATGGAACAGCAGGACGGCGGCCCGCAGGGTGGCCACTGGTGGGACAAGGTCGACTCGAAATTCAAAGGCTGGGGCGACAACGAGTGGAAGGCCGCGGGCTTTCGCGCGGTGCCCAACTGCATAGTCCGCAAGTCCGCCTATATCGCGCCGGGCGTGGTGCTGATGCCGTCCTTCGTCAACCTCGGCGCCTATGTGGACGAGGGCACGATGGTCGACACCTGGGCCACCGTGGGGTCCTGCGCGCAGATCGGCAAGAACGTGCACCTCTCGGGCGGGGTGGGCATCGGCGGCGTGCTGGAGCCGATGCAGGCCGGCCCCACCATCATCGAGGACAACTGCTTCATCGGCGCCCGCTCCGAGGTGGTCGAGGGCTGCATCGTGCGCGAGGGCTCTGTCCTCGGGATGGGCGTCTATATCGGCCAGTCCACCAAGATCGTCGACCGCGAGACCGGAGAGGTCATGTATGGCGAGGTCCCGCCCTACTCGGTCGTCGTCTCGGGCTCGATGCCGTCCAAGGGCGGCGTGAACCTTTATTGCGCGGTGATCGTGAAACGGGTCGACGCGCAGACCCGGTCGAAAACCGGCATCAACGAGTTGCTGCGTGACTGAAAAACCCAAGCGATCTCAAGAGGTTTACACCCTCCTGGTCGAGGTCGGCCGCAAGGCGCAGGACGGCCTGCCCGAGGGCGCCTCGGGGGCGGGGCTGATGTGCTATGCCAGCGGCGTGGACGAGGCCGAGGCGGTGCGCGAAACCGTGGCCGTGCTGAAGCAGGCGGGCCTCGCGCCGCTGGATGTCACGGGCTATGGCACGGCCGAGGAACGCCGCGCGCAGGGCCACGCGATCGACCCCGAAGAGGAGTCGCTGATGGCCCGCGCGCTGGCCGAGAACGCGGTGATCGTGGCGCAGATGGAACCTTTCTTCGGCGACGAGGACACCCCGCCCGAGGGC
>JBNGDM010000011.1:0-23996 GCA_049975105.1 Rhodovulum sp. | reverse complement strand
CTGCGCAACCCCTCGGCGGCCGCGGCGCAGACCGCCACCATGTTCATCGGTATCGCGTTCGCCGAAGCGCTGGGGATCTTTTCGTTCCTCGTCGCGCTTCTGCTGATGTTCGCCGTCTGATCCCGAACTGAACCGATCCTTACGGCCGGGTGGGGGTGTGGCGACACGCGCCCGCCCGGTGTGATGCCGGGTTCCAGGGGGACGACATGGCAACAGAAACGCACGCCGCGGATGCCGCCGCCCACGGGGGCGAAGCTGTCGGCATGCCGCAGCTCGATTTCTCGACCTTCCCGAACCAGATCTTCTGGCTCGTGGTCACGCTGGTCGTGATCTACTTCGTGCTGTCGCGCATCGCGCTGCCCCGTATCGGCGCGGTCCTGGCCGAACGCCAGGGCACGATCTCGAACGACATCGCCGCCGCCGAAGAACTGAAGCTGAAGGCGCAGGAGGCCGAGAAGGCCTATGAAAAGGCGCTGGCCGATGCCCGCGCCGAGGCGCAGCGCATCGTCGGAGAGGCCAAGGCCGAGATCAAGGCCGACCTCGACGCCGCCACCGCCAAGGCCGATGCCGAGATCGCAGCCCGCTCCGCCGAGGCCGAGAAGCAGATCGCCGAAATCCGTGCGAACGCGATGGAAAGCGTCACCGAGGTCGCCAAGGCGACCGCCGTGGACGTGGTCGCGGCGCTGGGCTTCCAGGCCGATGCGGGCGCGGTGAATGCCGCCGTCGACAGCAAGTTGAAGGGGTTAGGGGCATGAAGAAACTCGCCGTCATCGCCACCCTTGCGGCCAGCCCGGCCTTTGCCGCGTCGGGGCCGTTCTTCTCGCTCTACAACACCAATTTCGTGGTGCTGCTCTCGTTCCTCGCGTTCATCGCGGTGCTGGTCTACCTCAAGGTGCCCGGCAAGCTGGCGGGGATGCTGGACAAGCGCGCGGCCGATATCCAGAAGGAATTGGACGAGGCCCGCGCCCTGCGCGAAGAGGCGCAGACCGTGCTGGCCAGCTATGAGCGCAAGCAGAAAGAGGTGCAGGAGCAGGCCGAGCGGATCATCGACACCGCCCGCTCCGAGGCCGAAGCCGCCGCTGCCAAGGCCAAGGACGACCTGAAGGTCGCGATCGAGCGCCGACTGGCCGCCGCCGACGAACAGATCGAGTCGGCCAAGGCCGGCGCGGTCAAGGAAGTCCGCGACCGCGCCATCGTCGTGGCCGTCGAAGCCGCGCGCGAGGTCATCACCAAGCAGATGACCGAGGCCACCGGCGACAAGCTGGTCGATGCGGCCATCTCCGACGTGCAGGCCAAGCTGAAGCTGCACTGAGCGGACGCACAGTTCCTGAAGGGCCCGGCGACGCAAATCGCCGGGCCTTTTCATGTGCGGGCGATCGGGGGGAAGCGCTGGCCGCACGGGACGAGCGCCGTCCGGCCGGGGTGGTGCGCTGCCCGCCGGGCGGCCTGCACGGTCGATCGCCAGGGGGGAATCTCGGCCCGCGCGCTGCACCCGTGGGGGGATGGCGGCGGCGCAGCGCGGCGGCGACGACGCCATGCTGCCGGCAGCGGGGTTGGCCCGTTGCGGTAGACGCCCGGGGCGCGGCCGGCCGGACCTGTGCCCGGGCAGATCGGTATCGCCGGCCCACACGGTGCCCGGTGCCTCGGTCTGCCGGGGGCCTTCGCCGCATTTTTGTGCCCCGGCGCAAAACGCGGACCGCCATGCCCCGCCGCGACGCCGGTGCGCGCCGGTCAAACCGCGGGCGGTACCTTTGCGCAGACCTTTTGGTCAGATCGACTTCGTCAGCCAGTCGACCTGGGCGGGATCGACGTATCCCAGTGACCCCGACATCATGTAGTCGAGCTGGATCCGGAAAAGCCGTTTCGAGGTTTCGTCCCGACCGGCGTAGTCGAACCAGATCGGAACCGCCGCGCCCGTCATCAACCTGACATCCTCGTCCGACAACCGCGTCACCTCGGTGCCGTCGGCCTCGAACTTGGCCCAGGCCTCTTGGTCGGCGGCCTGGATCGCGGCGTGGTGCAGGTCCGAGTAGACATGTGTTTCCATCTCGACGAACTGCTTCATCCGGGGCGGCAGGGCCTCCCAGGCCGATTTCGTGACGGTCAGGTCCATCAGGTCGACCGGCTGGTACAGCGACATGAACCCCGGCGGGCCCATCGAGATGTACTTGGTGACCTTGCTGAACCCCTGGTCATAGTTCACCGCGGGTCCGACGTAATCCGCGACGTCGATGGTTCCGTCTTCGAGCGCGGCGAAGATCTCGGGTCCCGGGATCGAGAAAACCTCGGCGCCGATGGCGGTGAAGACATCGGCCACCATGCCGCCCGGCATTCGCATCTTGCGGCCCCGGAAATCGTCGATCGAGCGGATCGGCACCTTGGAATGGATGATGTTCGGGCCGCTGTGGATCGGCCCGACGAAATGCAGGCCCTCCGTGGCGTAGAGTTCCCGCGCGATCTCCAGCCCGCCGAGGCGGTAATAGAAAACGTCCCATTCATGGGGGTTGCGCAATCCCATCGGATAGCTGGTCAGAAAGGCGGCCGCGGGAAACAGTTGCTGGGCGTAGATCGTGAACGGGTTCACCGCCTCGAGCAGCCCGGCTTTCAGCGCATCGTAAAGCTTCACGTTGTCGGGCAGGTCCGCGGCGGGCATGGGCTGGAACCGCAGTTCGCCCCCGGTCTTTTCGGCGATGCTGTCGCACCAGTCCTCGAACACGCGCAACCCGACTCCGCCGGGCCAGACCGTCTGCACCCGCCACACGGTGCCCCCGGCCTGGGCGCCTGCCAAGTGCGGCGCGGCAAGTCCGGCCATGCCGGCCCCGGCCAGGGTGGTCAGCGCGCTCCGGCGCGATGGGTGTCTCGGTGCCATGGGTCTCTCCGCTTTGGGCGCGGGCCGGGGGTGGCCCTTCGTCGGTGGCTGGATAGCACCCTGACCCTTAACGAAGCCTATCGCCCGCACGGGGGCCGACATGGCAGGCCGCGCTGAAATATAACGCATTCGATTAAACCTGCCCTGCTTTGGCATGCGTTAACCCCCGGCTGATAGCTCCCGTCCCGAAAAGACGGCGGAGCGTATGATGCAGCGACTGAACGACAAGGCCCGGCGCCGATCGGTGGCCGTCCTGGCGGCCCGGCGCAGCGAGGCTCTGCCAACCCGCGTGCCCGATTCCCCTTGTGTTTTCCTTCGATGGTGACCCTCCCATGAAACTTTCCCGCTCCGTTTCCCTTCAACTCTTCACGGCCTTCGGCTGCATGATGCTCATCGCGGCGGCCATCGGCACCGCGGGTTTTCTGGGCACGCGGTCGATTTCCTCCACCGTCGGTGAGACCGCGCGCGAGGCCTTGCCCAGCGCAACCCACGCCGCGGCCCTGGCGGACAGCGCCTCGGACCTGGAAGTGGCCGTGGTCGGCTACGTGTCGAACGAAACGATCGGGGCCGGCGCCGAAGCGGCGATCTCGGACGGGTTGGCCGAGCTGTCGGAACTCGTCGCCGAAAGCGGGGATGCCGCGCTTCTGCGCGAGTTCGAGGTGCTGTCGGATTCGGTGCGGCACACGACGGCGATCCGGCATGCAGCGGACGCCTTGACCGTGTCCGACGGGGCAGGGCGCAAGCCGCTTGTCGCCTTCCTGGACGACGTCGCGCTGGACCGGCAGCGGTTCCTCGACCGGGTGCGCGACGCGGCGCTGTACGGGGGCTTCGACGCGCTGTCGCTCGATCCCGCGGCGACCGCGTTCGCCCGTTGGGCGGCCGGGCTGGACCGGTCGGACGCTGACCTGTCCCGCGCCGTCCAGGCCTATGCCGAAAGCGAAGCCGCGCTGATCGCCTTTGTCCGGGACCGGATCGCGGCGCGGCCGGACACCGCGGTCGCGGAATACCTCGCGCTGCGGGCGGAACTGTTACCCCAGGCGCAGGAGTCGCTGGCCAGGCTGCAAGCGCTTGTCCGGACCACCTTTACCGCCCTCGAGGCCGAGAAGAACGCCAATCTCGCCGAATTGCGCCGCCGCGTCGAAAGTTTCGGCGCCGCCGCCAAGGCGCTGCAGTCCGGTGCGATGAGTTCGATGGAACGGTCGGTCGCCGCGGTCGAAACGCTGGCCTCGCGCGTCATGGTCGTCATCGGCCTGACCTTCCTCGTCGGCCTGGCGCTGGCCGTGGCCGCATCCTACGTGATGACCCAGCGGATCGGTGGTCCCCTTGGCCGGTTGGCCCATGTGATCGGCCAGTTGGCGAACCGCCATTACGACGTCGAGATTCCCTATCAGGCCCGGCAGGACGAGATCGGCGCGATTGCGAACGCGGTGTCGGGGTTCCGCGATGGGCTGGCGGGCGCAGAGCGCCAGGCCGCCGCGCGGGAGAACGACCAGGCCGACCAGGCGCATGTCGTCGCCGCCCTGACCGACGGGCTGCGCGCGCTGGCCGAGGGCGACCTGTCGCGGACGCTGGACGCGCCGTTCCCGCCCTCCTACGAGTCACTGCGCCTGGATTTCAACACGACGATCGACACGCTGAACGAGATCGTGGCCTCGCTGATCGACAATATCCGCGAGATCCGCGGCCGATCGGATGAAATCGGCACCGGGTCCGAGGAACTGTCGCGGCGGACCGAAACCCAGGCGGCAACGCTGGAGGAAACCGCGGCGGCGCTGGACGAATTGACGGCCAGCGTTCGGTCTGCGGCCGAGGGCGCGGCCAAGGTGGACACCATGGTCCAGGAGGCCCGGTCAAGCGCCGAGCAAAGCGGTACCGTGGTGCAAGAGGCGACCGGCGCGATGGCCGAGATCAAGAAATCCTCGGACGAGATCGGTCAGATCATCGGCGTGATCGACGACATCGCGTTCCAGACCAACCTGCTTGCGCTGAACGCGGGCGTCGAGGCGGCGCGCGCGGGCGAGGCGGGGCGCGGCTTTGCCGTCGTAGCCTCCGAGGTACGCGCGCTGGCGCAGCGGTCCTCGGACGCGGCCAAGGAGATCAAGGGGCTGATCGATGCCAGTGCCGGTCAGGTCGGCTCTGGGGTGGCGCTGGTGAACCGGACGGGCGATGCGCTGTCGGATATCGCCGGCCGCGTGGCCGGGGTCGCCGAGCTGATCGGCGAGATCGCCACCGGCGCGCAGGAACAATCGGTCGGGCTGGGCGAGATCAACGTCGGCGTAAGCGAACTCGACAAGGTGACGCAACAGAACGCTGCCATGGTCGAGGAAACCACCGCGGCCGCGACGACGCTCCGCCACGAAGCGGCGACCCTGGAACAACTGGTCCAACGCTTCCGCCTGCGCGACGGCGGCGGGGCGATCCAGCGGCCGCGTCCCGCCCCAAGACCCGAAGTGGACCGGCACGATCGCGCGGTCCCGGACGGTGGCATGCTGAAAGCCGCGAATGACGCCTCGTGGCAGGACTTCTGAACCGGACCGGCGTGGCGATCCGCGGGCCTGTCGAATGGGGCACGCCGCACCTGTAGGGCGCCCCGCATGACGGCCTCTGCCCGGGCCGGCCCGAGGCCCACGGGCGCACCGATTCCGTGATGCGGGCAAGGGGGCGGCGACCGGACTCGCCGCCCTTCGCAAGGGCGTGGTCTGTCGGGCGCGGCCACGGCACGGGCGTGGATGGACTGTCCGCCAGAAGCGCCCCATGCCGCAAACCGCGCCGCGCGGGGCGGCGCCAAAGCGCGCCCGTGGCCCTGCTGCCTTTCGCGGCCCTCAGCCCCTGCCCAATTCGTGCTCCAGCCGCTGGCGCGCGATGGCCTCGTTGCGTTCGGACACCAGGTGATCGGACAGCGCGCTTTCGACATAGGTCAGGTGCCGGTCCACCGCCGCATGCGCGCCCGCCGGGTCGCGGGCCTGCAGCGCCTCGTTGATCGCGCGGTGCTGGTCCAGCAGCATCGCCCGCGTGGTACGCTGGCGGAACATGATCTGGCGGTTGTAGAACACGCCCTCGCGCAGCAGGTCGAACATCGCCCGCATCATGTGCAGCATCACCACGTTGTGGCTGGCCTCGATGATCGCCAGGTGGAATTCCGCGTCGAGCTGCGCCTCGTCATCCGGGCTGCGCTTGCGGTGCGCGGCCTCCATCTTGCGGAACACCGCGTCGACCACCTGAAGGTCCGTGTCCGAGCCCAGCCGCGCCGCGCGTTCCGCCGCCATCCCCTCGAGGTCGCGGCGAAAGGCGATATAGTCGAACAGCGCCTCTTCGTGGTTCGCGAACAGCCGCACCAGCGCATCCGAAAAGGCCGCGCCCAGAACCTCGGCCACGTAGATCCCCGCGCCGGGGCGGCTGACCAGCAGGTCGCGCGCCTGCAATTCGGCGATTGCCTCGCGCAGGGAGGGGCGCGACACGCCCAGCTTTTCGGAAAGATCGCGTTCCGAGGGCAGCCGCTCGCCCGGCCGAAGGATGCCCCGCAGGATCAAAAGCTCGATCTGGCGCACCACCGCCTGGGCAAGCTTCTCGGGTTGCACTTTCTCGAAAGGCATGGGCCCAACTCCTGAAAATGGTAAAAAGATATGACCACTTCAGGGGTCGGGCAATGGAAAACAGGCCCGCCCCGCCGAAACGTGCGGCGCGGCGGGGCCTGGCCGTTACGCGCTCGGGCGGATGACGATCTCGACCCGGCGGTTCTGCGCCCGGCCCTCGGACGTCAGGTTCGAGGCCACCGGCTGATCCTCGCCACGGCCATAGGCGCGCAGCCGGCGCGGGTCGACCCCCGCCCCGGTCAGCACCGCCGCGACCGATCCCGCCCTGCGCGACGACAGGTCCTGGTTGTAGCTGGCCGCGCCCGTATTGTCGGTATGCCCGATCACGTCGACCGTGGTGGCCGGGTAATCGTTCAGGCTGCGCGCCAGCACCCGCAGGTCGGCCTGCAGGTCGGGCCGGACCGAGGCGCTGTCGGTGGCGAACAGGATGCCCTGGGGCATCGTCACCACCAGTTCCGAGCCGGTGTTGACCACGCGGATCTCGTCGCTGCTGAAGTCGCGGCGCAGCTCGGCGGCCTGCTTGTCCAGCTCGTTGCCGATCGCGGCACCGATCCCGGCGCCGATCGCGGCGCCGACCAGCGCGTCCTTCGCGTCGCGCTTGCCGCCGCCGGTGACCGCCATGCCGGTCAGCGCGCCCAGTCCCGCGCCGATCAGGGCACTTTCCTTGGTGCGCTGGCGCGGGTCGCCGGTATCGGTCGTGGTCGGTGTGCAGGCCCCCAGGGTCACGGCCCCGATGGCCGCCAGCAGAAGGGGTTTGGTCGCTCGGGTCATATCTGCCTCTCTCGCAATGTCCGTTTTGACGGACCTCCGCGCGAATATAGTTAACCCGGCTTGCTCTTGCGAGGGGGCACTTGCGCTGGGCAGCAACCCGCCGATCGCTCAGCCCGCCTCCGCATCCGCGCGCGCGCCTTCCCAGGCCAGCATCGCGCGCTTGACCGGCAAGCCCCAGTGATACCCCCCCAGCGCCCCGGATTTCCGCAGCGCCCTGTGGCAGGGGATAAGCCAGGAAATCGGGTTGCGGCCGACCGCAGTGCCGACCGCGCGCACCGCCTTCGGATTGCCGATGGCCCGCGCGATCTCGGAATAGGTGGTCACATGGCCCGAGGGCACGGCCAGCAGCGCCTCCCAGACCTTGATCTGGAACGGCGCGCCGATCAGGTGCAGCCGCGCCTCGCCGGTGCGGGAAAAGGCGGCCTCGATCATGGGTGCGACCCGGTCGGGGGCCTCGACGAACGTGGCCTCGGGCCAGCGCGCGGCCATGTCGGCCAAGGCCGCCGCGCGCCCCGTCTCCTCGGTAAAGGCCAGCCCGCACAGGCCGCGGTCCGTCGCCATCGCCAGCGTGTCGCCGAAGGGGCCGTCGAAATACCCGTAGGAAATCGTCAGGCCCGCGCCGTGGCGGGCGTAATCGCCGGGGCTCATCGCCTCCCAGCGCAGGAACAGGTCGTGCAGCCGTCCGGCCCCCGACAGGCCCAGCGTGCCCGCGGCCTCCAGCGTCGTGAACCGTTCGCGCATCAGCGCGCGGGCATGGCCCAGCGTCAGATACTGCTGATAGCGCTTGGGCGAGACGCCCACCCACCGCGAGAAAACCCTCTGGAAATGCGCGGGGCTCATGTTCATCTCGGCCGCCAGTGCCTCCAGCGACAGCGCCGCGCCGCCGGCCGCGTCGATCTGTTCGATGGCCCGCCGGATCACATCGTAGTGATAGCCCCTGTCCTCGTCCTTCGGCATGGCCCCGCTCCCTTCGGTTGCCGAACCAGAATAGGCGCGCGCGGCTCACCGGGCGACCCGAAACCTGCGCCTTCCGCGCGCCCCTTCTTCTCGGTCCAGATACCCGGACCGCCGGGGGCGCAGCCCGCCCCTTGCCCCCCGCCGCCCCAACGGGCATAGGAAAGTCCATGGCCAAGCCGCTCGACTATCACACGATCCACGAGATCTTCACCCGGTTCCACGCGGCCGAGCCCGAACCCAAGGGCGAACTCGAACACGTCAACGCCTATACCCTTCTGGTCGCGGTCGCGCTCTCGGCGCAGGCGACCGATGCGGGCGTGAACAAGGCGACCCGGCCGCTTTTCGCCAAGGTCGACACGCCGGAAAAGATGCTGGCCCTCGGCGAAGAGGGGTTGATCGAGCACATCAAGACGATCGGCCTGTACCGCAACAAGGCCAGGAACGTGATGAAGCTCAGCCGCATCCTGGTGGAGGACTATGGCGGCGAGGTGCCGTCCTCGCGCGCGGCGCTGCAATCGCTGCCCGGCGTGGGCCGCAAGACGGCGAACGTGGTGCTGAACATGTGGTGGGGCCTGCCCGCCCAGGCGGTCGACACCCACATCTTTCGCGTCGGCAACCGCACCCGCATCGCGCCCGGCCGCACCGTCGACGCGGTGGAACGCGCCATCGAGGACAACGTGCCCGCCGAGTTCCAGCGCCATGCCCATCACTGGCTGATCCTGCACGGCCGTTACGTCTGCAAGGCGCGCAAACCCGTCTGCGCCAATTGCATCATCCGCGATCTCTGCCCCTACGAGGACAAGACAGAATGACCAAGCCCTATCACGTCGTCGGCATCGGAAACGCGATGGTCGATGTTCTGGCCCATGCCGACGAAGGCTTTCTCGACACCCACGGGGTGCAGAAGGGCATCATGCAGCTCATCGACATGGAACGCGCGGTGCACCTCTACGGCCAGATCGGCCCGGCCCAGGAAATCTCGGGCGGCTCGGCGGCGAACACCATTGCCGGCATCGCGCATCTGGGCGGGCGGACAGCCTATGTCGGCAAGGTCAAGGACGACCAGCTGGGCGCGATCTTTGCCCATGACCTGCGCGCGCAGGGGGCGGAATACGATACCGCGCCCGCGCCCGCCGAAACCGAGGCCGAGACAGGGCGCTGCATCGTGCTGGTCACGCCCGACGGCGAGCGGTCGATGAACACTTATCTCGGCGTGACCGAGCACCTGTCGCCCGCCGATATCGACGAACGCCAGGTCGCGGGCGCCGAATGGATCTACCTCGAAGGCTACCGCTTCGACGGGCCGGAAAGCCACGAGGCCTTTGCCAAGGCGATCGGGGCGGCCAAGGCGGCGGGGGGGCGGGTGTCGCTGACCCTGTCCGACCCGTTCTGCGTGGAGCGCCACCGCGACGCCTTTCGCCGGATGATCGCGGCCGATGTGGACCTGTTGTTCGCGAACCGCGCGGAAATCCTGTCGATGTATGAAACCGACGATTTCCACGAGGCGCTCAGCCGCGCCGCGGCCGAGGTCGACATCGTCGCCTGCACCGAAAGCGAGCATGGCGCGCATGTCCTGGCCGAGGGCCAGCATTGGCACGTGCCCGCCATCCCGACGCAGGTGGTGGATGCCACCGGGGCGGGCGATCTCTTCGCCGGGGCCTTCCTGTGGGGGCTGACGCACGGGCACGACCTGGAGACTTGCGGGCGCATGGGCTGCGTCGCCGCCAGCGAGATCATCAGCCATATCGGCGCCCGCGCCGAGGCCGACCTGGGTGCGCTGTTCCGCGCCCATGGTCTGACCTGACCGGTCGCGCGCCCGGCCCCGGCCGGGTGGCGCGCGGTGCTTAAAGCTTCTGAAAACGGGGTTTCCCCAATACACTTGGGGGACCGGGCGTGGTGCGAATGCCGCCTCGGCCCGGTCTCGTGGTGGGAAATCAACCGATTGGAGGAGGTCATGGGCGATCTTTCACGTTACGTGATTCTGCGCGACCGGAACGCCAACCTGCGCAAACGCGCCGCCGGCGAGGTGCGCGGCGAGGCGGCCGGCCTGCCCGGCGTGCTGACCGAAGGCGCGATCCCGCGGCTGGGGGCGGGGCCGGCTGCCATGCTGCCGCCGGGGCCGGAACTGGACTCGGCCGACCTGACCGCGAACGAGGCCAAGGACGCGCTGCGCCAGAACGACGTGGTCGGCGTGGTGCGTGCAATCCCGACGGCGCTGATCGCGCCCAAGGACACCCCCGCCGACGCCGCCGCGACCGACACCTGGGGCATCAAGGCGGTGCGCGCCGACGCCTCGCCCTTTACCGGGGCCGGGGTCAAGGTGGCGGTGCTGGACACCGGCATCGACGCGGCGCACCCGGCCTTTGCGGGCGTCAACCTGGTGCAGGCGGATTACACCGGCGAGGGTGATGGCGATGGCAACGGGCACGGCACCCATTGCGCGGGCACGGTCTTTGGCCGCGACGTCGACGGCCAGCGCATCGGCATCGCCCGCGGCGTGACCGAGGCCTTCATCGGCAAGGTGCTGAACGCGCGCGGCTCGGGTACGTCCGAGATGATGTTCAGCGCGCTGAAACGCGCCTCCGAGGAGAACGTCCAGGTGATCTCGATGTCGCTGGGCTTCGATTTTCCGGGGCTGGTGAAATACCTGATCGAACAGGAGGATTACCCCGCCGACCTCGCCACCTGGATCGCGCTGGAAGGGTTCCGCACCAACCTGTCGATGTTCAACGCGCTGATGAACATGATCCGCCAGCAGGCGGTGTTCGACGGCGGCACGGTGATCGTCGCGGCCAGCGGCAACGAAAGCCACCGCGAGATGAACCCCAATTACGAGGTCGGCGCCTCGGTCCCCGCGGTGGCCGAGGGCTGCATCGCGGTGGGCGCGTTCCAGCAGGGGGCCGACGGCCTCAAGATCGCCGATTTCTCCAACACCAACCCCGATATCGCCGCGCCCGGCGTGGGCGTTCTGTCGGCCAAGGCGGGCGGCGGGCTCCGGGCGCTCAGCGGTACCTCGATGGCCTGTCCGCATGTCGCGGGGCTGGCCGCGCTGTGGTGGGAGGCCGCCCGCGGCGGCGTGCTGCCCGCGAATGCCAACACGGTCAGCATGCGCATGCTGTCCTCGGCCGTCGTGGCGGGCATCGCGCCCGGCGTGCACGTGACCGACCGCGGCCAGGGGCTGGCCCAGGCGCCGCTGGCGCCCATCGGCTAGGCTGCGCGGACCCGTCGCGGCCTTGCCCGCGGCGGGTCAGTCGCCCAGCTTGGCGTGCACCTCGTCCAGGTCGATCTCGCCCAGCGGCATCTTGTTGGCCGGGTTCTCGAAATCATAACGGAACAGCTCGAAGTCGCGCTTGTAGATCTCGTAGACCAGGTGCATCGACAGGTCGTCGAAATAGGCCTCGACCGGGTGCGCGCGTTTCGGCCCGTGCCCCTCGGACTCGTTGAAACGCGGGATTGCCGCCAGGTCGACCGCATGCGGCGTTTCCACGGCGTCCAGCACCTTTTGCATGCCCGCGTTGAACGCCTCGGTGGCAAAGATGTGGTCGTAGCGCCCGCCATTCACGATGAAGGTCGAAACATGGCCCGACATCGCCGACCAGTGGATGTCCGGTTCCATCGGGCGGCGCCAGCGGATCGTGTCGCGCGCGAACAGCAGGAACCGGCGGAAACTGGCGATCTGGTCGAATTCGCCCTTGCCGTCCTCGCCGCCGACCTCGATCCCGTATTTCTGGATCAACAGCGGCACCAGCTTGCCGCGATAGCGTTTGCCATTGCGCTGGATGCCGCAGATCTTGTCGAAGAACGACGACAGGATGCGGCTGTAGGGGTTGCGCACGCAGGTGAACGCAACCGCCGCACGCCCGCGCACCACGCGTTCGATCGGGGTGTGGCTGTCCTCCTGCGCCCATTTGTGCAGGCCTTCGGTGGCATCGTGGATATCGCCGTCGAAGAATTCCCCGTGATCCGAGAAATACATGATCTGGCCGATGGTCGAGCAGGCGCATTTCGGCACCACGCGGTAGACCATGCTTTCGCTCGTCGTCATCCAGGTGCCCGGAAAGCCCATGCCCGCCTCCAATCAACCGGCGGGTCTTGTCGCGCGCCGCCTCCGGTGGTTTCTAGAAACCAAAGTTATAATATTTTTTCAACGACCGGCGGGCCATGGTCGGTGCGCCGCGACAAGACCGAGGACACGGGCAGCGACAGATGGCGAGAATCGCCTATATCCTTCTGTGCCACAAGGCGCCCGACGAGGTCATTCGCCAGGCCGAACGCCTGACCGCGGCGGGCGACCTGATCGCGATCCATTTCGACGCGCGCGCCCCCTGGGCCGACTACGACCGCATCCGCGCGGCGCTGGACGCCAACCCGTCCGTCACCTTCGCCCGGCGCCGGGTGAAATGCGGCTGGGGCGAGTGGTCGCTGGTCGACGCCACGCTCCAGGCGCTGAAGGCCGCCGAAGAGGCATTCCCGCGCGCCACACATTTCTACATGCTGTCGGGCGATTGCATGCCGATCAAGACGGCCGAATACGCCCACGCCTTCCTGGATGCCGAGGATGCCGACTATATCGAAAGCTTCGATTTCTTTGCATCCGACTGGATCAAGACCGGGCTCAAGGCCGAACGGCTGGTCTATCGCCACCTGTTCAACGAACGCCGGAACAAGCGGCTGTTCTATGCCGCGCTTCAGGCGCAAAAGCGGCTGGGGCTGACCCGCCGCGTTCCGGCCGACCTTCAGATGATGATCGGCAGCCAGTGGTGGTGCCTGCGCCGCCGCACGGTCGAGGCGGTGCTGGATTTCATCCGGGCGCGGCCCGACGTGATGCGGTTCTTCCGCACGACCTGGATCCCCGACGAGACGTTCTTCCAGACGCTGGTGCGCCACCTTGTCCCCGCGGACCAGATCCGATCCCGCACGCTGACCTTCCTGATGTTTTCCGACTACGGGATGCCGGTCACCTTCTACAACGACCATTACGACCTGCTGCTGGCGCAGGATTTCCTGTTCGCGCGCAAGATCTCCGCCGAGGCGCACACGCTCAAGGCGCGGCTGGGCACGCTTTATGCCGCGACCGGGGTCGCGTTCAGCCCCTCGAACGAGGGGCGCAGCCTGTACCGGTTCCTGACCGGGCGCGGCCGCGAGGGACGCCGCTTCGCCCCCCGCTTCTGGGAAACCGAATCCAGCCTGGGGCGCGAACGCGAGCTGATGATTGTGACCTGCAAGAAATGGCATGTCGCCAAGCGCCTGGTCGACCGGGTGCACGCGGTCACCGGCCTGCCCGCGGTCGCCTACCTGTTCAACGAAGAGGCGACCGATCTGCCCGATCTGGGCGGCATCCAGGCGTCGCTGGAAAAGCGCACCCGCCACCGCCGCGCCCTGATGCGGATGCTGTTCGACCATTACGGAACCGACCGGCTGGTGATCTGCCTGGACCCCAGCAATATCGACCTGATGCAGGATTTCTACGCCGACCGGTCACGGACCCGGCTGCTTGAAATCCAGTGCCGCTTTTCCAACGACTACCTCGCCGGCCACGCCCAGCGGGTCGGGCTGGCCGGCCCGCGCACCCCCCCCGAGGTGCTGGACCGCTTGCTGCCGACGATCCGTCACGACATGGTGTTCGAAAGCGACCGCATCCGCGATGCCGAGTTTCCGGGGTTCTACCGGATCGACGAGGCCCGCCCGCCCGACGAGAATGCCGATGCGCTGGCGGGGTTCCTGTCGATCCCGCCCGAAACCGCACGTGCGATCGCCGCGACCGACTATCTTTTCGAAGATTGAGGACACCCCATGCCCTATGCCTATGACGACCAGAACATCTTCGCCAGGATCCTGCGCGGCGAGATCCCGAACGACACCGTGCTGGAAACCGAGCACACGCTCGCCTTCAACGACATCGCGCCGCAGGCCCCGGTGCATGTGCTGGTGATCCCCAAGGGGCCCTATGTCTGCCACGACCATTTCGCGCTCGCGGCCTCGGATGCCGAGATCGCCGATTTCACCCGCACCGTGGGCGAGATCTGCCGGATGAAGGGCATCCGCCCCGGCGAGGGCGGCGAGGGCTATCGGCTGATCGCCAATTCCGGCGAACACGGCGTGCAAGAGGTGCCGCACATGCATGTCCACATCCTGGCCGGGCGCAACCTCGGGCGCATGCTGGCCAAGGGATAGGGCGCGCGTCCCCTGTCCGGCGCCCTTGACGGGCATCAATGAGAGAGCCCCGGCAAGCCGGTCATACTGCCCCCTTGGTTGCGCAGGAAACGGAGGGCGCCATGGGACTGTCTTTCAAGCCGGGGAACAGGGCGAGTCTTTCGGCGGTCGCCGTCTTGGGGATAATGGCCGGACTGGCGGGCTGCGGCCCGCAGGTGAAGGGGATGGCCGCGGTGTCGGCGGACGCGGCGCTGATCCGGGGGGTGAATGTCGTTTCGGTCACGAAACAGGCGCCCGGCTACCGGGTCGAGTTCGCGTCCGATGTCGACGTGGCCAATGGCTATTACCTTGTGACGCCGGGGCTGACCGGGTCGTGCAACACCATGATCAACGCCGAGAAAACGACCGGAAACGCCGTCTATGTCAGCTTCGCCGGCCGCGGGCCGGGGATAAATTTCGCCGATTGCGCGTTCAGCCTCGCGGTCTATTGACCCGCACCCGGTGGGTCAGGCGGGCTGCCATTTGCCGCTGTCCAGTCCGTCCAGCGTCCAGTCGCCGACGGCGTAGCGGATCAGCCGCAGCGTCGGGTGGCCCACGGCGGCCGTCATCCGGCGCACCTGCCGGTTGCGGCCCTCGGTGATCGTCAGTTCGATCCAGCAATCGGGCACCGATTTGCGGAACCGCACCGGCGGCGTGCGGGGCCACAGGCCGGGCGGCGCGCCCTTGATCCGGCGCACTTTCGCAGGGCGCGTGGGTCCGTCCTTCAGCGTGACGCCGCCGCGCAGCGCCTCCAGCGCCCCGTCGCTGGGGAGGCCCTCGACCTGCACCCAATAGGTTTTCGCCATCTTGTTGCGCGGGTTGGCGATGCGCGCCTGCAGCCGCCCGTCATCGGTCAGCACCAGCAACCCCTCGCTGTCGCGGTCCAGCCGTCCGGCGGGATAAACGCCCGGCATATCGATGAACTCCGCCAGCGTGCGCCGGTCGGGCCGGGGCGGGCCGTCATCGGTGAATTGCGACAAGACCCCCCAGGGCTTGTTGAACAGGATCACCCGGCTCACGCCGCGCCCTTGGACGAGGTCAGTTCCACGAACACGTCTTCCAGGTCGGGTTCCTGGGTGGCGATGTCGCGGATCGTGATGCCCGCCGCGCGCACCGCCTCGATCACCGCCCCGGTCGAGATTTCCCGCCGCCGATAGGTGAAACACAGCGCCCCGTCGCGCCGCTGGCAGGTGTCCACGCCGCCCGGCATCTCGGGCAGGTCCGTCACCGGATCGTCGGGATGGATCACCAGCGTTTTCGCATCCATCCGGCCCACCAGCGCGGCGGTCGAATCCCGCGCGATCACCTCGCCGTGGTTGATGATCGCGATTTCCTCGCACATCTGCTCGGCCTCTTCCAGGTAATGGGTGGTCAGGATGATCGTGGTGCCCATTTCCTCGTTCAGGCGGCGGATATTGGTCCACAGCATCTGGCGCAGCTCGATATCGACCCCCGCGGTGGGTTCGTCCAGCACCAGAACCTGCGGGCGATGCACCAGCGCCTTGCCCAAGAGCAGCCGCCGCCGCATCCCCCCCGACAGGTTGCGCGCATAGGCATCCGCCTTGTCCTCCAGCCCGATCGCCTTGAGCACCCGGTCGGTGATGCGCTGCGATTTCGGCACGCCATACAGCCCCGCCTGCACCTCCAGCGCGGCGCGCGGGGTAAAGAACGGGTCGATGTTCAATTCCTGCGGCATCACCCCGATGGACGCTCGCGATTGCCGCGGGTTCACGTCCTGGTCGAACCCCCAGATCCGCACGCGGCCGCTGGTCTTCAGCACCAGCCCGGCCAGGATGTTGATCAGCGTCGACTTTCCCGCGCCGTTCGGCCCCAGCAGGCCAAAGATCGACCCCGCCGGGATGTCCAGGTCGACGCCCTTCAGCGCCTCCTTGGGCGGTTGGCTGCCGCTCGCGGCATAGGTCTTTCTCAGCCCCTCGATCTCGATCGCGTTTCCGCCCATTTCCCTGCCTCTGCCGCTTGCCCGTCGCGGGCCCATCGCTATCATGCCCCCCGATCTAAGGCGACCCCGTCGCCCCCGCAACGCGTGGAGCCCCTGCCATGACACCAGACGCCCCCGAAATGCCCGACGCCCCCGAGACCGAGATCGTCAGCACCTGGCGCGTGGCCTGCGACGGCTCCGGCCCGGGTCTGGGGCACCCGCGCGTCTGGCTGCATCTCTCGCACGAGACCGGCTTCGTCGAATGCGGCTATTGCGACAAGCGGTTCATCCACGAAAGTTTCGCCGACAAGGCCCCCTGATGCTGCCCCCGCCGGTTCCGGTCCGGGTCGACGGACAGGAGATCGCCACCCGCGTGATGGGGCAGGGGCCGGCGCTGGTGCTGATCCACGGCACGCCGTTCTCGTCCCATGCCTGGCATCGCATCGCGCCGGTGCTGGCGGTGCGCCACACCGTCTACATGTACGACCTGCTGGGCTATGGCGCCTCGGCCAAGCCCGCGGGCGACGTGTCGCTGGGGGTGCAGAACGGGGTTCTGGCGGGGCTGTTCGCCCATTGGCAACTGGATGCCCCCGGCGTGATCGCCCATGATTTCGGCGGCGCGACGGCGCTGCGCGCGCATCTGCTGGACGGTCTCGACTATGACCGGCTTCTCTTGATCGACCCGGTGGCGCTGCGCCCCTGGGGCAGCCCCTTCGTCGCCCATGTCCGCCACCATGAGGCCGCCTTTGCCGGGCTGCCGGAGGACATGCACCGGGCGATGCTGGCCGCCTATCTCCGCACGGCCAGCCACGCGGGCCTGACCGACGCCGCACTTGCCCCCTACCTCGCGCCCTGGCTGGGCGCGGCGGGGCAGGCGGGCTTTTATCGGCAGATCGCCCAGATGGACATGGCCTTCACCGACGAGGTCGAGCCGCTTTACCCGTCGCTGCGCTGCCCGGTCCGGCTGCTCTGGGGCGAAGAGGACGGCTGGATCCCGCTGGCAACCGGCGAAAAACTGGTCCGCCTGTTGCCCGGCTGCGCCTTGCTGCGGGTGCCCGGCGCGGGCCACCTGGTGCAAGAGGACGCGCCCGAGGCGATCCTCGCCGCGGCGCTGGACTTTTTCGGATGACCCGGCGCGGATTGCAGGACCATCACCGCCGCCGGCTGCTTTGGCTGGGCGGGATCGCGCTGGCCTATGTCGCGGTCTCGCGCCTTCCCGACGCCGTGCGCCGGGTCTTTCCGTCCAGGTTCGACTTTGCCGACATCCCCGGCCTGCCCGGCTTTCGCCGGATCGCGCGGGGCGACGTCTCGGCCGGGCCGCCCGCGCTGATCGGGCTGGATACCGGCCCGGCGCGTCCCGCCGGCCCCGCGCCCGACACGCTGCGCGCCGACATCTGCGCGCATCTCTTCGGTGCGGCGCCCGGTCCGGGGCCGGTTCCGGTCGCCTATTTCTCGGACGTGCGCTGCCCCTATTGCCGGGTTCTGACGCCGCTCTTGCTGGACCGCGCCGCCGGGGTCGACCCGGCGATCCGGCTGGCCTGGCACGAATTGCCCTTGCTGGGCGAAACCTCGGTCCTGGCCGCGCGCGCGGCGATCGCGGCGGGGGCGCAGGGCGCGGAGACGGAATTCCACGCCCGGCTTTTGGGCCTCTCCTTCGTTCCCAGCCCGGCCTGGCTGCGCCGCGTGGCGGGCGAGATCGGGATAGACCCCGACCGCCTGGTGACCGACATGACCGCCCCCTGGGTCGACGACCGCCTTGCCGTCAGCCGCGGCCTTGCCGATCTGTTCGGCTTTCCGGGCACGCCCGCGCTGGTCATCGGGCGCACCGCCGTCCTCGGCCGGATCGAGGCCGCCGATCTCGACCGGCTGATCGCGCTCGAGGCGTCCGAGGCCGCGACCGCCCCCTGCGCCTAACGGCTGGCGGCGGGCATGGCTTCGTGGCAAACCGGGGGCGCACAGCGAAGGGGGCGAACATGAGCGGGACGTTCGGCAAGGGCTGCCATCTGCATCTGATCGACGGATCGGCCTTCATCTTCCGGGCCTTCCACGCGCTGCCCCCGCTGACGCGGAAATCCGACGGGCTGCCGGTGGGCGCCGTGTCCGGCTTCTGCAACATGATCCACAAATATGTCGAGGATAACGCCGGCCCCGACGCGCCCACCCATGTGGCCGTGGTGTTCGACAAGGGCAGCCACACCTTCCGCAACGATCTCTACGATCAATACAAGGCCAACCGCGACGCGATGCCCGAGGATCTGCGCCCGCAGATCCCGCTGACCCGCGAGGCGACCCGCGCCTTCAACATCGCCTGCATCGAGAAGGAGAATTTCGAGGCCGACGACATCATCGCCACCCTGACCCGGCAGGCGGTCGAGGCCGGCGGCCGCGTTACCATCATCAGCTCGGACAAGGACCTGATGCAACTGGTGGGGGGCGGCGTCGAAATGCTGGACGCCATGAAGAACCGCCGCATCGGCGTCGAAGAGGTCGAGCAGAAATTCGGCGTGGGCCCCGACCGCGTGATCGACGTGCAGGCCCTGGCCGGCGATTCCGTCGACAACATCCCCGGTGCGCCCGGCATCGGGATCAAGACCGCCGCGCTTCTCATCAACGATTTCGGCGACCTGGAAACCCTTCTGGACCGGGCCGAAGAGATCAAGCAGCCCAAGCGCCGCCAGACCCTGATCGAGAACCGCGCGCAGATCGAGCTGTCCAAGAAACTGGTGACGCTGGACGCGGCCACGCCGCTGGATTTCACGCTGGACGACCTCGAGGTGAAGGACCCCGACGCGGAAACCCTGCTGGGCTTCCTGACGCAGATGGAATTCCGCACGCTCACCAAGCGCATCGCGGATGGCCTGGGGGTCGAACCGCCCGTCATCGCCGATACCAACCCTGCCGGGGCCAACCCCGCCGACGAACCCGCCGCGCCCTCGAACCTGCCCTTCACGCCTGACAAGTACGAATGCGTCCGCGATGCCGAGGCCCTGCAAGCTTGGATCGACCGCGCGAACGCCCGCGGCTGGGTCGCCGTCGACACCGAAACCACCGGGTTGGACGAGATGCGCTGTGACCTCGTCGGCATTTCGCTGGCGGTGGAGCCGGGCGCGGCCTGTTACATCCCGCTGGGCCACCGCGGCACGGGGGACGACCTGTTCGGCAGCGACGCGCTGGCCGAGGGGCAGATGCCGCTGGACCAGGCGCTGGAGATGCTGAAACCGCTGTTGCAGGACCCCGCGGTGATGAAGATCGGCCAGAACATGAAATACGACGCCAAGGTTCTGGCCCGCTACGGCATCGACATCGCCCCCATCGACGACACCATGCTGATGTCCTACGCGATGAACGCGGGGCTGCACGGTCATTCGATGGACGCGCTGTCCGAACGCTACCTGTCCCACGACCCGATCCCGATCAAGTCGCTGCTGGGCTCGGGCAAATCGGCGATCACCTTCGACCGCGTGCCGATCGACGAGGCGGTGAAATACGCCGCCGAAGACGCCGACATCACCCTGCGGCTGGCGCAACTGTTCAAACCCCAGCTGCACCAGCGCAAGGTCACGACCGTCTACGAAACGCTGGAACGCCCGCTGGTCCCCGTTCTGGCGCAGATGGAAATGACCGGCATCAAGGTCGACCGCGACACGCTGAGCCGCATGTCCAACGCCTTCGCCCAGAAGATGGCGGGGCTGGAGGCCGAGATCCACGAACTTGCCGGGGAAACCTTCAATGTCGGCAGCCCCAAGCAGCTTGGCGAAATCCTGTTCGACAAGATGAGCCTGCCCGGAGGCAAGAAGGGCAAGACCGGCGCCTATGCCACCGGCGCCGACGTGCTGGAGGACCTGGCCGCCGAGGGCCACGACCTGCCCGCCCGCGTGCTCGACTGGCGTCAACTCAGCAAGCTGAAATCGACCTATACCGACGCGCTTCAGGACCACATCAACCCCGACACGGGGCGGGTGCATACCTCTTACGTCATCACCGGCGCGGTCACCGGGCGGCTGGCCTCGACCGACCCGAACCTGCAGAACATCCCCGTCCGCACCGAGGAAGGCCGCCGCATCCGCGAGGCCTTCGTCGCCGACGAGGGCAAGGTTCTGGTCTCCCTCGACTATTCCCAGATCGAGCTGCGCATCCTCGCCCATGTCGCGGGGATCGACGCGCTGAAACAGGCCTTCCGCGACGGCCAGGACATCCACGCCATGACCGCCTCGGAAATGTTCGACGTGCCGATGGAGGACATGACCCCCGAGATCCGCCGCCAGGCCAAGGCGATCAATTTCGGGGTGATCTACGGCATTTCCGGCTTCGGCCTTGCGCGCAACCTGCGCATCCCGCGGTCCGAGGCCCAGGGCTTCATCGACCGCTATTTCGAACGCTTCCCCGGCATCAAGGCCTACATGGACGAGACCGTGGCCTTCGCCAAGGATCACGGCTTCGTCCAGACCCTGTTCGGGCGCAAAATCCACACCCCCGAGATCGGCGCCAAGGGGCCGCAGGCGGGATTCGCGAAACGCGCCGCGATCAACGCCCCGATCCAGGGCACGGCGGCCGACATCATCCGCCGCGCGATGATCCGAATGCCCGACGCCATCGCCGACCTGCCGGCGAAGATGCTGTTGCAGGTCCATGACGAACTGATCTTCGAGGTGGACAAGGGCGCCGAGGAGGCCACCATAAAGGCCGTGCGCGAGGTCATGGAGGGCGCCGCGATGCCCGTGGTCAAGCTCGACGTGCCGCTGGAGGTGGACGCGGGGCAGGGCGCCAACTGGGCCGAGGCGCATTGAGCGACGCTTTTGCCGGCCAACCCGGCGTTGCGGGACATGTGCCGCCGGCCCGCCCGGCCTAGGACGCGGCAAGCCCGCCGGCCGCCTGACAGGAGTCCCCCATGCCCCGCGAGATCAAGAAAATCCTCTGCCCCCTCAACCTGCGCCACGCCGCGCTGGCCCACCCCGCCTATGGCGAGGCGCTGCGGCTCGCCCGCTGGCACGGGGCCGAGGTGATCGTCGCCACCGTCGCCCCCGAGATGGAGCGGAACCTGAACATCCGCGATTCCGAGGCGTTCTGGATGGAGCATCTGAAGAAGTTCCTCGCCGCGAACCCCGCGGGCGACGTGCCGGTGCGCCTGGTCGTGCGCAAGGGCGCGGTGCATCGCCAACTGGTCAAGATGGCCCGCGAAGAGGACGTTGACCTGATCGTGATGGAGGCCGCGAACCCGCGCATCCAGGATTACCTGCTGGGCACGACCGCGACCCATGTCGCGGGGCATGCCCATTGCACGGTCATGGTGGTGCGCTAGGCGCCGGGCGGCGCGATCCAGCCCAGCCCGTCCTCGGTGCGCCCGGCGGGCCGGTACTCGCCGCTGACCCAGCCCGCATAGCCGTCGGCGTCCAGCCGGGCGAAGAACCCAGGATAGTCGATCTCGCCCCGCACCGGCTCGTGCCGGCCGGGGGGCGAGGCGACCTGGACATGCGCCGCGCGTGCCCCCATCCGCGCCCACAGTCCCATCACGTCGCCCTCGATCCGGCGCGCGTGGTAGGCATCGAATTGCAGGTGCAGGTTGGGCCGGGCCAGCGTGTCGAGAATCTCGGCCGCATCGTCGAAACGCGCCAGGAAATAGCCCGGGATGTCGAACGGGTTGATCGGCTCCACCGTGAAACTTTGCGCGGGCGCGCTGTCGGCGGCCCATGCGACGTTCTCCAGATAGGTCTGCCGCGCCTCCGCCCCGGCGGCGCACCCGGCCATCAGGTGGACATGCGCCGCCCCCAGCCGCGCGGCAAGATCGGTGGCCCGCCGCACCCCGTCGCGGAACCGCTCGGTCTCTCCCGGCCGGGCCGCGAACCCCCGCTCGCCCGCCGCCCAGTCGCCCGCCGGCGTGTTGATCAGGGCAAGGTGCAGCCCCTCGCCCGCCAGCCGCGCGGCGATCTCGGCCGGGTCGTGGTCATAGGGAAACAGGATCTCCACCGCCTCGAATCCGCCTGCCCGCGCCGCGGCAAAGCGGTCCAGGAACGGCCGTTCGGTGAACAGGAAGTCCAGGTTGGCACAGAACCGGGGCATGGGCGCTCAGGGCAGTTCGGCCGCCGGGATCACCGGGAAGAACGCCCCGCCCGACCACAGGCCGAACCACTCGGCGCCCTCGTGCAACTCGCGCATGCCGATATCGACCAGCCGGTAGAAACTCTTGCGGTCGATCCGCGCTTCCAGGTTG
Source organism: Rhodovulum sp. (assembly GCA_049975105.1). GTDB lineage: Bacteria > Pseudomonadota > Alphaproteobacteria > Rhodobacterales > Rhodobacteraceae > Rhodovulum. The sequence continues at coordinate 1,467 of JBNGDM010000011.1, read as the reverse complement.
CGGCGCACCAGCACGTAGGGCGCCGGTTCCCCGGTCTCGGGGTCGCGCTCCACCCGGATCGGGTGCGCCGCACCGGCCGCCACCCGGTCGCCGACATTGGTGGTAAAGGTCAGAACCTGGTCCGGCCCCGCGCCCGCGCGCTCGAAATCGACCGCGACGAAGGGCACGTCGTCGACGGTGATTCCCACCTTTTCGACCGGCGTGACCAGGAAATACCGCTCGCCCTCGCGCTTCAGGATGGTCGAGAACAGCCGCACCAGCGGCGCCCGGCCGATCGGCGTGCCCAGGTAGAACCACGTCCCGTCCCGCGCGATCCGCATGTCCAGATCGCCGCAAAAGGGCGGGTTCCACGAATCAACCGGGGGTAGTTTCCCCGCGCGGGTCGCCGCGCGGGCGGTTTCGGCCAGCCTGTCTGCGTCGGGTTTCACGATCATTTGTGCCGCCTTGGTTTTTGCCATTTGTGGCGCGCGCGATATGTGTCGATACTAGCCCCATATATGACCGAAGGGAGAGATGTCATGTCCGAAGACACCCAGCTGGTGGCCGATATCGAGGCGCTGGGCGCCCGGCTGGCCGAGGCCAAGGACAGCATCACCAAGCGGTTCATCGGCCAGGAACGGGTCGTGGACCTGACGCTTTCGGCGCTGTTGTGCGGCGGGCATGCGTTGCTGATCGGTCTACCGGGGCTGGGCAAGACGCGGCTGGTCGACACGCTGTCCACGGTGATGGGGCTGAACGGGGCGCGCATCCAGTTCACCCCCGACCTGATGCCCGCCGATATCCTGGGCTCCGAGGTTCTGGAAACCGGCGAGGATGGCTCCCGCGCCTTCCGCTTCATCGAGGGGCCGATCTTCTGCCAGCTTCTGATGGCCGACGAGATCAACCGCGCCTCGCCGCGCACGCAATCGGCGCTGTTGCAGGCGATGCAGGAGAAATCGGTCACCATCGCGGGCGAGGCGCACCCCCTGACGCCGCCTTTCCACGTGCTGGCCACGCAAAACCCGATCGAGCAGGAGGGCACCTATCCCCTCCCCGAGGCCCAGCTTGACCGGTTCCTGGTGCAGATCGACGTGCCGTATCCCGACCGCAAGACCGAACATGACATCCTGATCGCGACCACGGGGCTGGAGGAGGAAGAGGCCCATGCCGTATTCACCGCCGAACAGCTGATCGCGGCGCAAAAGACGGTGCGGCGGATGCCCGTGGGCGAGGCGGTGGTGGAACTGATCCTCGACCTCGTGCGCGCCTGCCGCCCGGCCGAACCCGAGGCGCCGCAGATCGTGCGCGAAACGGTCGCCTGGGGGCCGGGCCCGCGCGCCGCGCAGGCGCTGATGCTGACGGTGCGCGCGCAGGCGCTGCTCGAGGGGCGCCTGGTGCCGTCCGCCGATGACGTCATCAAGATGGCCGCCCCCGTTCTGACCCACCGCATGGCGCTCAGCTTCGCGGCGCGGGCCCGCGGCGAGAACC
>JBNGDM010000010.1:0-26286 GCA_049975105.1 Rhodovulum sp. | reverse complement strand
TGGGATAGAGTGGGCTCGAATGCAAGCGGAAGAAACGCAGTTTCATTATAAAAAATTGTTTTGGATGGTATTTTGGGAATGCATGCACTGCAGTGAAACACCGTGACGGTAGACCTTGGCTCCACCAATTCTCCTGTTAAGCATTGCGCGACAGTCGTTTTTTTAGATTGATTGCGTTGACTGGCAGGGTGGCGCGCTGACCCGTCGCTTGGGCGCGCTGAAGCACTGTACTTTCCTCCCAATGCCTCCAAGACCCCGTGCGCGCTCGGGACATCGTCGCGGGCAAAGACGCGCGTTGGCGCGCATGACGCCCCCGTCATGGCCCCAAGGTCGATACCACGACACGCCCTAGTGCCGATGTTCGATTCGATGCGACCGGCGCAAGGGGTGCGGCACTGCACCGAAACCCCTATGGCCGCTGACCGGCCAGCCCCTTGCGCTGAGGCCATGCTTCGGTTCACGTTTCGACTGGATCGGCGAAATCGCTGGATATACCGTGGGTTCGGTCTAGAACCACGTCGGCGCGGGTCGTCCTGCGCCTGCGGGACCGATCAGAAGGGTGGAATGAGGCAGACACAGACAATGCACCGATTTCGCCTTGTCCTGTTGCTTTGCCTGCTGGGCGTTGCGCTTGAGCTGCCTGCCGCGGCGCAGGACCGCCCCGACATCGCGACCTTGCAAAGGGGTATTTTCTCCGACGACCCCGCGAACCGCGAGGCAGCCGAAGCGCAATTGCGCGACCTGGCAGGGCTCGGGAATGCGGATGCCGCGGGGATCCTTTCGCGCGACTACTTCAAGCGCGGAGACCAGCAGGCCGCCATCGACNTATTGGGGCCGGCCGCGGCGGCCGGGGACATTCCCTCGATCCAGCGGCTGACCTGGCTGTTGCGGCAGGCCGAGGCCGATGAGGCCGACATCGTGGCGGCCCTGCGGATGGGATGGGAGGCGGGCGATGTCGTATCCGGCATCAGCTATGCCCGAAGCCTGCTGCGCGAGGGTGGTCCTGACAACACCAGCGACGCGCGCAAAGTGTTCGAGGCGGCCTCTGCCCTGCCCGGCTTCACCGCCTGGTCCGACCTGGCCAAGATGCGCAAGTCCGGCGCAGGCGGCGCGGTCGATCCCGAAGGCGCCTTCGTGGCCACTCGGAAATCCGCCGAGACGGGGAATTACTGGTCGGCGCTGCATCTGGCGCGGATGCTGCTGAATGGCGAGGGCACGGCGCGCGACCCGGCGGCGGCATTGGGCTATTTCAGATCCGCCATGGAGGGCGAGGCCGAGGCATCCGCCACGGCGCGCCGCGACTTGGCCGCGGCGCACCTGTATGGGAAATTCGGCCCGTTGTCCGCCCCCGCGGCCGGACTCGACCTTGCGGCCGATGGGGTGGCCGAGGGCGATCTGCGCATGGTCCGGATCGCCGTGACCATGCCCGATCAGACCGGCGCCGTCAGACGCAAGGCCGAGCGCTTGCGCATGACGGCCTTGGACATCGCGCGCGAGGCCGCGGCCGGCGGCAACGAAACCGCGGCGCGCAGCCTGTTCGACTATTGGCACCGGTTGGCGATCCGCTCGCGCGACGCCGCCCGCCAGGAAGCCCGGATCGTCGAGACCTATGGCGGCCTGCTGGACCGCCCGCGTCTTGTGCGCCATGACCTGCTGAAGGCCGCGCCGCGCATCTGGGGGCCTGCCGCCCGCAGCGAGGCCGTGGCGAAACTGGAAACGCTCGAGGGCAAGGATTATACCGCCGGCCTACTGGACCTGCGCCAGCACCGGGCACTGTACATCCAGGCGCTGCAGTCCCGGCTGGACGCGGCCGGGTTCGACCCCGGCACCCTGGACGGTCTCCTTGGGCCGCGCACACGCCAGGCCATCGAGGCATTCTGCAAAAGTTACGCTGTCGAGGCCGAGTGCCGCCACGGGCCATTGTCCTGGCAACTGGGAAAGGTTGTGGGAAACCTGCTTGGGCCGGGGGCCGATCCGGCCCGGCCCTGATCCAGGGCGCCACGGCCGGTGCCCAAGGCCGGTCCGCTCGCGGGCGGCGCGCTCTTCGCCGGAAAGCTTTTTCCCGCTATGGTTTTGGTCGTGCGGCTTTTCGCGATCAAACAGTAAGGCCGCTTGAGACCCGTGAAACGGAGAATGCCCCATGTACCGCCAAAGCCTGATGCCGGTCGCGGCGTCCGGCGGCGCAGATGACACCGAAACGGCGGTCACCTTCGGCGCGCCCGGTGTCCGCATTCCGCAACATGCCCGAGAAAACCGTGCCGATCCGATCGCCACCGGCTCGTATCAGGCATGCACGAAGGACTATGTCGTGAACGCGACTGAATCGCGCCCGGCCCGCCCGGGCGCATGCAGGACGGGCGTTCACCCTGCGCCGATCGCGCAATTCGACAGCAAGCGCGCCGCGGAACGGCAGAGGCCAGCCAAGGCGGCATTCGGAAAACGGCGGCCGAAAAGAGCCGCCGCCAACAGAGGAGAAAGACGATGAAAGCGAGACTTTGGAGCCTCGTGACCGGACTGGCCGTCACGGCCGGGGCCGCCTTTGGCCAAGATGTCACGATCGGCCATTTCGGGAACCCCACCCCGATGCAGGTGGCACGCGCCGAAAGCGCCTTCGAAGCCGCGACCGGCTGGGATATAGAGTGGCGCCAGTTCGCCTCGGGGACCGATGTGATCGCCGCGATGGCCTCTGGCGATGTCGAGATCGCGGAACTGGGCTCCTCTCCTCTGGCCATCGCGGCCAGCCAGGGCGTTGAGTTACAACTGTTCATGCTGGCGCAGGTCATAGGCGAAGCCGAAAGCCTGATCGTGCGCGAAGATGCCGGGATCGCTGAACTGGGCGATCTGGCTGGCAAGCGCGTTGCCGTTCCGGTGGGATCGACCGCGCATTTCTCGCTGATGGGGGCGCTGGAGCACGCAGGCGTCGCCGAGCGTGACGTCACCATCCTGAACATGCCACCCGACCAGATCGCCGCCGCTTGGGAACAGGGCGCCATCGACGCGGCCTTCGTCTGGCAGCCGGTGCAAAGCCGGATCCTGCAGACCGGCAGCCGCCTTGTCGGCGCGGACAAGACCGCGGAATGGGGCTTCCCCACCTTCGACGGCTGGGTCGTGAACACGGACTTCGCCACCAAGAACGCGGACGCGATGGCCGCTTTCGCACGCACCATGAACGAGGCCAACCTTGCCTATGTCAACGATCCGGACGCCTGGACGGCCGACAGTGCCATGGTGCAGACCATCGCCGCGCAGACCGGGGCCGATGCGGGCCAGGTGCCCGGCATCCTGAAGGGCTTTGCCTTCATCCCGCTGGACGAGCAGGCCGGCGACACCTGGCTGGGCAGCGCACCGGCGACGATGAAGGCCACGGCCGAGTTTCTGCAACAGGCCGGCCGCATCGACAGTGCGCGGGACAGCTATGCCCCCTTCGTAAACACCGCCATCGCGGCCACGGCGCTGCAATAGGCACCGGACCGGTCTGCCTGGCCCGCGGGCGTCAGCCCGCGCGGTACGGAGGAGCATGATGGGGCTTGAGATCACGAAGGCATCGGTTGTTTACCCCGCACGCGACGGCCATGCCCCGGTCGATGCGTTGAGGGATATCGACCTGCACATCGGCGCGGGCGATTTCGTGGTCGCGCTGGGGGCGTCGGGCTGCGGGAAATCGACCCTTCTGAACCTGATTGCCGGGTTCCTCGCCCCGACCTCGGGCCGGGTGCGGCTGGACGGCGAGGCGGTGACCGGGCCCGGCGCCGACCGCGCCGTGGTGTTCCAGAAACATGCGCTGTTGCCCTGGCTGAACGTGCTCGACAACGTGGCGTTCGGGCTGAAGATGCAGGGCGTCGCCGATGCTGCGCGGCGCGAAACCGCGCGCCGGTTCATCGCGCTTCTGGGGCTGGAGGGGTTCGAGGCATCTCCGGTCTACAACCTGTCGGGTGGGATGCAGCAGCGCGTGGGCATCGCCCGCGCGCTCGCCTGCGATCCGAAGATCCTGCTGATGGACGAACCGCTTGGCGCGCTCGACGCGCTGACCCGCGAAAAGGCGCAGGAGCTGATCCTGCGGATCTGGGCCGATACGAACAAATCTGTCTTCTTCATCACCCATTCGGTCGAAGAGGCGCTGTTCATGGGGACCGAACTGATCGTGATGTCGCCACGACCCGGGCGCATCGCCCACCGGTTCAAATTGCCCTTTTCGCGGCGTTTCCTCGACGGCACGCCCGCGCGCGAGGTCAAGGCATCGCGCGATTTCATCGCCTTGCGCGAAGAGGTGCTGGGCCTGATCTTCGCCGACGATGAGGAGGCCGTGGCATGAGCGCGCCGGATGACTCCGACCGCGCCGGTCCGGCCGTGCACCGTCGCCGGGGCTTCGCGGCCCGACTGTCGCGCGGCCGAGCCACGCGGCCCGGGGAAACCTATGGCGTGCCCGGTCAGGGTGACACGCTTTGGCTTTCAGTCGGCTCGATCCTGGTGCTGCTGTTCGTCTGGTGGCTGGTGACCGCGTTGGGGTGGGTCAAGCCGCTTTTCGTGCCCTCGCCCGGGGCGATCGTGCAGAAATTCCTGGATATCTGGCAGAACGGCTTCACCAACACCGCCTTCCTTGAACATGTAGCGGTGTCGACCGCGCGCGTGTTCGGCGCGTTCCTGCTGGCCTGCGCGGTCGGCATCCCGCTGGGCCTTGCCATGGGGATAAGCCCGGTGATGCGCGGTATCTTCGATCCACCGATCGAGTTCTACCGCCCGATCCCGCCGCTGGCCTATCTGCCACTGATGATCATCTGGTTCGGCATCGGGGAAACCTCGAAGGTGCTGCTGATCTTCCTGTCGGTCTTTGCCCCGGTGGCGCTAGGGGCGCGCGCCGGGGTGCGGTCCGCCGCGATCGAGCAAATCCACGCCGCCTATTCCTGCGGCGCTTCGCGGACACAGGTTATCCGCCACGTGATCCTGCCCTCGGCATTACCCGAGATCCTGACTGCGATGCGCATCGGAATCGGCTTCGGCTGGACCACGCTGGTCGCCGCCGAGATGGTCGCGGCGACCCAGGGGCTGGGCTACATGGTGCTGACGGCCAGCCAGTTCCTACAGACCTCGACGGTCATCATGGGCATCGTGGTGATCGCGGCCATCGCCTATGCCTTCGATCTGCTGATGCGGTTCGTCGAACGCAAGGTCGTGCCATGGAAAGGCCGCATCTAGGCCCGGGCGACGTTTCGCCCGGGCTGGTACCATAAGGCGTCGCGTCAGGCCGCGAGGCGTGCGGAGCGGCGGCCCGTGCGGCGGCGGGGGCGCCGCTTGGCCTGGGGCTTGCGGCCGTCGCGCGCGGTGGACCAGGGCGTGCCGCCGGCGACCTCGACCCGGTTGCCCAGAACCTTTTCGATGGCGCGCAACTCGCCCATCTCGTCGGCCGCGCAGAACGCGACGGCGCGCCCGCCCCGTCCGGCCCGCGCGGTGCGGCCGATGCGGTGGACATAGCTTTCGGGCACGTTCGGCAGGTCGAAATTGTAGACATGGCCGACATCGGGAATGTCGATCCCGCGCGCAGCCACATCAGTCGCGACCAGCACCCGCACGGATCCCGCGCGGAACGCCGCCAACGCGCGGTCGCGCTGGCCCTGGCTCTTGTTACCGTGGATCGAGGCGGCGGCGAAGCCGGCGCGTTCCAGCTGTTTCATCAGCCGTTCGGCACCGTGCTTGGTACGCGAAAAGACCAGCGCCCGGTCATCGCGATGGCCGTCCAGAAGGTCGATCAGAAGGGACTGCTTTTCCTCCTTGGCGACAAAATGCACCGATTGCACGACCTTGTCGGCGGCCCGTCCCGGCGGCGCGATCTCGACCCGCTCGGGGTCGCTCAGGTAGTCACGCGCCAACTCGGCAATCTGTTTCGGCATGGTGGCCGAGAACATCATGGTCTGGCGTTCCTTGCGCAGCCGCGGCGCGATCCGGCGCAGCGCATGCACAAATCCGATGTCCAGCATCTGGTCGGCCTCGTCCAGCACGAGGAACCGCGTCTGGCCCAGGTCGACCGCGCGGCGATCCATCAGGTCGATCAGGCGGCCGGGCGTCGCCACCAGGATGTCGGTGCCGCGCGCCAGCCTTCCAACCTGCGCGTTGATGGATTTTCCGCCCACAACCAGTGTGATGCGCAGGCTGTCGGTCAGGGCGCTCAGCGTGGCGACGATCTGCGTGGCCAGTTCGCGGGTGGGCGCCAGCACCAGGCCATGGGCGGCGCGGGCCGCCGGTCTCGCCTTGTCGGCCGACAGCGCGGCGACGAGCGGCAAGCCGAAGGCTGCGGTCTTGCCGGTGCCGGTCTGGGCGATGCCCAGAACGTCCTCGCCACGCAGCGCCAGCGGGATCGCCTTTGCCTGGATCGGGGTGGGGTGCGAAAAGCCGAGGCGGTCGAGCCGCGACACGAGTTGGGCGTCAAGCCCGAGGTCAGTGAAGGTCATATCAATCCTTGCCCGGAACCTTGTCCGGGTTTGCCGCCGCCCGCCTGTCGCGGTCGGTCGGCCGGGGTGCACCCGACGCAACCGCCCACGGTGCCGAATTGCCCCGCAAGCCGCCCCGGGCGGCGTCCCCCCGACGTGATGTGGGAAACGGTGCGTCACGGCCAATCTGCGGGCGATTTGCCCGCCTGCTCACGCGGCAGCGCGGTGACGTCGATCTGACATCGGGCCGAAAGGATCACATGTCAACTGAAAAGACGTTCGAATGAGGCGCTTTCGTTCGGCGTGGTCACGGCCGCCCGGCCTTCGCGCTTTCAGGCGGCGTTCAAGACGCGCGCCTCTTCCAGCCGCCGGGCCAGTTCCGGATAGTTGGTCTTGCCCGAGGCCAGAAGCGGAATTTCCTCGACCGCCACGATCTGGGCGGGCAGCAGCAGTTCCGAGATCCCGTCGGCCCGGGCCTGCGCGCGGATCGCCTCGCGGTCGGGCGCCGTGCTGGCAACGGCCAGCACCACCCGCTCGCCCTTCCTGGGGTCGGCGACCGATATCGCAGCGACCGCGGCGTCGGGCCATGTCCGCGCCGCCAGCCGTTCGACCGCAGCGAGCGAAACCATCTCGCCGCCTATCTTGGCAAACCGCTTGATCCGGCCCTGAAGCGTGACGAACCCGTCCGCGTCGATCGAAACAGCGTCGCCGGTGTCATACCAGCCGTCCTCCAGCGGCTGCAGGACGCCGGGATTGTCCGCCCGCATGTAGCCCAGCATGACGTTCGGCCCCTTGACCCAGAGCCGCGCGCCGGGAATTCCGGGGACCTCCTCCAGCCGTGTTTCGAGGGCGGGGACGAACCGGCCCACCGTGCCGAAACGGTCGCACGTGGGCGTGTTCAGCGCCAGCACCGGCGCGGCCTCGGTCGCGCCATAGCCTTCGAGAATGCGCACACCGAACCGGTCGACCCAAAGCTGGCGGGTCGCGGGTTTCACCGGCTCGGCCCCGGCAATGGCCGCCCGGACCGAGGTGAAGTCATGCGGGTCGGCTCGCCGCCCCCAGCCGGACAGGAAAGTGTCGGTGCCGAAAACGATGGTGGCCTGGTGCGCATAGGCCAGTTCCGGGATGACCTTGTAATGCAGCGGCGTCGGGTAGATCAGGATGTGCGCCCCGCACATGAGCGGGAACAGAACGCCCGCCGTCAGCCCCAGCGCGTGGAACAGCGGCAGCGCGGTCAGCACCCTGTCGGCCGGGCTGACATCGGTGCGTGCGCGCAATTGCGCGACGTTGCCCAGAAGATTGCCATGGCTCAGGACGACCGCCTTGGGCGCACCCTCGGTGCCCGAGGTGAACAGCACCGCGGCCGGGGTATCGCGCGCGGCCTTGCGTGAGCGGCCGGGGGCCAGCAATGCCCTGAGCCGCCGGGCCGGGCCAATCTCGGCGCGCAAGTCCTCGGTCCAGATCAGGGTGATGCCCTCATCCTCGAAGCGGCGGACCATCGGCCCAAGCTCCGCCTGCTCGACGAAGGCGCGACTGGAAATCACCCGCCTGATGCCCGCCACGGCCAGCGCCGCATGCGCTGGTCCCGGTCCCAGGGTCGGGTTCAAAAAGGCGGGGACGCGACGTTCGCGCCACAGCGCACCCAGCACAACGGGCACTGTAGCAACGCCCGGCAGCAGCACTCCCACGATTTCGTCCGCGTCGGTGCGCCGCCGCAAACGCGCGCCCAGCGCGGCGGCACCGATGGCGATCCTGCGCAGGCTGAGCGTGTTGCCGAGCGAATCCTTGATCGCGGGGGTCCGCGGCCCCAGCCGCCGCGCCGTGGCGGCAAGCGCGGCGGGCACGGTGTCCCACCGGTTCAACGCGACGAAGCGCTGATGGTCGAGCAGGTCGCGCAGCCCGGTGCCGGGCCCCGTGGCGCCCGGGGGCCGCGGGGCGCCGACGCTGACATGGCAGCGCGGCCGCCAGAGCCGCGGCTGGCCGGCCTTTTCCGGTGCCCAGCGCGACAGTTCCAGCCCCTCGAGGTGGATCGGCACCACCGGCGCGCGGGTCGCGCGCACCAGCTTCTCCGCCTCGGGATAGACCTTCATCAGCGCGCCGTGGCGCGACATCCGGGCCTCGGGAAAGACCAGCCCGGCCGCCGAACCGTCGCGAACCCGGCGCACGAAATCCCGGATCGCGGCGGGGTCGTTCATGTCGATGCGGTCCAGCCGGGCCCGCCGCCACAGCCAGCCGGCCAGCCCGCCCTTCGGCGCTTCGCCATGCATCGCCACAAGGCAAGGCCGCCTGGCCAGTGCAGCGATCAGCGGCGCGTCCATGAGGCTGAGATGGTTCGCGACAAAGACGACGGGCCCCCGGACACGCAGGTGGGCGCCCCCGTCGAGTCCCACTCGAAACCACGCCCGAAGGAGAGCGGCGCGCCAGGCCGAGGGCCGTTTATGTAGGGCGGATATCGTCACGGCTCTATGACATTAGCATGCCGTTGGCCCGGCGTCTCGTGCGCAGGGGCCACGGTTCCCATGGCTCAGCGCCAAGCATCCTCGGTCAGCCCCAGCGCCTTGATCCGCGCGACCAGCGCCGCGTCCTTCTTCGGTTGCGGTTGTTATTGCTGCACCGACCGCGCGAGCCCGACGATCCGGCAGGCTCGCCGCGCGCGGCTGAGAAAGCGCCTGATCACGCTTTCGGACAAACCCAGGAGGTATGGCTATCGCATGCTGCATGCCAAGCTGGACCGCGAGGGCTTCAGGGTCAACGCGAAGGTGGTCGAGCGTATCTACCGCGAAGAATGCCTGAACCAGCACTGTTTCAGCAGTATCGGCGAGGCCCGCGAGATCCTCGAGGACTCGAGGATCGACGACAAAACGCAGCGCCTGCACAGCAGCCTTAAGTAACAGACCCCGAAGGAATTCGCCGAAGCGAGTCCGTTCGACAAGACGCAATGGGCACAGCCGCTTGAGCTATCTGATGGCTCCGCGCCTGCGCCGAATGCTCACGCCGCCGAACGATGCACCCAGAGGAATAACAGGCTCGACTTACGAGTGACCCTGAAAGAAGGGGCAGGTCAGCCGGAAACATGATGTCCGGCCCGGGGATGCGCTTAGGTGCATGGTGTCCGTAGAAATGCGATGCGGATATGATAATGAAAAGTTTCCGATACTTACACGTTTGCTCAAGTCATTGAAGTTCTCGAATACCTCAATGACCACGCTGAGATGTTCTCGCTGTCCCGCCGTGGTACTCTTGCTACATAAGCCCGCGTATTTTCATGGCGACGCGCTGCTGGCGGTGGATGCCATAAACGACCCGCGCGGCTAAATGGTCGGCAAGCACCCGGTCGAGGACGGGCTGTCCGTCGCCCCCGCCGAGATCGCCGACCCGGCCACCAACCTAGCCGCAGTCGTGAAGCGCACCGCCTCCGGTCTCGCACCTGCCGTGGCATGACGCCCCGGCAGGCGGCGCACCGTCACGCTCAGGCGACCTGCGACCCGCGCAGGTTCCGGTAGAACACCGTTTCGAAATCGAGATAGGCTCCGAACGAGACCGGGTCGCCGAACGGCAGGATCTGGGTCGCCCAGAAGCCCCCGAACCCGTTTTCGCGATCGATCCAGTAGAACAGGTTCGCAAGCCCCGCCCAGCCGATGGCCCCCGCCGGCCGCCCGGTCGGGGCCTCTTCCTCGTTGACCATGAAAGTGTAGGACCAGCTTTTCTTCAGCCCCGGAAAGAATTCGGCATCATTCGACAGCGACGGGATCACCCCGGGCAGCATCACCACATTCTGGTGCGGTTGCAGCCCGTTCCGCACGGCAATCTCGACGGTTTCGGGCTTCAGCACCTGGCCGTTCGGCCCCATCCCGTCGTTCAACCACATCCGTATGAACTTCATGTATTCACCCACCGAGGCGTAAAGCCCGTGCCCGGCCATGTCGACCTCGGGGGTGTCGGGCAGCGCGAAATCCAGGGGCGTCAGCGATCCGTCAGGGCCGCGGGCATGGATGCTGGCCGTACGGGCCTTCATGTCATCGGTTCGGGTAAAGGCCATATCGGTTATGCCCAGCGGCGCGAACACGCGTTCCTTCAGGACCTCGGACAGACGCTTGCCGCGGATACCCTCGACCACCTGGCCCGCCCAGTCGATATTGGTACCATACTCCCATTTCTCGCCAGGATCGAAAAGCAATGGCGTCTTAAGCGCCGCCATGGTGCCCGTCACGACCGAGGGCTGGCCGTGTTCCTCGGCCAGCCTCAGGTATTTTTCGTTGAAGAAATCATAACCGAACCCGGCCGTGTGCAACATCAATTGGCGCGTGGTGATGTCGGACTTCGGGGCGCGCAGTTTCGGGTTGCCGTTTTCGTCGAACCCCTCCAGCACCTGCAACTCGGCGATTGCCGGAGCATACTCCCTGGCCGGGGCGTCGAGATCCAGCAACCCCTCTTCGACGCATTGCATGACCGCCGTTCCGCCGATCGCCTTGGTGGTCGAGAAGATGGCAAAGACCGTGTCCGTCGTCATCGGCACCCCGGTGCCCAGATCGCGAACCCCCTTGGCGCCCTCATAGACATTGGCATCGCGGTCCGTGACCATGGCGACCACACCCGGCACGCGGCCCGCTGCCTCCCCGGTGGTCACGCCGTCCAGAACGGCATCGAAGGCCGGTTTCCATCCACTGGTATTCATTAAGTACTCCCTTGGTCTGTCGCGTGGTGCTTCGGCAGCCCCTGGCCGCCGACGTCGGTCTTTGGGCACGCAGCCCTGTGTGAAGGGCGTCCGCGTGACGATACCACGACTTGGCCAGGCCGAAGAGAGGCGCGCTCACGATCTCGGCGCGATGGGTTCCAACCGGCCGGCGGCCGATGCCGCAACTCGACCGGGCCTGTCCCGTCGAGAGTCTTTAAAAGGACGGACCGGTCGCGCCCGCCCCGGTCAGCCACTCGTAGCAACCTACACCTCCGGGCGTTTTCGGTCAGGCTATAACAGCTGCATTCGACGTGCTTTCTCAACCCGGCCCTCGCGGAGATTGCCGGCGCCGGATCGGACACCAAACCGCAGAACAGGTTTACAGCCCCCCGAAAACCGTCTTTGCTGCAGTGCAGCCCCAGACGCGCGAACCCATACATGGCGATCACAGCAAGCATCCGTCACCTGACCCACTACCGCTATGACCGCCCGGTCAGCCTGGGTCCGCAGGTGATCCGCCTGCGGCCCGCACCGCACAGCCGCACGCGGGTGATCTCGCACAGCCTCAAGGTGTCGCCCGAGGGCCATTTCGTCAATCACCAGCAGGACCCCTACGGCAACTGGCTGTCGCGCTTCGTCTTTCCCGAACCCGTGCGCGAGTTCCGCATCGAGGTGGAACTTGTCGCCGACATGACGGTGTACAACCCGTTCGATTTCTTCGTGGACGAAAGCGCCGAGGCATGGCCCTTCGACTACCCCGCCGACCTGGTGGACGATCTGTCGATCTACCGCACGCCCGAACCCGCCGGTCCGCTGCTGACCGCGTTCCTGGCCGATGTCCCGTGCGCGGCGGAGCGGACGGTCGATTTCATCGTCGCGTTGAACGCACGGCTGGAGCGCGAGATCGGCTATGTCATTCGCATGGAACCCGGTGTGCAGACCCCCGAAGAGACGCTGCGCCTAAAATCGGGGTCCTGCCGGGATAGCTCGTGGCTGATGGTGCAGGTACTGCGGAACCTCGGCCTCGCGGCGCGCTTCGTTTCGGGCTACCTGATCCAGCTGAAACCCGATCTGGTGGCGCTGGATGGCCCGCCGGGAACCGATCACGACTTCACCGACCTGCACGCTTGGTGTGAGGTGTATCTGCCCGGCGCGGGCTGGATCGGGCTGGATCCGACCAGCGGCCTGCTGACCGGCGAAAGCCACATCCCGCTGGCCGCCACGCCCCATTACCGCAACGCCGCGCCCATAACCGGCATGGCCAGCCCCGCCGAGGTCGATTTCAATTTCCACATGGAGGTGCATCGCACCGCCGAGCATCCGCGCATCACCAAGCCGTTTTCGGACGAGGCGTGGCACGCGCTGGATGCGCTGGGCCACAAGGTCGATGCCGCGATCAAGGCAGGCGACATGCGCCTGACCATGGGGGGCGAGCCGACCTTCGTTTCCATCGACGATTTCGAATCGGACGAGTGGAACACCGCCGCCGTGGGCCCGATGAAACGCGGCCTCGCCGACCGGCTGATCCGGCGGCTGCGCGACCGCTTCGCGCCCGGCGGGTTCCTGCATTACGGGCAGGGCAAATGGTATCCGGGCGAGACCCTGCCGCGCTGGACCTTCTCGCTGTATTGGCGCAAGGACGGCAAGCCGATCTGGAAGAACCCCGACCTGATCGCCGAGGAAGAAGCCGACACCGACGCAACTGTCGAGGCGGCGGGCCGCTTGCTGCGCGGGATGGCCGAACGGCTGGGCGTGGACCCCGACCTGGCCCTGCCGGCCTATGAGGACCCGGCGGAGTGGATCATCAAGGAAGCGAGCCTTCCCGAGAACGTCACGCCCGAGAATTCGAAGCTGAAAGACCCCGAGGAACGCGCCCGCATCGCCCGCGTCTTCGCCCGCGGGCTGACCGAACCTTCGGGACATATCCTGCCGATCCAGCGCTGGCAGGCCAAGGCAAGCGGCCCGCGCTGGCGCTCAGAACGGTGGAAAACGCGGCGCGAGCATCTGTTCCTGGTGCCCGGCGACAGCCCGGTGGGCTATCGGCTACCCCTGGGCACGCTGCCCCATGTACAGCCCTCGCAATACCCCTATACCTATGTGACCGACCCGACGGTGGAGCGCGGCCCGCTGCCCGATTTCAACGAGGCCCAGCCCAAGGAGTTGCCCGAGGTGACGCCCCAACATCGCCAGCCGGTGGCGCGGTTCACCGAAGGCGGCGCGGTGCAGGATGTGCGCGAGCAGGAACTGGGCACCGAGGCGGTGCGCACGGCACTGTCGGTGGAACCGCGCGATGGGCGGCTGTGCGTGTTCATGCCCCCTGTCGAGGACGCCGAAGATTACCTGGAACTTGTCGCCGCGGCCGAGGCAGCGGCCGAGGAAATGGGCTTGCCGGTGCATATCGAGGGCTATGCGCCGCCGCACGATCCGCGGCTGAACGTGATCCGCGTGGCCCCCGACCCCGGCGTGCTGGAGGTCAACGTGCACCCCGCCGACGATTGGGAGACCTGCAAGGCGATCACCCAGGGCGTCTACGAGGAGGCGCGGCTGACCCGCCTTGGGGCCGACAAGTTCATGATCGACGGCAAGCACTGCGGCACGGGAGGCGGAAACCACGTGGTGGTTGGGGGCGAGACGCCGAACGATTCGCCCTTCCTGCGCCGGCCCGACCTGCTGCGCTCGCTGATCCTCTATTGGCAGCGGCATCCGAGCCTGTCCTACCTGTTCTCGGGGCTGTTCATCGGCCCCACCAGCCAGGCGCCCCGCATCGACGAGGCTCGCCACGACAGCCTGTACGAGCTGGAAATCGCGCTGGCGCAATTTCCCGACCCGGGCGAGGGCGCGGCCCCCTCCCCCTGGCGGGTCGACCGGCTTCTGCGGAACATCCTGATCGATGTCACGGGCAACACCCACCGCGCCGAACTTTGCATCGACAAGCTGTATTCTCCCGACGGGCCGACCGGCCGCCTCGGCCTTGTCGAATTCCGCGGCTTCGAGATGCCGCCCGATGCGCGGATGAGCCTGGCGCAACAGGTGCTGATCCGGGCGATCCTCGCGCGGCTTTGGGCGAACCCGGTGAAGGGCAAACCGGTGCGCTGGGGCACGGAACTGCATGACCGGTTCATGCTGCCCCATTTCGTCTGGGCCGATTTCCTGGGCGTGCTGCGCGACCTGACCGATCACGGCTTCGAATTCCGCCCCGACTGGTACGAGGCGCAGGCCGAATTCCGCTTTCCGTTCTGCGGCGAGGTCGAGTGCGAGGGTGTGCACCTCGAACTCCGGCAGGCGTTGGAACCCTGGCACGTTCTGGGCGAGCGCGGGGCGATCGGTGGCACCGTGCGCTATACCGATAGTTCGGTGGAACGCATGCAGGTCAAACTGACCGCGACCAACCCGGGGCGATACATCGTGACCTGCAACCGCCGTGCCGTGCCGCTGCACCCCACCGAAACGGCCGGTATGGCCATCGGCGGCGTCCGCTTCAAGGCGTGGCAACCGGCCGAAGCGCTGCACCCCGTCCTGCCGGTCAACGCGCCACTCACGCTCGATATCTTCGATACCTGGTCGGGGCGCGCGCTGGGCGGCTGCACCTACCACGTGGCGCATCCGGGCGGGCGCAACTACGAGACCTTTCCCGTGAATGCCAACGAGGCCGAAGCCCGCCGACTTGCCCGGTTCGAGAAGATGGGCCACACACCCGGCAGCTATTGGCCCGCGCCGGAAACACCCCAGCCCGAGTTTCCGATGACGCTGGATCTGCGCCGGGCGCCGGGCATCTGACATGAGCTCGACCGATCATCTCCCGGACACTCCAGCCGCGGCGCTTCTGCAGGGCTACCACCCGCCGCCGGGTGTCGCCGACGAGTTGCTACGGCCGGATGGAAGCGTCCGGCCCGTCTGGCAACCCTTGATCGATCTCCTCTCGGAACAAACCGCCGCCGACCTGTCGCAGCGTTTCGCCCGCGGCGACCAGCACCTGCATGACGCGGGCGTGTATTACCGCCAGCACACCTCGGGCGGTTCGACGCTACGTGACTGGCCGTTGTCGCACATCCCCGTGATGATCGCCGACGACGAATGGCAGCGCCTGTCCGAGGGGCTGATCCAGCGCGCGGATCTACTGGAAAAGGTCATGGCCGATCTCTACGGCCCGGCCTCGCTGGTCTCGCAGGGCCTGCTGCCGCCCGAACTCGTGGCGCGCAACCGAGAATGGCTGCGGCCGGTCGTGGGTATCCGTCCACGCTCGGGCCACTTCCTGCACTTCCTGGCCTTTGAGGTCGGCCGTTCGCCAGACGGGTCATGGCTAGTGCTGGGCGACCGGACCCAGGCGCCGTCAGGCTCGGGTTTCGCGCTGGAAAACCGCATGGCGACCGCGCGGGTCTTTCCCGACCTGTTCCCGGCGGCCAATATCCGCCGTCTTGCGGGCTTTTTCCGTGCCTATCGCGATGCGATGAACGCGCTCAGGGGCGATGCGGGGCGGGTCGCGATCCTGACGCCGGGCCAGCATTCCGACACCTATTTCGAGCATGCCTATATCGCACGCTACCTCGGCTTCCTGCTGCTGGAATGCGAGGACCTCAAGGTCGAACGCGGCAAGTTGACGGTGCGCACCATCGACGGTCCGCAGCCGGTCAGCGTGCTGTGGCGGCGTCTCGATTCCCGCTTTGCCGATCCGCTGGAACTGGACGAGACCTCGGCGTTGGGCACGCCCGGCATGGTCGCGGCGCTTCGGGCGCGCGAGTTGACCATGCTGAACTGTCTGGGCTCGGGCGTACTCGAGGCGCGGGCGCTGATGGCGTTCCTGCCGCGGATTTGCGAACGGCTGACAGGCGAGGGCCTGAAGATTCCCAATATCGCGACCTGGTGGTGTGGCCAGGCGACCGAGCGTGCCTACGTCTACGCGAACCTCCCGCGAATGATGATCGGCCGGGCGCTATCGACCGACCTTCCCTTCGAGGTCGACGCCTCGACCGCGCTTGGCGGCGATTTTCGTGGCACCGCGCAGAAATCCATCGGCGAATGGCTGGAAAACGACGGCGCCAAGCTGGTCGGGCAAGAGGCCGCGACGCTATCCACCACGCCCGCGATGATCGACGGCGAACTGGTGCCGCGACCGATGCTGATCCGGGTCTTCGCCGCGCGCACCCACGATGGCTGGGTGGTGATGCCCGGCGGCTATGCCCGGATCGGCCGGACCGAGGACCCCACAGCCTTGGCGATGAAGAATGGCGGTTCGGTCGCGGATGTCTGGGTGGTCAGCGATGGCCCGGTGACGCCCGACAGCCTCGCCGCGCAGCACGGGGGGCCATTCGTGCGCCGCCTGCCCGGCGTCCTGCCAAGCCGCGCGGCCGACAACCTGTACTGGCTTGGCCGCTATGTCGAGCGGGCCGAGGCCCGGGTGCGCGAACTGCGCGCCTATCACCTGCGGCTGGAAGAGGTCGGCCACCGCGAGATGCCGCTGCTCGCCCATCTCGAACGCTATCTGGACGGGTTCGACATCGACCCCGACGAGCCGGTGCCCGCCGCGATCCTGGAGCTTTTCGAGGCGGGACAAAGCTGTGCGGGCAAGGTGCGCGACCGGTTCTCGACAGATGGCTGGCACGCGCTGAATGATCTCGCCTTCACCGCGCGCGGCATGTACAATCGCGTGCGCCCGGGCGATGACGCTGCGCGCAAGATGACCGAATTGCTGCGCAAGCTTGCCGGGTTCGCGGGACTTGTGCATGACAATATGTTCCGGTCGTCCGGTTGGCGCTTTTTGACCATGGGTCGTGCGCTGGAGCGGGCCGACCAAATGCTGACGCTGCTGGCCGCCTTTGCCGATCCCGCGGCACCGCCCGGAAGCTTCGACGTCGCCGTCGAGGTCGGAGACAGCGTGATGACCCACCGCCGGCGCTATCCGATGGCCACGAACTGCAGCACCGTGGCCGACCTGCTGGCGCTGGATGCGGGGAACCCGCGTTCGGTGCTGTTCCAGCTCGACGTGTTGCGCGAGCAGGAGGGCCTGCTGACCCAGGCGCGGGAAGGCAGCCCGATGTCCGACCTCGCCCGCCGCATCCTGCTGCTGCACACCGCCCTGTCGGTCGCAGACCCCGAAGACCTGCCCCCTGCCCGCCTGCTTGAACTTCAGACCGATCTGCGCGCGGTGTCAGATACGCTGACTGCACGTTACCTGAGTTGACGGCCATGGCGATCGACTTCGACATCCGGCTGGAGATCGCGTATCGCTACGAAACGCCCGCGGGGTCCAGCCGGACGCTGCTCAGGATGCTGCCTCTGACGACGACCGATCAGACCCTGATCTCGGGCTTCGTCAGCACCGATCCCCAACCGGATTTCCGCCGCGACACCACCGATTTCTTCGGCAACGCCACGACCGAGTTGGCCCATGACCGGCCGCTGACCGAAATCGCCTTTCGCTTCGCGGGGCGCGTGCGCCGCAGCGGCGGCGTGCCCGGACTGGATCTGTCTACCGATCTGGCCCGACTGCAGGTCGATATCGACGAGGTGCTGGGGATCGGCCCGAACGCGCCACACCATTTCCTGGGAGAATCCGAACGTATCCATCACGAATCCCGGATCGCCGCCTTTGCCAAGGACCTGGTCCTACCGGAAATGTCGGCGCTGTCCGCGGCGCTCGCGATTTCGCACGCCATGCATGACCGGTTCGAGTTCGACCCCGAGGCGACCGAGGTGACGACCCCGCCGATCGAGGCGTTCGAGGCGCGCCGGGGCGTTTGCCAGGACATCAGCCATGTCACCATCGCTGCGCTGCGGGCCGTCGGCATCCCCGCAGGTTATGTCAGCGGCTTCCTGCGCACCACCCCGCCGCCCGGCCATCCCCGGCTGGAGGGGGCCGATGCGATGCATGCCTGGGTACGCGCCTGGTGCGGGGCAGAGACCGGCTGGATCGAGATAGACCCCACCAATGACATCGTGGTGGGCGCGGATCACATCGCGGTGGCCGTCGGCCGCGACTATGCTGACGTCGCGCCGGTGCGCGGATCGCTGCGCAGCGAGGGCACGCACACGACCGTTCACCGGGTCGATGTGATCCCCTGCACCGGTCCTACCGGATAGATCGCCCCGATCCTTGCGCGAAAATTTTTTGAACCGGAGCGCGATGCGCCGACCGTCATTGTGTCGTTACATATTTCTAATATTCTCGAAATATGGAAGAAACGATTCCCTCGCGCTTGGCGACGCTTGGTCACCCGCACCGGCTTGCGATCTTTCGCCTGCTGATGCGGCGGTATCCTGATCGCGTGCCCGCCGGCGAGATCGGGACAGCGCTCGGACTCAAGCCCTCAACGCTCTCGGCCTATCTCGCGGCGCTGATGCGCGCCCGGCTTGTCACGCAAACCCGCGCGGGCACCTCGTTGCGATACTCTATCGACGTCACCGAGGTGCGACGCACCTTCGATTATCTCTTCCTCGACTGCTGCCGCGGGCGGGCGAACTTGTGTTCGCCCGCCGTCCTGCCCCCTCTCACAGGAACCACAGCCATGGCCGACCGAAAATACAATGTCCTGTTCATCTGCACCGGGAATTCTGCGCGCTCGATCTTTGCCGAATCGCTGCTGCGTGCCGCCGCACCCGACCGCTTCAACGCGTATTCCGCCGGAACTAGACCCTATTCGGAACTGAATCCCTTTGCGGTCCAGGTGCTGAAGGACAAGGGCCACGACGTATCGGTCCTGCGGGCCAAGAATGTGTCCGAGTTCAGCGGGCCGAATGCACCGCATCTGGATTTCGTGTTCACCGTCTGCGACCAGGCCGCGAACGAGGAATGCCCCCCCTGGGAGGGTCAGCCCGTCAGCGCCCACTGGGGCATGCCCGACCCGGTCAGGACCGAGGGCACCGACGCCCAGAAAAGCCTGGCGTTCCAGCACGCCTACGGCGCGCTCAAGAACCGGATCCAGACCTTTACCGCATTGCGCCTGGACACGCTGGACCGTCTGGCGCTTCAAAAGGCCGTCGACGAGATCGGCCGCGACGCGGCGGGGCTATCGGTATGACGATTTACGCGCTGAACGGCCTGGGGCGCATCGGCAAGCTTGCGCTGCGTCCGCTTCTGGAACGAGGTGCCGAAATCGCCTGGATCAACGACGCGGTGGGCGACCCGGCGATGGCCGCACATCTTCTGGAATTCGACTCGGTCCACGGCCGCTGGGACGCCGCTTTCGCGCACGACGCCGAGAGCGTGACGATTGACGGCACCCGGCTGCCCTTTGTCGGGGTGCCGCGGATCGAGAACCTGCCGCTCGACGGTGTCGACGTGGTGATCGACTGCACCGGCGTGTTCAAGAGCGCGGCGAAAATCGCACCCTATTTCCAGGCGGGCGTGAAGAAGGTCGTGGTGTCCGCACCGGTAAGGGACGGCGATGCGGCGAATATCGTCTACGGTGTGAACAATGACATCTACGACCCCGAGCGGCATCGGATCGTGACCGCGGCGAGTTGCACGACCAATTGCTTGGCCCCGGTGGTCAAGGTCGTTCACGAACAGATCGGCATTCGCCACGGTGTCATCACGACGATCCATGACGTCACCAATACGCAAACCATCGTCGATCGCCCCGCCAAGGATCTGCGCCGCGCCCGGTCCGCGTTGAACTCGCTGATCCCCACCACGACCGGAAGCGCCACGGCGATCACCTTGATCTATCCCGAACTCAAGGGCCGGCTGAACGGCCATGCGGTGCGGGTGCCTTTGCTGAACGGCTCACTTACCGATTGTGTCTTCGAGGTCGACCGCACGGTTACGGCCGACGAGGTCAACGCGTTGTTCAAGACTGCCGCCGAAGGTCCGCTGAAGGGCATCCTCGGCTACGAAGAGCGCCCGCTGGTCAGCGCCGATTACGTCAACGACACCCGCTCGGGCATCGTCGACGCGCCCTCCACGATGGTGGTCAACGGAACCCAGTTGAAAGTGTATGCGTGGTACGACAACGAGATGGGCTATGCCCACCGGCTGGTCGATGTGGCGCTGATGGTGGGGGCCTCCCTATGAGCCGGCCGGACGGACTGTCCGCCTATATCGCGGTCACCGCCGCCTACTGGGCGTTCATGCTGACTGATGGCGCGCTCAGGATGCTGGTCCTGCTGCATTTCCACACGCTGGGATTTTCGCCGGTGCAGCTGGCCTATCTGTTCGTGCTGTATGAAATCGCGGGCATGGTCACGAACCTGTCGGCGGGTTGGCTGGCCGCGCGGTTCGGGCTTACGTCCACTCTGTATGCCGGGCTGGGTCTCCAGGTGGTCGCGCTGATCGCGCTGGCGGGGTTGGACCCGAACTGGGCAATCGGACTGTCGGTGGCCTATGTTATGGCGGTACAAGGCGCAAGCGGGGTCGCAAAGGACCTGGCCAAGATGTCCTCGAAATCGGCGGTCAAGCTGCTGGCGCCGACGCAGGGCGACGGGTTGTTCCGCTGGGTGGCGCTGCTGACGGGGTCGAAAAACGCGGTCAAGGGGCTGGGCTTTCTGCTGGGCGCAGCGCTGCTGGCCACACTGGGCTTCACCTGGGCCGTACTGGGGATGGCGGCCGTCCTGGCCGCGATCCTGGTCGCGGTGCTGATCGCCATGCCGCCGGGCCTGCCGCGGGGCCGGAAGGGCGCGAAGTTCGCTCATGTCTTTTCGACCTCGGCCAACGTCAACTGGCTGTCAGCGGCGCGCGTTGTCCTGTTCGGCGCCCGCGACGTCTGGTTCGTGGTCGGTATCCCGGTGTATTTCTACGCAGTCCTGTCGGACGGGTCCGAGGCGGGCAACCGCAGCGCCTTTTTCCTGATCGGCAGTTTCATGGCCGGCTGGATCATCCTTTATGGCGCGGTCCAGGCCGCCGCGCCCCGTCTTCTGGGCGCGGCCCGGCGCACCGAGGTCGCCCTGATTGGCGCAGCACACCGCTGGGCGTGGGCGCTGGCTGCCGTGCCCGCGGCACTGACGGTCGGCGCCCTTCTGGCCGAGGGCCCGGCACCATGGCTGACCATCATGCTGGTTGCGGGATTGCTTGCCTTCGGCGCGCTCTTCGCGATCAATTCGTCCCTTCATTCCTACCTGATCCTCGCGTTTACCCGCGACGACAGGGTGACGATGGATGTCGGTTTCTATTATATGGCCAATGCCGCCGGACGCCTGCTTGGCACGGTGCTCTCCGGCCTGACCTACCAGGCCGGCGGTATTGCGCTGATGCTCGGCACGGCGACAGCAATGGTCGCCCTGAGCGCGCTGGCCGCGGGAAAGCTGCACGCGCCATCCGCCACTGAGCGCGCCACTTCCTAGTCATGGCGCACTTGGCGCTGGTGACACGTCCGACCGGCGCGAAAAGCCGGGTCCCAGATCGCGCCGACGCCGCGGTTATCACAACACGCTTCGACGCGGCTGGCGCGGGCGTTTCCCGATCACCGACCCTACGTTGAACGCCATCTTCCTGATACCCGCATGTGATCGGAAACGGGCCGACGCGGGCGCGGCACAACATGGCCGGGAAACTGAAATCGTTCTTTATCGCCGCAGACCCGCAACCCCGTCCTCGCCGATGCATTTGCCGCATGAATGGCCCCACACCGGCGTAGTTTCGCCCGATTTCAATCCGATTGTTACCGTTGCGGGAACATTGCGCGACGACGGCAGAATTTCGGAAAAAGCGATGACGTTCACCTATCGGCTCTTCGACGGCGAAACCACTGTGGGTCCGGCCGGACCGAGCGTTGCGGAACATGGGCGTCCCCTGAAACTCATCGTCCAGATCCCGTGCCTGAACGAGGAACATACGCTGCCGTCGGTCCTTGCAGGTATTCCACGCGAGATCGAGGGGATCGGTTCGGTCGAAATCCAGGTCGTGGATGACGGGTCGACCGATGAAACGGTCGAGGTCGCCCGTCGGCTCGGCGTGGATCACATCCTGCGCCAGAAGGCCAACAAGGGTTTGGCGCGCAGCTTTCAGGCGGGAATCGAGAACGCGCTGGCCGCCGGGGCCGACATCATCGTGAACACCGATGGCGACAACCAGTATTGCGGCAGTTCCATACCCGATCTCGTGCGCCCCATCGTCGAGGGCCGCGCCGACATCGTTCTCGGAGATCGCAAACCCGGCGACAACAGGGCATTTTCCCCCTCCAAACGGCTGCTGCAGCGTTTGGGAAGCCGTGTCGTGCGTGGTCTGGCCGGGCTTGACGTACAGGATGCGGTAACGGGTTTTCGTGCCTACTCGCGCGAAGCGGCCCTGACGATCAACGTAATGACCCGTTTCTCCTACACGATCGAAACGCTTATCCACGCCGGTCAGCATGGGCTGACCGTGCTCTCGGTGCCGGTGCGCACCAACCCTGCGACACGACCCTCGCGGTTGTTCCGCTCCACGCTCCAGTTCATGGCCAAGCAGATCGTGACGATGCTGCGAAGCTGTGTGATGTACCGCCCGCTGCAAAGTTTTCTGGCAGCAGGCCTGCTCATGCTGCTGATCGGTATCCTGCCGGTCGTGCGGTTCCTTTATTTCTACGCGGTCGGCCAGGGCGATGGTCATGTCCAGTCGCTGGTACTGGGCGGGGTGTTCCTGCTCGCGGGGTATTTCACGGTGGTCATCGCCTTTCTCAGCGACACGATCGCCACGAACCGCCGATTGACCGAAGCGCTGCTGGTTCGGATGCGCCGGCTGGAACCGACATTGTCCGGCCGGTCCGTTTCGGTGATGCGCCATGATGTACGCGACTGATACGCCTGCCGCAGGGTCCTGCGCCGGCTCTCCGGCGGGCGTCGTGCTGGCCGTCTCTATGGCTGGGGCCCTGCTGGGGGCGTCGTTTTACGCCTGGATCATCTTCGGTGTCCTCGTCGGAATCGAGCCGGCGCATTTCGGGACCGATGTCTACGACCAGGCATGGCTTGCGTTGCGCGAGGGGCGTCTCGACCTGCCGGCGCGGGTGATTGGGCTGGAAGGCCATTACGCCCCAGACGGCACGGCACAGTTCTACCACGGCATCGGCCCGTTGATCACGCGCCTGGCGCTTGCCCCGTTCGTCGAGATCGGCCGGGAATCACTGGCGCCGGTCTCGATCTGGTTATGGGCCGTTGCCGGAACCGCGCTGTACCATCTCACCTTCCTTCAGATCATCCGCCGGCATTGGCCAGTCGGCGGGCGGAATGCGGCGGCCTGGGCAGGGCTTCTGGCAGCGGCGGTCTGGCTGGGTACGCCCGGCTTGGTACTGGCCTCCAATATCGCATTTTATCACGAGCCGATCTCCATGGCCTATGCTCTGTCGGCAGGGGTCTTCGCGCTTTGGGTCCTAGGGAAGCCGGATGGTCGTCCAACCGCAGTGATGGTGGTCGGCGTGGCGCTTATGGCGGCACTCTGCTTGCATGCCCGCCCGAATTTGGCAATCGGCCTTTACGCGGTCGCCGTCGCGGCAATCGTGCTGGCCCTGATGCGGAACGGATTGCGGCGGTTGCTCGCGTGGGCCCTGGTGGCCTGTGCGTTACTGGGGCTGAGTGGGCTCGGCTATCTGGCCCTGAACAAGGCGCGCTTCGGCGCCGCCACCGAAACACACGGCCGTTTCGACGACGGCGGCATGCAATACGGTTCGATTTTCTGGGGTGCCGAATCACGCGATGGGCTACGGGCACAGGGCTTTATCGAACATGGGCGGTTCAATGCGGCCCGAATCGTGCCCAACGCGCTGCTCTACACATTTGCACCGGCGGCAAGCCTTTCGCCACAGGCCCATCGGGCCGCCGTCGCGATGCATACCGCGGCCACGCGCGACCGCGTAGGGGCCATCCGGATCGAGGGGCCCGGCGGCGGGCTTTTGGCGCTCTGGACGGTTTGGGGCGTGGCGGCCGGCGCCGGGATCGCGGCCGGGGCTGCCGCGCTGCGCCGGTACTTCGCCTTGATCCTGGGTGCCGCGCTGGCCGCAGGGGTGACCTTCGCATATGCGACCGTGACGCTGCGCTATCACGTCGATCTATGGCCTCTGATCGCCGCACTGGCGTTGCCCGGGCTGGGCTGGCTGGTTCCCAGGCTGGCCGCGCGCCCGCTGGCTACACCCATATCGCTTGCCGTAATCGCGGTCGCCATGATCGGGCTGATTGGAAACCTGACCACGGCCAGCCTCTACCGAAGCGCCTTCCTCGGCGTCGAGGGCAGTTTTTTCGAACCCTGGACCGAACAGGACTGCCGCCGCCTTGCGGCTGGGCGCGGCTTTGAACCGGCGCGGATCGAAGAGATATGCCGCCCCCCGCGCGCACCCCGCACAGGCGCAGATGCAGCGGGCAACGAAAGGACTGACAGCGCATGAACGTCTCGACCATGGCCAAGACCGGATATGTGGGCTTCGCGCGCGGGGTCGGGCAGGTCTCGGCACGGGCCGGACTGCTGGACTGGCTGGATGCCCGACGCGAGACCTCGCGCCTGGCACATTGGGCGCGCAGCCTTTTCGCCATCCACGACCTTGACGGCCTGATCGCACTGGACGTGCCATGGTGGAGCTACGCCGCCATCGCCGAGGTCGAGCGCACCTTGGCCGCGAAACCCGGGGCACGCGTCTTCGAATATGGCTCTGGCGCCAGCACCATCTGGCTTGCCCGCCGCGCGGGATCGGTCACCAGCGTCGAGCATCATGCCGGCTGGCACGCGCGCTTGGCCGGCCGGATCGCCGCGATACCCGGTCTTGCGCCGGTGGAACTGCGCCTTGTCCAAGCCGATCCGGCCGGGCTGGCCGACCCGCGCTATTTTTCCAGCAAGGCAGGCGAGGCCGGGCAGAGCTTTGCCGCCTATGCCCGCGCAATCGAGGCGGACGACAGCGCGTCTTACGACCTGATCGTGATCGACGGGCGGGCACGGGCGGCTTGCCTTGCACATGCCATCGGCCGGCTGGCCCCCGGCGGCCTGATCGTCTTCGACAATTCCGGGCGCGCCCGTTACCGCGCGGCCATCGCAAAGTCCGGGCTGCGCGCCCGCTGCCTGCGCGGCCTCACCCCAGCGCTGCCCTATCCCGAAGAGACGGCGCTGCTCGACAACGGCGGCGGCGTTGCCATGCGATGACCGCGCGGCGCCTTATCACGCGGGGCGTGCGGCTTGGAGGGATCGCACTCTTGGCCGTCGCACTCTGGTTCCTGGGACGCGAGTTCCTCGATCACTGGCACTCCATCGCCGCCTGGCATCCGGATCGCGGTGCGCTGGCCGCGATCGGGGGGCTGGCGCTGGCCTATGGCGGCCTTCTGTTCCTTCTGGCCGAGGGGTGGCACCGCATCGTCCGCCGCTTCGGGGTCGAACCGCGGCAACGGACCTATCTGTCCTTCACCGCAACGCAGGTCGCTCGGTATCTGCCAGGCAATGTCGCCCATCTGCTGGGCCGGGCGCTGTGGCTGCGGGGCGGCCCGCTGAGCGACATCGCGCTTGCCCGGGCCACCGCCATCGAGATCGCCTTGACACCGGCAGGTGCGGTTCTTGCCCTGGCGATGGCCGCGCCCTTTCTGCCGTATGACCTCCCCCAGACCGTCGGATGGTCATCCGAGCCCGTCCCGACCGGCGCCGCGATTGCGCTGGCGGCCGCCGCCATCGCAGGGCTTGTGGCCACGCTCGCCTTTCGTCGCACACGATGGCTGCTCGCGCCGCTTTTGCTGGCCATGTGCTTCATGGGCGGACTCGGCGCGGTATTTGCGGGTGTTGCCGCCATGCTCGGTCTCACCGATCCGGTCTTGGCGGGATATGTTGCGATCATTGCATGGCTCGCGGGCTATGTGACACCCGGGGCACCCGGCGGTCTTGGCGTTCGTGAAGCGGTTCTGATCGCTCTTCTGGGTATGCAAAGCGCGCCCGAGGCTGTGCTCCTGGCCGCTCTGATTTTCCGTGTTGTAACGACCTTGGGGGATTTGGCCTGTTTTTCTGTCGGCTGGCTGGGCGCAAGCAAACTTGGTGCTCGGCTCCCGCCAGAGCCTCTGGAGGATGTCGAACCTGTGCGCCCTTGTGAATTTGACAGGGTCGCTTGAAGGGCTTTCTTATCGCGCGAACCGTTGAAGTGCTCCGTCCCGAAACAATTCTGAGTGTCGACCGGGAACGACAGGCACGGTTCGACGACAGCCCCGCCGAACCCTAGAGTCCATCGATTTTCGCATGTGCAGCGCCTAACCCGCTTTCAGCAAGCTCCAGATGGTTATCACGGGCTTCACGGCCAAGCGGTCTTCCGGGGGGAGCGGTTCGGG
>JBNGDM010000009.1:0-27211 GCA_049975105.1 Rhodovulum sp. | reverse complement strand
CGCCTTGTCATGGACGTGATCCGCGGTAACCAAACCTTGTTCATGCGTGGTGATGAAGTCGAGGCCGCCTGGGCGTGGACCGATCCGATCGTCGCCGCCTGGCAGGCGCACGGTGATCGTCCGCAACCCTACGATCCGGGCAGTTCCGGCCCGGAGGATGCGCTGATGCTGATGCATCGCGATGGAAGGCGCTGGCGTGAGGTCCGACCATGAAGCTTGTGACCTACCCGGATATCGAGATGATGATGATCGACTTG
The DNA here is from genome assembly GCA_049975105.1 of Rhodovulum sp. Classification (GTDB taxonomy): domain Bacteria; phylum Pseudomonadota; class Alphaproteobacteria; order Rhodobacterales; family Rhodobacteraceae; genus Rhodovulum. The sequence continues at coordinate 26,954 of JBNGDM010000009.1, read as the reverse complement.
GCCAACGTGCTGGCTGGAGAGATTAACAACCAGTTGTTCCATGCCGAGATGGTGACAGTAGCGCTACCTGGTGGCTCGACCCCGGGGCCGCTTTACGATGATCTGTGCGGAACCTCTCTTGAATGGGACCGTGTGCGGATCATGCCGACCGACGAAAGAATGGTGCCGCCCGATCACCCGCGGTCGAACGAGGGGATGCTCAAGGCCCGCCTTCTGACGAGCGAGGCGGCCGCGGCGCGGTTCATCGGGCTTCGGCCCGGCGCAGACGGAATGGCTGGTCTGAATGAACGGGTGAACCGCGCACTGCCGCTCGACATCTTATTGCTGGGCATGGGGGCGGATATGCACGTTGCTTCGCTGTTTCCCGGCGCTCCGGAATTGGAGTCGGCGTTACGCACGGATGCTCCCCCGGTGATGGAGATCGGTCCCCCGGGCCAGCCTGAGCGGCGGCTGACCTTGACCGCACGGGTTCTGCGGTCTTCGATGTCCACGCATATCCTGATAACCGGCGGGGAGAAGCGCGCCGCACTGGAACGGGCAGCGGAATTGAACGACCCGCGTCTGGCGCCGGTCGCGACCGTTCTGAAATCGGCGACGGTTCACTGGGCACAATAGGCGCGGCATGGAAGATATATGGAAACGGCTTGACGCCAAGGCCCGCGCGGTGGCTGACCGCCCGATCTCTGTTCTGTTCAAGGCCGCGTCTAGGGCCGAGGCTTTCAGCGCCCGGCTGGGCGACATGTTGTTTGATTACTCGAAGACGAACATTGATGCCGAAACCATTGATCTTCTGATCGCGTTGGCCACCGCTGCACGTGTGGCCGAGCGCCGTGAAGCGATGTTCTCGGGGAAGAAGATCAACCAGACCGAGGGGCGCGCGGTGCTGCACACGGCCCTACGCAACACCGGAGATACGATCACGGTCGATGGTGTCGACGTGATGCCCGAAGTGCGCGCGACGCTTGGGCGGATGCGCGCGTTTGCCGATGCGGTCCGTACTGGAGCGTTCACGGGGCAGGGCGGGCCGATTACCGACGTGGTGAATATCGGTATCGGCGGATCCGACCTCGGACCGGCCATGGCCTGTCTTGCACTTGCACCTTACCATGATGGGCCACGCTGCCATTTCGTCTCGAATGTCGATGGCGCCCATATCGCCGATACTCTGAATGGACTTGACCCGGCGACGACGCTGGTAATCGTTGCCTCCAAAACATTCACCACCGTCGAGACCATGACCAATGCGCGCACCGCACGCGATTGGTTGGCGTGCCGGGTGGCGGAGCCGGCCGCGCAGTTCGTGGCGCTATCCTCGGCGCTCGATCGGACGACGGAGTTCGGCATCGCGTCTGACCGGGTTTTCGGCTTCGAGGACTGGGTCGGTGGGCGCTATTCGATCTGGGGGCCGATCGGTCTTTCTCTGATGATCGCGATCGGCACGGAACGGTTCGACGCGTTTCTTGCGGGCGGTGCTGAGATGGATGGCCATTTCCGTGCCGCACCGTTTCACCAGAACCTTCCCGTTCTATTAGCGCTTGTGGGCATCTGGCATGCGCAGGTGTTGGGCCATGCGACACGGGCGGTACTGCCCTACGATCAACGGCTCGTCCGGCTTCCGGCCTATCTCCAGCAACTCGAGATGGAATCCAACGGCAAGGGAGTCACGATGGATGGTACCCCCGCAGCGCGCCCGACCGGCCCGGTGGTCTGGGGTGAGCCGGGCACCAACGGTCAGCATGCCTTCTACCAGCTTCTCCATCAGGGCACGCACGTTGTTCCTTGTGAATTTCTCGTTGCGGCGCGCGGTCACGAGCCGCGGCTTGCCCACCATCACCGGTTATTGCTGGCCAACGCTTTGGCCCAGTCCCAGGCGCTGATGCGCGGGCGGAGTCTGGATGAGGCGCGTGCATTGGTTGCGGCTGCCGGGTTCCATGGCGAAGAACTGGACCGCCAGGCTCGCCACAGGGTCTTTTCCGGCAATCGGCCATCGACAACGCTAATGTATCCGCAACTCACGCCGGAGATGCTGGGCCGTATCGTGGCACTTTACGAACATCGGGTTTTCACCGAGGGGGTAATTCTCGGTATCAATTCCTTCGACCAGTGGGGTGTGGAATTGGGCAAGGAACTTGCGACGTCGCTTGCGCCGCTTCTTGACGGTGCGCCCATCCGCGATGAGTTAGACGGCTCAACGCGGGCGCTGATCGAGTTTTTCGCGGAGCATAAGTAGCAGCGCATTGACCTGATGGTCTGGAAGACTTCGTTAAGGATTCGCGGCTAGGGTGTTTTTCGATCTCGGAGTGAATGGAATATGGCAACCTGTCGAGAATGTGGAAAGGTTCTGGGGCTGTTCGGCTCGAAAACCGATGCGCTGTGCGAAAATTGCGCGCTGGTCCTCGAGGCTGAACAGATGTTCCAGGAAATCAAGGCACTCGAAGAGCAGGGCAAGTCCCGCGAAGAGATCGCCGCGACAGTCTGGAAACGGCGCACGGGCACGGATAGTCCCTAGACCGGATTTTCATGAGCCTGCACACCGGAGCAGAAGACCGGGCCGCGAGCCGCATTCGTCGCGTATCCCTGACAGAACTGGTGAAAAGACCGTTGGCGGGTTCCCGTACGCCGCGCTTCAAGCCCTTGAAAAATAACACTTTCCAACCCTGAAGCGCGCCTGCACAGCAAAGCGCAACGCAAGCGGCGCCAGATGTGCGTTACAGTGTCTAAGCAAGTATGCTCTCAGAGCGCCGGAATTTCTGAGGAACATTGGAGCGGGTGAAGGGAATCGAACCCTCGTCTTAAGCTTGGGAAGCTCCTGCTCTACCATTGAGCTACACCCGCCCGGGTGACGTGTGAGGTAGCCAAAGACCGGTTTTCCGTCAAGCCCCGGCATGCGGAGTCTTAACAGCATGCGGCTTTCATCGACCCCGCCGCCGTCGTCGCCGACCACCTTCTGCCGCGCCAGCGCCGAAATCGACCGACGGCAGCGTGGCCACCTTGGCGAGTTCGGGGAACGGTTCGACGGCGTGGGGCAGGGCGTTCGCGGCGACGAAATGCTCCTGGAATCGAGGCTCGACAGCGGTCTCAACCTTCTCGATCCTGCGGACGTTCCCCTCGATCAGAGACCGCGCCGCGCGCGAGCAAAGGGCGATCCGCGCGCCGGTCCCGGCGGCGTTGCCCGCCGAGCGTACTCTGTCCAGCGGAACATCCGGGATCATTCCCAGCACCATCGCGTGCAGCGGGCTGATGTGGGCGCCGAAGGCCCCGGCCAGCACCACCCGGTCGACGCGGTCGACCCCCATCCGGTCCATCAGCAGCCGCGCGCCCGCGTAGAGCGCCGATTTCGCCAGTTGGATCGCGCGAATATCCCCTTGCGTAACAGTGATCAGCGGCCCGCCTGCGGCGCGCCCGTCATGGAGAACATAGGCGTTTGTTCGACCCTCGGGTACGGCCCGCGCGGTGCCCGTCGCCTCGGCCGAGCCGATCAGCCCCGAAGCGTCGACAAGCCCCGCCAACCGCATCTCGGCGACCGCCTCGATAATGCCCGAGCCGCAGATGCCCGTGACGCCGGTCGCGCCAACCGCCTCGTCGAAACCGGGGTCGTCAGACCACAGCTCGCAGCCGATCACGCGGAAGCGCGGCTCCTTCGTCGTGGGGTCGATCCGCACGCGTTCGATCGCACCCGGGGCGGCGCGTTGGCCGGAACTGATCTGTGCGCCCTCGAAGGCCGGCCCGGTGGGCGAGGAACAGGCGAGCACCCGCGTTCGGTCGCCAAGCAGGATCTCGGCATTCGTGCCCACGTCCACGATCAGCACGAGGTCGCCGGATTTCTCGGGCGCCTCGGACAGCGCCACGGCAGCGGCGTCGGCGCCGACATGGCCTGCGATCAGCGGCAGAACGTAGGCCCGGGCCGCGGGGTTGATCGTGTTCAAGCCTATGTTGGCAGCATCGACGGATAGGGCGTCCGAGGTGGCGAGCGCAAAGGGTGCCTGGCCCAGTTCCACGGGATCAATCCCCAGGACGAGGTGGTGCATCACGGGGTTGCAAACCAGCGTCGCCTCGACGATGGCGCGTGGGTCGACACCTGCATCCACGTTGATCCCGCGGGCGAGTTCCCCGAGCGCGTCGCGAACGGCCGACGTCATTTCGGCGGCGCCGCCGGGATTCATCATCGCATAGGAGACCCTGCTCATGAGGTCCTCGCCGAAGCGGATCTGGGGATTCATCAGGCCGGCGGAGGCGCGCACCTCGCCGGTGGTAAGATCCGTCAGATGGGCCGCGATCGTGGTCGAACCTAGGTCGATCGCCAACCCGTAGAGCGGACCTTCGAAGAAGCCGGGCCAGACGTCCAGAAGGCGCGGTGCCAGATCGTGGTGGCCTTGGTGCAGCGCGACCGTTACCTGCCAATTGCCTTTCCTGAGCGCCTGCTGCAGACGACCGAGAACCGTCAGGGGCGCGGACGCAGGCGCCACGTCCCATTGCCCGGCCAAGCCCGCGTTCAGCCGTTCAAGATCGCCCGAGGGTGCGTGCATGTCCGGTTCGGCCACTTCGACCATCACCAGCCGTGTCGCTGGGTCCATATCGACGGCGCGGACCTCGGCGGCCTTGCGCACGACCTGGCGGTGTAGCTGGCTCTCGGGCGGCACGTCGATCACCACGTCGCCGATGATGCGTGCCTGGCAGCCTAGGCGGCGGCCGGCTTTCAGACCGCGCTTTTCGTTGTAGCGTTTTTCGACCGCATTGACCGGCGACAGCGCATCCTCGGCGACGGTAACGCCGTGCTTCGGGAAGGCGCCGAAGGCGGGTGCGACCTGGCATTTCGAGCAGATGCCCCGCCCGCCGCAGACGCTGTCGAGATCGACGCCCAGAGTGCGGGCGGCGTCCAGCACGGGCGTGCCATGGGGAACGCGCCCGCGTTTGCCCGAGGGTGTAAAGATCACAAGTGGATCGGTGTCTGCCATGATTGTCCCTGGTGTCGTAGCTTTAGCGGCCGATCCGTTGGAAGCTGCCGCGCACGTCGTCGGGGCCGGCACCCAGCCATCCTGCGAAGACCCGTGTAAGGTGGTTGGTGATGCGCACCTTTTGGGTCTGGCCCTCCCGTTCCGCGGCCAGCGCGTCCTCGCCGGTATAGGCTATAATGTCGGCACGGATTGCCTCAGGATCGGCAAGCACCTCGTTTGTGCGGGCATCTGTGATGCGCGCAACGAAGGCGATGTCGTGCACGCCGGACCGTGTCAGCCGTAGCCGCGCGGTATCGGACAGCGCGTGGAACCGCGTGACGTCGACGCTCAGCCGCACAGCGCGGGGCCCCCGCAGCCCCGCCGCGCCCTGCCACGCCGCGCGCTCGAAGATGGCCGCGACCTGCGCGCGCCGGTCGCCAGGGGCATCGCCGCGCCAAACGATGTCGGCCACCGGAGCATAGACGTTTTCCTCGGACACGGTGAGGTTGTCAGGCACCGTGACATTGATTGCGCTGACGCGCCAGCCACGCGAGACCGCGGGCGAGATTGCGTCGGAATAGTCGGTCGTCCAAGTGCCGACGCATCCCGCGGTCAGCCCGCAGATGATGCCTGCCAGGAACTGCCTCTTGCCGAGGGCCATGGATTGTCTCCTTCTGCTCGCGCCGGTCACCGATCTTCGGGCCGGCGCCCGCCTCGCCACGAGAGATTAGCCCATCGGTACCGAACGCAACAGGGGTAGGGCGGAATGACGGCGGTTGGATGGCGGCCCGAGTTCAGCCCCGTCGGCGACGCCGCCCGCCGCGGCTGTTCCCCGCCTCGGCTGCGGCCTTTGAGGCTTCGGCGAAGGGCGTGCCTTCGGCCACCACATCAAGCACGCGCGAGAAGGCGATCCAGGCGCCGCCGTTCGGATCGTGGTTCATCAGGAAGTTGGCGGCGCGCACCGCTTCCATCTCTACGGGACGGATCGGGTTCATGATTGCCGAAGTCATCCCCGCGCCTATCGCCATCGGCAGGAAGGCTGCGTTGATCCCGTGCCGGTGCGGCAGTCCGAACGAGATGTTCGAAGCGCCGCAGGTCGTGTTCACGCCCAGTTCGTCGCGCAGCCGCCGCACCAGGGTAAAGACCTGCTGACCTGCGCTGGCCATCGCGCCTACGGGCATGACCAGCGGGTCGACCACGATGTCATGTGCCGGGATGCCGAAATCGGCGGCGCGCTCGACGATCTTCCTCGCCACAGCGAACCGCACATCTGGGTCCTCGGAAATGCCGGTATCGTCGTTCGAGATCGCTACCACGGGCACATTGTATTTCTTGACCAGCGGCAGCACGCGTTCCAGCCGCTCCTCCTCGCCGGTGACGGAGTTGAGCAGCGGCCGTCCGTTGGCGGCTTCGAGCCCCGCCTCCAGGGCTCCCGGCACCGAGCTGTCAATGCAGAGCGGCACGTCGACGAGCCCTTGCACCAGTTCGATCATCGACCGCATTAGGGGCGGCTCGGTCTCGTTTGGGTTGGGGTTGGAATTGTAGACTACGCCCGCGTTGACATCGAGGACCATCGCCCCGCAGGCGACCTGCTCCAGCGCGTCCTTCTTGACGGTCGAGAAGTCGCCGGCCTCCAGTTCGGCGGCCAGTTTCTTGCGGCCAGTTGGATTGATGCGCTCGCCGATCACGCAGAAAGGCTCGTCGAAGCCGATGACGACGGTCTTGGACTTGGACTCGATGACGGTGCGGGTCATGGGACTCCTCAGGTTTCCAGGGTGGGGGCCAGCCCCTTGTCGGCAAGCCAGGCCGCGTTGGTGGCGATCCCGCCCAGGGGGAAGAAATGCACGCCCTGGATTGGGAAATCCGCCGGGCGACAGGCGGCAGCCGCGGCGAGATCGGTCAGGAACTCGTCGGGGGTGAAAGGCAGCACCAGCTTTGAAACGTCGCGCGCGCGCCGTTGCAGCACCTTGAGCGAGGGGCCGACACCGCAAGCGATGGCAAACTTTAAAAGTGTTTGCAGCTTGGCGGGGCCGGCGACGCCGATATGGATCGGCAGCGCGATGCCCGCGGCACGCAATCGGTCGGCCCAAGCGATCACGGGGCCCGCCTCGAAGGCGAACTGGGTAACGATCGCCATATCTGCATCGGTGCGCTCGGCGAAGGCCTGCTTCCATTGCAGCGCCTCCATTACCAGCCGGTCGGTGCCGTCCGTGTCGATGTCGCGCGAACCCTCGGGATGCCCGGCGACATGCAGGTGGTCGAACCCGGCCTTGTCGAACAGCCCGGTTTCCAGAAGCTGCATCGAGGAATGGAATTTCCCACGCGGCTCGGCGATGCCGCCGGCCAGGATCAGCCCCTGTTTTACGTTTGCCTCGCCACGATAGCGGGCGATCCAGTCGGCGAGCGTGACCGCGTCGGGAATCGAGCGGGCCGGGAAATGCGGCAGCGGCTCGAACCCCTCGGCGCGCAGCCGGGCGGCGGTCGCGACCATGTCTTTAATCGGCGTGCCGTCGAGATGGGCAATGTAGACCCGGGTGCCTACGGGGAGTAGGGCACGGAAATCCACGATCTTCTCCGCGGTGCGCGGCATCACTTCAATGGAGAAGCCCCGGACAAAATCCGTCATTGAACCGGGCCTGGAGCCGGCCGTTTCCCTTTTCTTGAAACTCAGAAGTCCCATCGCCGTCTCCCAAAGTCTGTTCACGCGGTTTCCCATCCGGAAGCGTCGATTAGGGCCTTCAGTCGCGCGCCGTCATATTCGGCGTCGATCCGGGCCGCCTCGGCCTCGACCAGTGCCGTCGGGTCGCCCTCGCGGGCCACCGGATCGGCGCGCCGCCAGTCGGCGAGGTAAGCGTCGGTATCCCGTGCCCCTACCTGCATCGCGCAGCGGTCTATGGCCTGTTCGAAACGCGCCGGCAGGATGCGCTTTTCGGCCTTGCGACCCTTGCCCACGATCACCTGGGCGGGAATGTCGCGCCAGTAGACGATGGTGAGCTCGGGCATCTGATTCCCTTTCTTCCGTAACCCGCTTGTAATCCGGCGTATTGACGCTGCGACGCCGGTTTTCGACGTGCTGCGCGTGTCAAGCGACTTTTCCTGAGGGGTGTAGCGCCGCAAAGGGCGCGCGGCCAGTGCGCGGGCACCTCGAAATTCTCATCATGATTATGAGTCGCCGGTTCCGGTTCCCGCAAGCGATGCCGTGCTGTGATCAATTTTTCCCTGTGGCTGTCGGTTGCCGTGAGCGATGCGAATTAACCGTCCCCGGTCGGAATCTTGGCTATTTTTCGGCAATTGGGGCAAACCCATGGCATCGCGACGTTCGTGGGGGCGGCGTCACGTGAGCCAGAGCCGGAGAGTCTCGGTCGCAGGGACGGATCGGCCGGGCACGTTGGGGGCGCCGGGTCGGCCCTTTCGGGGGCTTGAACATGCCGCGTGAGACGAGAACGGCAGCAACCGCGCTCGGCGCTTTGCGACTGATGGCCGGGACGACGCAATCGACATCTCGTTCATGGAAATGGGTGCAAGAGCCGGCACCCCGCGGGACCCAGATCAACACTCTGAGAGGCCATCCGAAGGTTGGCTTTACCACGCCATGTTCGTGGCGCGGGCGCGCGAGATCTGCCACTGGCCTTCGGGATGGGTTTGCATGCCAGCGTCTGACGGGATGTGTCTGCCGGTGCCTAAGCGCGGGCAAACCACTGCGTCCTGCCGGCAACGGGGGTGCAAGGCGTTGCGACCGGACCCAAGCCGTCAGAACTGCTCGTGGCGGCTCCCGGAGCGGGCGAACCGGCACGTGACTGGCAGCGTTGGCTTTTGCCGCAGCTGGGGGCGAGTTCGCTTCCAAAGGTGGGCTATGTGACGGGTGGCGATCCTCTTCCGAACGGCGGTACAAACTTTCCAAGGCCAGATTCTTTGTTTTCGGGGTTGTCTGGCGGATCAGGCGAGGCCTATGAAACCACGGTCCGGGAAACGCTTACTGTCGTGATCGCACCGGCCCCGGTGCCGCTGCCGCCCAGCCTGCCGCTGAAGCTTGCCGAATCCGTGCGTTGGGCTTGTTGCGTCGCTGGCGGCGCTGATCTTCGTTGCAAGGCCGGCTCGGCCGGGATAACTTCGGGACAACTCGATCTGGAGGGCGGTTCTATGGCGCCCAGGCGTACCAAGGGTGCGGGCGCGTTCCCCAAGACGGTTGCAACCCCTGCACCAGCCCCGCCGGATCCGGCCTCGCTCTATGCGGCGCTCGATCTCGGCACGAACAGCTGCCGCATGCTGATTGCCCAGCCCAAGGGCAGCCAGTTCCATGTGGTTGACAGCTTTTCGAAGTCCGTGCAACTCGGTACCGGCCTTGAATCTTCTGGTCGTCTCAGTCGTGCTTCGATGGCGCGCACGGTGCAGGCCCTGCGTATCTGCAAGGGCAAGTTGGAAAAGCATCAGGTGGCACGGATGCGGCTGGTCGCAACGGAAGCCTGCCGTCGTGCCAGCAATGCGCGCGAGTTTATCGGCTTCGTCCGGCGCGAGACCGGTCTCGAACTGGAAATCATCGAGCCGGAGGAGGAAGCGCGGCTTGCTGTCGTGTCTTGTGCGCCGCTCGTCTCCACCCGGACAGAGCAGCTCTTGGTGGTCGATATCGGCGGTGGGTCGACGGAACTGGTATGGATCGATTTATCGGCGGTCCCACGCGCCGAGCGACCGCGCGCGATTATGCGGCTGCATGGTGGCTTCCACATCACCGACAGCCCGTTCCCGGCGGCCCGTGTCGTGGACTGGATTTCTGTGCCTTTGGGTGTAGCGACACTTAAGGAGCAGTTCGACGATGTCGAGGACGACCACGCGCGTTTTGCCTTGATGAGCTGGTTCTTCGAAGAGAATCTCGCCGAATTCTCGCCCTATAGCGCCGAACAGGTGACCGAAGGATTCCAGATTATAGGAACGTCCGGCACGGTCACAACGGTTGCCGCAAGTCACCTGGGATTGCGTCGCTATGATCGAACCAAGGTGGATGGGCTCCGGATGACCTCGACGCAGATCGATCAGGTGATCCGCACCTATCTTTATCTCGGACCAGAGGGTCGGCGTAACGACCCGCGGATTGGGCGCGACCGGCATGCTCTGATCATGTCAGGGGCGGCGATCCTGCAGGCGCTTATGCGGGTTTGGCCGACCGACCGCCTTTCAGTGGCGGATCGCGGCCTGCGCGAGGGGCTGTTATATGCGCAGATGTCGGCCGATGGCGTGCTGGAGGATGGGGCGTTCTGAGGCGATCTGACTCCAGCTTGTGTCTTGGCGCGGCAGCTGTATGTGGGTTTTCGAGACCGGATGAAGCAGAGAGGCTGCGCGGACCGCGCAGAAACAGGCATGGCGGAGAAACGCGGATCGAGCGGGCGTGGGCAGCGCGACCTGAAGGTCAAGGTCAAGACGGCGCGGGGGCGGCGGTTGTCGTCTACGCGCTGGTTGGAGCGACAGCTGAACGATCCCTACGTCAAGCGCGCAAAGGCGGAGGGGTATCGCGGGCGTGCAGCATTCAAAATCCTAGAACTGGATGACAAGCACCGGTTCCTTGTGCCGGGCGCACGGGTGGTCGATCTCGGCTGTGCGCCCGGCGGTTGGTGCCAGGTGGCGGTCAAGCGGGTCAATGCCTTGGGCGAGAAGCCGGGCAAGGCGGTTGGCCGGGTCCTTGGCATCGACCTGCAAAAGGTCGAGCCAGTGGCCGGCGCCGAGATTCATCAGCTGGATTTTCTCGAACCTGGCGCAGATGACGAGGTAAAGCACTGGCTGGGCGGAAAGGCCGATGTGGTGATGAGCGACATGGCCGCCGCCAGTTCGGGACACAAGCAGACCGATCATTTGCGTATCGTGGCGCTCTGCGAAGCGGCTGCGGAACTGGCTTTCGATGTTCTGGAAGAGGGGGGAACGTTCGTAGCCAAGGTTTTGGCTGGCGGTGCCGAGGGAAGCTTGCAGGCTGTGCTGAAACAGCGCTTCGACAAGGTCGCGAACGTAAAGCCGCCCGCCAGCCGGTCGGACAGTTCCGAGAAATTCGTCGTGGCGACAGGGTTTCGCGGCTGATCTGTCGTGGCGTCAGGTGAACTTTCGGAAGAACCCGGTCCGATTGAACATCTCGTCCAGCGCTTCCATCCGCCCACGGGTTTCGCCCCAGCAGCGCTCCTGCACAGCGGCGATTACGGTTTCCATAAGTAAAAGCGCGGTAACCGAACTGTCCCACGCCGAGGGCACCACGGTGCGGCTGACCAGCGAGGCGCGCGCCAGCCTATGCACGGGCGAGCGCCACTGGTCGGTGAACAGTACGATTTCGGCCCCCTTTTCCGATGCCATCTCGGCCAGCCGGAGCGTTGCGTTTTCGTAGCGGCGCACGTCGAAGATCACCAGAACGTCCCCGACGTTGATATCGAGAAGCGAATGCGCCCATGCGTTCTGTTGGCCTTGGAGCGGAACGACGCCCGGGCGTACCATTTGAAGATGAAGTGCAAGATAGTCCGCCAGCGTGCGGGTAATCCGGCCGCCCGCAACATGGATTCTGCGCGCGGGATCGGCCAGCAGATCGCAGATCGCGTCGAACTTGGACGGGTCGGCCTGGGCCAGCGATTGACGGATATTACCGATGACTGCCTCGGTGAAGCGGTTGAGGATATGCGCGCCCGGCGCGCCTTCGGCCCAGGTCTCGCGGCGGGCAACGGGGCCGGATATTTTAGCCTCTATCTCGCTGCGCAGCGCGGTCTGGAATTCGGCATATCCTTTGAAGCCCAGCTTTTGGACCATGCGTGCGACCGTCGGTGTGGATACGTCGGCGGCCTGGGCGACCTGTGTTATCGAGCCAAGCCCCGACACCGGATAGGCCGCAAGGATCGAATCCGCCAGTTGCCGCTCCGCACGCGTCAGCTCGTCAAGCCGGACGTGAAGCCGGTCGGCGATGGTCTGGTGTGTATCTGACACGACGACGACCCTCCTTTGCACAATATAGTGTCAGGCGCCTCGCGCCTGAAGAGAAATTTTCAGGAAAGGAATTGACACGTGTTGATGGCGTGAAGAAACCTGTTCATCGCCGCAGGGAGATTTCATGGCCGCGACGACGCAATCCGAGTTTGGCGATAGACCCCTGGTCGAGAACGCGTCCGGACGTGGGCAGGTCGTTGTCGTGTGCGACCATGCCTCGAACGCGATCCCGGAGCGGTTCAAGGGTTTGGGGCTTGCGCCAGGCGACGCGGAAAGCCACGCGGCGTGGGACCCCGGGGCATTGGGCGTGGCGCGGTCGATGGCTCGGCTTCTCGATGCGCCGCTGGTCGCCGCGTCGGTTTCGCGCCTGGTCCATGATGTTAACCGCCCTGCAGGTTCGCCTGAGGCCATGCCTGTGCGCAGCGAAACGATTTCGGTTCCCGGCAACACCGCTTTAAGTGAGGCTGAACGCGCCGATCGCGCGCAGCTTTATTACGAACCATTCCACGCAGCAGTCGAGACCATCCTGGCCGCGCGGGGGGCGCCGGTCGCCTTGGTGACCGTTCACAGTTTCACCCCGGTTTGGCACGGAGTGCCACGAGACGTGGAAATCGGTATCCTCCATGATCTCGACCGGCGCCTCGCTGAAGCGATGTTGACGCTTGCCGCGGAGCGCACCTGCCGCCGTGTTGCCCGGAACGAACCCTATGGACCCAAGGACGGCGTCACCCATACACTGAACCGACACGGGGACAGGAAGGGGCGCCTTAATGTCATGCTGGAAATCCGAAATGACCTGATCGTGGATGATGCCGCGCAGGCGCGCACGGGCATAGTGTTGGCAAACCTCGTCAGGGAAGCGCTCAACGAGGTCGAGCAGGGGGCCGCGTCATGAACGGCTTTATGCGGGGATATGTGCGCGTCGTCGATGGCGTGAATTACTACATCGGCCGGGTGATGATGTACGGGATCTTCGTGATGATGGGGATCCTTCTCTGGTCTTCGATCTCCAAAACCTTCTTCCTGCCCTCGCTCTGGACGCTGGAAATGGCGCAGTTCGCGATGGTGGCCTATTACATCATGGGCGGACCGTATTCGATCCAGCTCGGCTCCAACGTGCGGATGGACCTATTCTACGGCCGCTGGTCGGTGACCGAACGCGCCTGGGTCGACAGCTTCACGGTGCTGTTTCTGATCTTTTTCCTCGGCGTGCTGCTCTATGGCGGGATCGACAGCCTGCTTTACAGCCTGCAATACAACGAGCGCAGCCCCACCGCGTGGCGTCCGGTGCTCTGGCCGATCAAGTCGATCATGTGCCTCGGCCTGCTCCTGATGCTGCTGCAGGCGATCTCCGAGTTGTTCAAGGACATCGCGCATATCAGGGATATCGAGATCTGATGTCCTATGAAATGATCGCCATCCTGATGTTCGCATCCATGATGCTCATGCTGATGACCGGGCAGCGGGTCTTTGGAGCCATCGGCGGCGTGGCCGCGGTGGCGGCGCTTGCGCTCTGGGGCACGGGCGGGTCGGTGATCCCGTTCTCCGCGGCGATGAAACTGATGAAATGGTATCCGCTGCTCACCCTGCCGATGTTCATCTTCATGGGCTACGTACTCTCCGAAAGCCGCATCGCGGATGACCTCTACAAGATGTTCCATGTCTGGATGGGCCCCGTGTCGGGCGGGCTTGCCATCGGGACCATCGGGTTGATGGTCCTGATTTCCGCGATGAACGGGCTCAGCGTCGCGGGCATGGCCATCGGCGCGACCATCGCGTTGCCCGAACTCCTCCGGCGCGGCTATGACAAGAGGATGGTGACGGGCGTGATCCAGGCCGGGTCCAGCCTTGGTATCCTCGTGCCGCCCTCCGTCGTCCTCGTGCTGTACGCCATGATCGCCCGCCAGCCGGTGGGCCAGCTCTGGCTTGCGGGCATTGTGCCGGGCCTCGTCATGGCCGCGATGTTCATCGCCTACATCTACATCCGCTGCCGCATGAACCCCGCGCTCGGTCCCGCGCTCCCGCCCGAGGACCGCGAGCAGATCACCATGGCCGAGAAACTGCGCCTCCTCAGCGCCGGTCTCCTGCCGCTCGTCATCTTCGCCGCGATGATGGTGCCCTTCATCAACGGCTGGACCTCGCTTGTCGAAAGCTCCGCCATTGGTGCGATCACCGCCTTACTCGCCGCCGTGCTCAAGGGCCGGATGACGCGCACGGTGTTCGAAACCTCGGTGCGCCAGACGCTCGCCATCTCCTGCATGTTCATGTGGATCATCCTCGCCGCGATGGCCTTCGGCGCGGTGTTCGACGGGCTGGGGGCGGTGCGCGCCATCGACGACCTCTTCACCGAGCAGCTGGGCCTCGACCCATGGGTGATCCTGATCCTGATGCAGCTCAGCTTCCTGTTGATGGGCACCTTCCTCGACGACACCGCGATGCTGGTGATCGTGGCGCCTCTCTACGTGCCGCTGGTCAAGGCGCTGGGGTTCGACCTTATCTGGTATGGCGTGCTCTACACCATCACCACCCAGATCGCCTACATGACGCCGCCCTTTGGCTATAACCTTTTCCTTATGAAGGCGATGGCGCCCAAGGAGGTGGGCCTTCGCGACATCTATTCGTCCATCGTGCCCTTCGTCCTCGTGATGATCGCGGCGCTCGCGCTGATCATGGCCTTCCCCCAGATCGCGCTATGGCTGCCCCACACCGTCTACGGATTGTAACCAGAGCCTCGCGAAAGGGGCCTGAATCGGGCCATCGGCCCAGCCAGCAAGGAGAGAAAGATGACCACGACAAGACGCAAGTTCCTTACCGCTGCCGCGGCGGCCCCGGCGGCAGGTCTCGCCGCGCCCGCGCTCGCGCAATCCACGATCAAGTGGCGCATGCAGACCTATGCCGGTCCCGCGCTCGCCGAACACGTTGTGAAGCCCGCGATCGACACGTTCAACAAGATCGCCGGCGACGACATGCAGATCGAACTGTTCTACGCCGACCAACTCGTGCCCACGGGCGAGCTTTTCCGCGCGATGCAGCAGGGCACCATCGACGCAGTGCAGTCCGACGACGACTCGATGGCCTCGCCCACCGAAGTCACCGTCTTCGGCGGTTACTTCCCCTTCGCCTCGCGCTATTCGCTCGATGTGCCGGTGCTGTTCAACCAGTATGGCCTGAACGAGATTTGGGACGCCGAATATTCCAAGGTCGGCGTGAAACACATCTCGGCAGGCGCCTGGGATCCCTGCCATTTCGCCACCAAGGACCCGATCAACAGCCTTGCGGACCTCAAGGGCAAGCGCGTTTTCACCTTCCCCACGGCGGGCCGCTTCCTCGCGCAGTTCGGCGTCGTGCCCGTCACCCTCCCGTGGGAGGATATCGAGGTCGCGGTGCAGACCGGCGAACTTGACGGCATCGCCTGGTCGGGCATCACCGAGGATTACACGGTCGGCTGGGCCGACGTGACCAACTACTTCCTGACGAACAACATCTCGGGTGCCTGGATCGGCCATTTCTTCGCCAACCAGGACCGTTGGAACGAGGTGCCGGAACGGCTTCAGGAACTGCTGAAGGTCTGCATGGAACAGTCGCATTATTACCGCCAGTGGTGGTATTGGGGCGGCGAGGCCAGCTTGCGCGTCAATGGCGACAAGATGCAGCTTACCTCGATCCCCGACGAGCAATGGGACCAGGTCGAGGCCGCCGCCCAGACCTTCTGGGACGAGATCGCCGCCGAGTCCGAGACCAAGGCCCGCGTCGTCGAGATCTTCAAACAGTATAACGCCGACATGACCAAGGCCGGCCGGCCTTATCGCTACGGCAAGGCGTAACCGCGTCGGGGCGTCCCGCGGGGGGCGCCCCATTGACCCCAAGACCACGAGGCCCCGATGCCCGGCAACCTGACCCTCGACGCCCTGACCGAACTGGTCGAACAGGGCGAGATCGACACCGTCACCATGGCCCAGATCGACATGCAGGGCCGGCTGATGGGCAAACGCTTTCATGCGCGCCATTTCCTCGATGCGGGCGTGCATGAAACCCATTCCTGCAACTACCTGCTGACCGTCGACCAGGAGATGGAGCCGGTGCCGGGCTTCAAATCCGCAAGCTGGGCCAAAGGTTACGGCGACTACATGATGAAGCCCGACCTTTCGACCCTGCGGCTTGCCCCCTGGGCGCCCGGCTCGGCGCTGGTGATCTGCGACACGCTCGACCATCACGGCGACCACCCTATCGCCGTCGCGCCGCGGTCTGTTCTCAAGGCCCAGCTTGCCCGGCTGGCCGACAAGGGCATGGTGTCCAAGACCGCGTCCGAGCTGGAATTCTACGTGTTCCGCGAAAGCTTCGACCAGGTCCATGACAGCGGCTACCGTGCCCTGACGCCGACCAGCCCCTACAACGAGGATTACCACATCCTGACCACCGCCCGCGAAGAGGGCTTGATGCGCGCCGTGAGGAACGATCTCTATGCTGCTGGAATTCCGGTGGAAAACTCAAAGGGCGAAGCCTGGGCCGGGCAGCACGAGGTCAACGTGAAATACTCCGACGCCCTCGACAGCGCGGATATCCATACGATTACCAAGCACGCGGTCAAGGAAATCGCGCTCGCGCAAGGCACCGCCGTCACCTTCATGGCGAAATACGCCGACGCGCCCGCCGGGTCCTCATGCCACGTTCACCAGTCGCTCTGGTCCACGGACGGCACGCCGCTGTTCTTCGACTCGCACGAACCGTTCGGCATGTCCGACATGATGCGGTCCTACGTGGCGGGCCTTCTGAAATACGCCTCTGACTTCACCCTGTTTCTCGCCCCCAACATCAACAGCTACAAGCGCTACGTCGCTGGCACCTTCGCGCCCACCAAGGCCGTCTGGTCGCGCGACAACCGCACTGCGGGCTACCGCCTCGTGGGCGAGAACACCAAGGCGATCCGCATCGAGAACCGCGTGGGCGGCGCCGATCTGAACCCCTATCTAGCCTATGCCGCCCAGATCGCGGCGGGGCTGGCAGGCATCGAAGAGGGGCTTGAGTTGGAACCCGAATTCCGGGGCGACGCCTATACCGGCGAGGGCATCCGCGAGATCCCCAAGACCCTGCGCGAAGCCCTTGCGGCCGCTGACGAATCCGCCATGCTGCGCGCGGCTTTCGGCGACGACGTGATCGACCACTACGTTCACGCGGCCCGCTGGGAACAATCCGAATACGACCGCCGCGTCACCGATTGGGAAGTGGCGCGCGGCTTCGAAAGGTCCTGACATGACGGAAAGTCTGAAGTGCATCTCTCCCGTCGACGGGAGCGTCTATGCCGAGCGTGTGCTGCTCTCGGGCGAAGAGGCGCGCGCCGCCGTCGCCCGCGCCCGTGCCGCGCAACCGGCCTGGGCCGCGCGGTCCATTGCCGAGCGAGCCGAGATCGTGCGCAAGGCCGTCGCCCTCATCGGCGAGGCCAATGACGAAATCGTGCCGGAACTGGCATGGCAGATGGGCCGCCCGGTCCGCTATGGCGGCGAGTTCGGCGGCTTCAAGGAACGTGCACTCTACATGGCCGATGTCGCCGAAGAAGCGCTGGCCGATATCGCCATCGAGAACAGCCCCGGCTTTACCCGTTACATCCGCCGGGTGCCGCAGGGCCTCGTTTTGGTCGTGGCGCCCTGGAACTATCCCTACATGACCGCGATCAACACCGTCGCGCCCGCGCTGATCGCGGGCAACGCGGTTATGCTGAAACATGCAAGCCAGACGCCCCTGGTGGGCGAGCGGATCATCTGCGCCCTGTGCGACGCGGGCGTGCCCGACGACATCGCGCAGGTGATGTTCCTGAGCCACGACACCACATCCGCGCTGATCTCGGCCGGCGCCTTCGATTTCGTGAACTTCACCGGCTCCGTGGGCGGCGGCAAGGCCATCGAACGCGCCGCCGCCGGCACCTTCACCGGGCTGGGGCTGGAACTCGGCGGCAAGGATCCGGGCTATGTGATGGAGGATGCGGATCTCGACGCCGCCGCCGACGGGCTGATGGACGGGGCGATGTTCAACTCGGGCCAGTGCTGCTGCGGGATCGAGCGGATCTATGTTCACGAGTCCGTCTATGACGACTTCGTGCAGAAATGCGTCGAGATCGTTTCAAAGGCGAAACTCGGCAACCCTCTGAACCCCGAAACCACCATGGGCCCCATGGCGCAGACCCGGTTTGCCGATCTCGTGCGCTCGCAAACCGCCGAGGCCATCGCCGCGGGGGCCAGGCCCCTCATCGACTCCACGCTGTTCCCCGAGGATGACGGCGCCTACCTGATGCCGCAGATCCTCGTCGACGTTGACCACTCAATGCGCGTCATGCGCGAGGAAAGCTTTGGCCCCGTGGTCGGCATCATGCGGGTGAAGGACGATGCGCAAGCCATTGCCACGATGAACGATTCCGAGTTCGGACTGACCGCGTCCCTCTGGACGGCCGACGCCGACCGCGCGCGGGCGGTGGGCGATGCCATCGGGACCGGCACGATCTTCATGAACCGTTGCGACTACCTCGATCCCGCGCTCTGCTGGACCGGGTGCAAGAACACTGGCCGCGGCGCGGGGCTGTCTGTCCTCGGTTACCACGCGCTGACGCGTCCTAAATCCTACCACCTGAAAAAGAGCTAATCCAATGAGCCTCACCGCCAACTGGTCCTACCCCACCGCGATCCGCTTCGGGGCGGGGCGTATCGCCGAATTGCCTGAGGCCTGCATCGCGGCGGGCATGAAGAAGCCGTTGCTGGTCACCGACCGCGGTCTGGCGCAACTGCCGATCACGGGCCGGGTGCTTGAGATCCTCGACAAGGCGGGGCTTGGGCGCGCAATCTTCGCCGAGGTGGACCCCAACCCGACCGAGACGAACATGGAGGCGGGTATCGGCGTTTACCGCGAGGGCGGGCATGACGGGGTGATCGCGTTCGGCGGCGGCTCGGGGCTCGACCTCGGGAAATGCGTGGCGTTCATGGCGGGACAGTCGCGCCCGGTCTGGGATTTCGAGGATATCGGCGACTGGTGGACGCGGGCCGATGCCGACGCCATCGCGCCGATCATCGCCGTCCCAACGACCGCCGGAACGGGGTCAGAGGTCGGGCGCGCGGGGGTGTTGACGAACAGTGAAACCCACGAGAAAAAGATCATCTTCCATCCCAAAATGTTACCTGCGGTGGTGATCTGCGACGCCGAGCTGACCGTCGGCATGCCACCCGCGATCACGGCTGGCACCGGCATGGATGCATTCGCCCATTGCCTTGAAGCCTATTGCTCCCCGCATTTCCACCCGAAGTCCCACGGGATCGCGCTTGAAGGGATGCGGCTGGTGAAGGAAAATCTTCCGCGGGCCTACCGCGACGGCGCCGATATCGAGGCGCGGGCCTACATGATGGCAGCCGCTTCGATGGGGGCCGTGGCATTCCAGAAGGGTTTGGGCGCGATCCATGCGCTTTCGCATCCGATCGGCGCGGTCTACGGCACCCACCACGGCACTACCAACGCGGTGGTGATGCGCGCCGTGCTCGACTTCAACCGATCTGCCATCGAGGAGCCGCTGGCCCGAGCCGCGGCCTATCTGGGTCTCGAGGGCGGGTTCGACAGTTTCTACGATTTTGTCGGAGCGTTGAACGCGGAAATCGGTATCCCGGACAATCTGCGCGCGCTCGGGGTCACCGATCCTGATCTGGGTGCCCTTGTCGCCTCGGCGCTTGCCGATCCTTCGGTAGGCGGTAACCCGGTCAAGATGACCGCCTGGAACACAAGGGCGCTGTTCGAGGCCTGTCTCTGACCGGGACGTGACGGATCTGATCTGGTGTCTGCCCGCATGGAAGTCCGAGCAGACACCAGGCACGCCGTGCCGCCTAACTGCGCCAGTCCAGCAGCCGTCGCTCGGCCCAGCCGATGGCCGAACTGGTCGCGACGCCCAACGCCGACAGGATCACCACGCCCGCGAACAGCCGTTCTAGGTCGTAGAGCGACCCTGCTTGCAGGATGTAGGCACCGATCCCGTGCTCCGCTCCCAGCATCTCTGCCGCGACCAAGAGGATGATCCCGATTGCAAGGCTGACCCTAAGCCCCGACAGGATGCCGGGCAGTGCGCCCGGCAGCACGATCTTGCGTACGATCGACGCCCAGGACAGGCCGAAGCTCTGGCCCATGCGGATCAACGTGCGGTCCACATTGTCGACCGCACCATAGGTCGCCACCACCGTGGGCGTGAAGGTCCCGAGTGCGATCAGGGCGTATTTTGAGCCTTCGTCGATCCCGAACCAGATTACGAAGAGCGGCAGCAGCGCGATCTTGGGGATCGGGAAGAGGGCGGCCACCAGCGGGATCAGCCCCGCCCTCACGAGGCTGAAGAGGCCGATCAATACACCGACGCCTATCCCCACGCTGACCCCCAGCGCCGCGCCTACGGCCAAACGGCTGAGCGACGGCAGGAGGTGGGTCAAGAGCATTCCCGAACGGGCAAGCTCGATCAGCGTGGCGCCAACGTCCGAGGGGCGGGGCAGGGTAAGGGGCGAGATCCAGCCCGCCCGGGTGCCCCATTCGATCAGCAGGACGAGTAGCACGAACAGGGCCAGTCCGAAGCCGCGTACGCGGACGGGACGGAACCCGCCGCCGCGGAACGGGACCGGGCGGCCCGCCTCAACCATGCTGCATCTCCATGTCGGCTGCGACCGCCTCTTCGCGCATCAGCGTCCAGAGCCGTGCCTGGTGCGCCTCAAGCGCCGGATCGCCGTCGCGACGCGCCTCCAGCGGCGTGTCGATATCAACGATCTCGCGGATCGTGCCGGGCCGACGAGACAGCACTACGATCCGGTGGCCAAGCCGAACCGCCTCGGCGAGGTTGTGGGTGACATAGACCGCGGTGAACGGCGCCCGCGTCCAGAGTGCGACGAGGTCGTCCATCAGTAGTTCCCGGGTTTGCGCGTCCAGCGCCGAGAGCGGTTCGTCCATCAACATCACGGCCGGATTCACAGCCAGCGCGCGGGCTATGGCGACACGCTGCTTCATGCCGCCGGAGAGCTGCCGAGGCCAAGCGGCGCGGAACTCGGAAAGTTTGGTGCGAGCCAGAACGTTGGCGACGATCTCATCTTTTCGGCGACGGCTCAGTGGGTGATCTTCCAGCACCAACGAGATGTTTCCCTCGACAGTTCGCCAGGGCAGCAGCGCGAAATCCTGGAAGATGAAGGTCAGCGGGTTGAGGCAGCCCGCAGGCGGGTCGCCGCGCTGCATCACCCTGCCCGAGCAGGGCTGTTCCAGTCCGCCGATCATCCGCAGCAAAGTGGATTTTCCGCAGCCCGACGGCCCGACGATGCACAAGATGCTTGCTCCCGGGATGTCGAGCGAGACGTCGCGAAACACCTCGACCGGACCATAGCTGTGAGAGAGGGCGGTAACGCTCAGATCCATGGGTAGGCGGGGGCCGGTCGGTTAGCGGGAATCACTGGATCGGCACGTATGACGGATCGACCAGCATCTCGGTGGTGATCGAGTCCTTGATCAGCCGTTCGGCCTTGAACCAAGCCAACTGATCGTCGACAGAGCCCATGTTCAGAGCCGCGTCCTTGTTGATCCGCATCGCACCGTTGACGATCCCGGGCTTGGCCGCCTCGTAGTCCTTGTCGGTGTAGACATACTTGTGGATCAGCCGCACCATTTCATCGGCGGCCTCGTCGCCTGCGGTGCGGTCTACCAGCGCCGCGTTGAAATCGTCGGCTCCCCTGGCGAAGGCGCGCAGGAAGGACCGGGTCTTCTCGCGTTCGGTCGCGGCGTTGTTTGCCGATGTAAAGACGGTCGTTACCTGGTAGTCGGGTATGTAATCGACGACGTTCCCTATAATCTGTACCGCGCCGGAGGCCGCCAGCGGCTTGGCGATGTGGGGCACAATGGTCCAGGCGTCGATCTGGCCAGATTTCAGCGCGCCGATCACCGTGGGGACCTTCTGCAGCGGCTTGTAGGTCAGCTTCGCGCCCTCGGCGGCGGCAATCTTCGCGCCCATGTAGTGGAAAGAGGACCCCGCCTGGGTGATGCCAAAGGACTTGCCGTCGAGCGCCGCGGGGCTGGTCAGCCCCGCCTCGTAGGCAGCGTTCGAGGCGAGGATCTTCTGCCCGTCGATGCCCTTTTCCTCGGACAGCGCGCCTCCGATGACCTTGGTCGCGCCCTTCTCGGCCAGCGAGATCAACCCGCCCGAGATCGCGGTCACCGCGTAATCAGCATCGCCGCTCGCGATGGCGACTGCCATCGGCTGGGCGGCTTGGAAGAACTTGAACTCCACGTCCAAGCCTTCGGCGGCGAAATAGCCGCGCTCATAGGCGACGAAACTGGCGGCGTGGCTGGTGAAGCGGAGCGCGCCAACTGTCAGTTTCGTCTGCGCCAGCGCAGGACGAGCCATCAGCGGGAGAGCGGCGGCGCCCAGCGCGCCCATAACACCGCGGCGAGTAAGACCTGTCATGGCTCTCCTCCTTCGTAGCGTCGGTCCGTTGCTGTGCAACTTTTCAGACAGCGCCGGGGAAGGGAAGAGGAAAAGGGGGCCGCATTCATGGGATCAGGACCGTTGCCCCGGTCGTCGCGCGGCCCTCAAGCGCGCGGTGCGCCTCGGCGGTTTCGGACAGCGGCCAGATCTGGCCGACGCGCGGTGTCAGAGTACCTGTTTCAATCGCGCCGAACAGGTCGTCGGCGCGAGAGCGCAACTCGACCGGATCTGCTATGAAGTCGAACAGCACCGGGCGCGTGGCCGACAGGCTGCCCTTGGCGAGGTCCGACATGCGAAACTCGTCCAGTGTGCCCGAGGATTGCCCGAAATTGACGAACATGCCGCGCTTTTTGAGGCAGGCGAGCGAGCCCCGCCAAGTGTCTCGCCCTACGCTGTCGTAGACCGCCTCGACGCCGTTTTCGTCTGTGGCCGCCATGACCGCGGGCACGAAGTCGCCCGCCCGGTAGTCGATGACCACGTCGTAGCCATGCGCCCGGGCCAGCGCCACCTTCTCGGGGCCGCCTGCGGTGCCGATGGCGCGCACGCACCGTGCCTTCAGCCACTGGCCGAGCAGCAGCCCCACGCCGCCCGCCGCCGCGTGGACAAGGACCGTCTCGCCCCCGCGCGCGGGGTAGCTGTCGTGCATCAGGTAATGCGCGGTCAGCCCCTTCAGCATGACGCTTGCCGCGATCTCGTCGGGAACGCCCGTGGGCAGCTTAACCAGCCGGTCGGCAGGGATCGCGCGCGCCGTGCAGCAGGCGCCATTGGGCGTCGTATAAGCCACACGGTCGCCCACAGCGAAGCCCTCGACACCCGGACCCAGCGCCTCGATCACGCCCGCGGCTTCGCCGCCTGGGATCAGGATGTCACCCGGCCAGGGGTAAAGGCCCGAGCGGAAATAGGTGTCGATGAAATTCAGCCCGATCGCGGTATGGCGCACCAGCACCTCGCCTGTCTCGGGAGCGTGGACCGGCCATTCCACCCAGCCGAGCACTTCGGGGCCGCCGGGCTCGCGGGCGATGATCGCGCGGTCCATGGGGCTCACTCCTTGAACTCTGGATCGACCGGCACCTGCAGCGCAGTTACCAGCGCATTGGTGGTCGACGCCAACCCCACCACCGCCAGCAAATCCTCGTACTGAGCGTCGGTCATGCCCTTGGCCCGAGCGGATGCCGTGTGCGAATGGACGCAATACTCGCAGCCGTTCGAGATCGAGACCGCCAGGTACAACATCTCCTTCACCAGCGGATTCAGTCCGCTGTCGTGCGCCATCACCTGTTTGACCTGCGCCCAGGTCGATTCCAGAACGCTGGGCTGATTGGCGAGTGCCCGCCAGACATTATTGACGAAATCGGTCTTGCGGGTGGCGCGAATGTCGTCGAACACCGCCTTGACGCGCGGGTCTGCGTCGGCCTCCGCGTCACTCCAGATTTTCACCGTGGCCATGGGGCCTCCTTGCTCCGCGAGTTATGCGCTGGAGATACCGACGCGCGGACCATCATACCAGCGCGAAGATGCGCGCAGGCCCTCCGGTGCCGCCCTTCACTTTGGGTGCGCCGACGACAATGGTGGAACCGGTCGCGGGCAACGAATCCAACCCAGCGATGCACTCGATCCCGTACCGGCCTGCCGGCAACCAAGCGTAATGCGTTGCGAAATCTGCTGACGGACCGTGGTCGAGCGATAGCGTGTCCACCGCCATGGCGATCGCGGTCGTTTCCTCGAGCAGCATCTGCGTCGCCTCGATATGGAAGCCGGGGAAGTGAAGGCCGCCTGGCCGCGCGGGATCGGCGCCGCGGAAATCAAGTGTGTCGACCTTGTCCGCCCACCCCGAGTTCATTGCGATGCACGCTCCATCTGGAATGTCCCCGTGCTTGGCGACCCAAGCCTTGAGGTCGTCGGGCGTCACCTGCGTGTCGCGATCCTCTGCGGCGCGGGCGCGGATGTCGACGATGCAGAGCGGACAGACCAAGCTCTGCACCGGGATCTCGTCGACCGAGGCGCCGTCGGCCGAGAAATGCAACGGCGCGTCGATATGGGTGCCGGTGTGCTCGTTTACTGTCAGCGAGTAGAGGTTGTAGCCATCGGCGACGAAGTCGAACTGTTTGTCGTAAGCGATGCCGGGCGAACCGCCGAAGGTTGGGAACGTATCGGACAGCGTATGGGTCATGTCGGTTACCGCCGATGTCCCTTGTGCGAGCGCCGCTGGCGCGGTTGCCGCGCCGCCCACCGCGGCCGCCGCCATGCCGGCCTTGAAGAAACTGCGCCGCGACAGCATCCGGTCCTTGACGGCATTCATCACGCAGATATCGCACATTGGTCCCACTCCCTATTGGACGGGTCGGTCTTTTGCCGGCCCGAGACCAGCCTATAGGGCGCCGAGGTTGAGTCAATTTCCACCAGCCCTGGAGTCCCTGGCCCAGGTGCGTTTTCAGGCTGTTGTCCGTTGCCATGCCATGGAATGATGCAACGCAAGGAGATTCCTATGGGCAAGACGATTTATATTCTGAACGGGCCGAACCTGAACCTTTTGGGTAAGCGCGAGCCAGACATCTACGGCTTCGAAACGCTCGCCGATGTCGAGGCCGCCTGCGCGGCGGTCGCCGGTGCAAAGGGGCACGTCGTCAAGCTATTCCAATCAAACCATGAAGGCGAAATTGTAGGAACGATCCATAGCGCCCGTGACGAGGCCGCCGCGATCATCATAAACCCCGCGGCTTTCACCCACACGTCTGTCGCCATTCTGGACGCGCTTAACGCCTTCGAGGGGCCGGTGATCGAAGTTCACATCTCGAACGTCCATAAGCGGGAGTCGTTTCGCCACCATTCCTATGTGTCGCTCAGGGCCGATGGTGTGATCGCTGGCTGTGGCGTCGAGGGTTATGCTTTGGCGGTACGCCGGATTTGTTCATTGATCTGATAACACCGACCTCGTCGAGCGCTGCGTTTTAGCGTGCTGTAGAACCCGCAAGGTCAACGTGCTTTTTCACAAAGATAATGGCGGAGAGACAGGGATTCGAACCCTGGGAACCCGTGAAGGCTCAACGGTTTTCGAGACCGCCCCGTTCGACCACTCCGGCACCTCTCCGCAACCTGTGGCCTTGTGGGACGGTCATCTAGTGCGAACCGCAGGGGCTTGCAACCGTTTTTCCAGCCCGGCAGCGTCTCGCGCGCATCCCAGCGGCCAGAGTTGGATTCCGGTTCTTTCGGCATTACCTTGCATAGAGTTAAGATATGCCGGATGTGCCCGATGCGACGCCTTTTAGCCCTTCCCGTTGTCATTCTTCTCAGTCCTTTAATGCCCGCCGCGGCCGAATCCTCAGAGCGTGTTGACTTGCTGATGGACGTGCTTGGGCTCCACGATCTCGTTAGTATCATGCGCGAAGAGGGCATGGGGTATGGCGACGATCTGGAGGACGAGATGTTTCCCGGGCGCGGTAGCGAGCGCTGGGATGCTGCCGTGGCGCGCATCTATGACGGTGGGCGGATGGCCGAGGATCTTCGCGGCGCACTGGAGCGGGGATTGGCCGATACGGATCTCGATCCGCTGATCGTTTTTTTCAGTTCTGAAGTCGGTGCAAGGATCGTTTCATTGGAACTTTCCGCGAGGCGGGCTTTGCTCGATGCCGCCGTGGAGGAGGCGAGTATCGAACGACTGGAAGAGATGCAGGCGGATGGCGACTCCCGACTAGATCTTCTCGAACGCTTCGTGGAGGCGAACAACCTTGTAGAGGCCAATGTCGCTGGAGCGCTGAATTCGAATCTGGCATTCTATAGGGGGCTTGCCGACGGCAGAGCCTTCGACTTTGATCTTACCGAGGAACAGATGCTTGCCGATGTCTGGGGGCAGGAGCCCGAGATTCGGGTAGAGACGCGCGAATGGCTGTTTTCCTTCCTTGCGATGGCCTATGCGCCTTTATCCGACGAGGTCCTCGAAGACTACATCGCACTGTCGGAAACGCCGGAGGGCAATGCGCTGAACGGCGCCCTTTTCGCCGGGTTCGACGTCGCTTTTACCCGGATTTCACGCGAGCTGGGACTGGCTGCGGCGCAGTTCATTTCGGGCCAGGATATCTGAGGCTCTCTGTCGGCCACGTCACTTGACATCGGGCGGAAAATCGAACATACGCGCGCTCTCGACCCTGGGGCATTGCTTCGGGGTCCCTAACATTGGTAACGCCCCGGCAGGGGCGCGCTGTCCGAAGGCGCAGTATCGCGAAAACACCACCTGTAGGGTGGGGCCACACGACGCGGCAGAGAAAAGGAAAAGGCCCATGTTTGCGGTCCTCAAGACCGGTGGCAAGCAGTACAAGGTCCAGACGGGCGATGTGCTGCGTGTCGAAAAGCTCGCCGCCGATGCCGGCGAGATGGTTCAATTCAACGATGTTCTGATGGTTGGTGGTACGGTTGGCGCGCCGACCGTTCCCGGTGCTGCCGTTCAGGCCGAGGTGATCGATCAGATCAAGGGTGACAAGGTCATTCATTTCGTCAAGCGCCGCCGCAAGCATAGCTCAAAGCGGACAAAGGGCCATCGCCAGCAGTTGACCCTGCTTCGCATTACCGAGATTCTGGAAAAGGGCGGAGAAGCGACTGGCGTCAAGGCT